>JAKLKS010000002.1:0-34732 GCA_023150535.1 Planctomycetota bacterium
CAGGGAGCTCCGGACCATCTCCAATCAGCTCCTGCCGGAGGAGTACGCCGTCATCGAGAAGGCGGCGAGGACGCCTTTCACGAGGGACGGGAGCCCGGACGAGGCGGGGAAGCGACTCCAGCGGGAGTTCGGCATCCCGAAGGCCCTCGCCCCCGAGGTTCTGAAGGCCGTCCACCTGCCGGAGAACCCCGGCGAGATGACCGTCTGGGGCGTCGTCAACGGCATCACGAGCGTGGCGAAGGGGATGGCGTACGCCGAAGGAAAAACCCAGCTGGCCTCAGTCGCAGGTGAACTCCTCGCCAATGCGAAGTGAACCACTTCAGGCCTTCAGGCGAGCTGTCGCCTCGATCCTCGCCTTGAGCTTAACCCGAAGATCTTCGGGAGTTGTCCACTCGATGTGGTTGTACTGCCTCGTATCGAAGTGGAGCTCATCGCTGGCCGTTGCTCGACGAGTCCAGATGACCGGGACCCCGAGGCCAAGAGCGTAACCAGCCTCGAAGTAGACGCCTCCCCGATTGAACGTGAAGTCGGCGACAACCAAGCGGCTCCGCTTCAGCTCCGCAATGATCAGGTCGCAGATCTTGTTGTTGTGTTCGACCCTGTCCACTCTTATCGGCTCGTAGCCACACTCACGGATGGCAGGCTCCATCCCCTGCTGGTACACGGGTGCCATCTCCTCGGAGAACCTCATCGCTACGAAGCACTGGTGGCCCGTTGCTGGAGCAGGCCCCTGCAACTCATCGAGTCGCATCCAACCACTGGTAGTGAGTTCCACTGGAACCCGTCCGCTTGCGTCACGAGAACCGACCGTTACCAGTCCCATATTGAGCGCCAGCATCAAGAAGTGGTGGAACTCGGAATCATCCTTGCAGTGGAACAACGGGTAATCGTCGTGCACTGAGAATTGCGCTGGGACGCCGATACGCCCCATCCTCTTGTGAGTGGAGATGAGGAATGCGTCGATGCGATCGCTGATGCGCCGTGGAACAGAGGAATCCGTCAGATACCCATCTAGGTCTGCATCCATCACCATCGGCGGTGACTCGCCCCGCTCTGTGTAAGCACGGAGGCGCGCCGACATCGCGTACCGGAACGTGTCTGGGCGGTGTTCAAGGACCGCCTCGGCAGTGCTGGAGATGGAGTATTGACCGCACCTCGGGCACTCAATCTCGGAGGCAAGCCTGCCTCGATTGGGTAGCTCCTCTGCGCCCAGCTTACAGACCGGACAGGGGCGGATGATGTTCCCGAGCTTGATGTGTTCCATCTCACGTCACCTCCCGAGGGACTGCCGAAGGGCAGGATAACACTCTGCGCTGTACTTGCGCCTCATCTACTCGGAGGAGTCGTCATCTTCAGGGACGGCCACTGGCTCAACGGACACCACCCTGACCCTCGTCGGGTCGATGATGAACTCCTCCTCATCCCTCTCGTTGAGATAGGCGATACTGTGCCGCTTCTCAACGACACCCTCGATCAATACAGGCTTCCCTCGTGGGACTGAGCGCACTCGGTTTTCAGCAGGCCCTCGCCAGAAGGTGGTTACACGCCTCCCCCCGGGGGCCGGCCCGCCCCCATGGCGGGACTCGGTTGGGAGGGCATCATCGGGGAGACCTACGACGGCCACGGGACCGGCCAGACTTTCCGGAACCCACACCAAGTCCCAGGATGCATTCTGCCGCACGGCACGGGACTTCTCCCTGGAGGCTCTTGCCGAGGGGGAAGTGGCCGACCTGGTGCGCGGGGCCCTCGTCTCGGCGGGCACGCCCCGCCAGCGGCACAGCCCTCTCCAGCCGCTCTTCATGTGCTGGTTCCTCCTCTGCCGGTCGCTCTACCCCACCGACTCTCTGACGGCCCTCTTCGCGCGACTCGGGCAGGCCCTGAGGGGCCGGATCCCAGGGCTCGACCTCCGCGCCGTCACGGACTCCCGATCTGCCACGCCCGCGACCGACTCGGCATCGCCCTCTTGGCCCACCTCCTCCGCGCCCTCGCCACCGCCGCGCCCGGGTCCTCGCGGTTCCATGGGTTGCGGGTCTGCGCCCTCGATGGCGTGCGCATGGATGTCCCCGACACGAAGGCCAATCGGGCCGCCTTCGACCGGCCCCGGTCCGCCGGCGGCGACAGCTCCTGGCCACAGGCGCTCATGGTGGTCCTCTTCGACATCGCCAACCGCCTGGCCCTCGACGCCCGGGTCGTCTCCTGTCGCCCCTCGGAGAAGATCGTCGCCCGCGGACTTCTCGACGGCCTGAGCGATGAGCACCTCCTCCTCCTCGACACGGGTTTCTACGGGATCCCCTTCCTCAGTGCCGTCGCCGACACGGGGGCCAGGTTCCTTTGTCCCGTTCCCCGCCATGTCCGTTTCCGTGACTGCGGCAAGAAGCGCCGACAGGGTGCCGTGCTGGAGTACCGAGCCTTCATGCACGCCCGGCTGCGGCTTCCCAACGGAGGCACCCGCGTCGCGCGGATGGAGGTCCGTGTCATCGAAGTCGAGAGCCCGGGGCACCGCACCCGCCGTTTCGTGACCAACCTCCCCGAGAGCATCCCCGCAACGGAGGTCGTCCTCATCTATCCCGAGCGCTGGAGGGAGGAGATGGCCTTTGACGAGATCAAGACCGTCCTCTGCCACGGCCCCGCGGGCGGAGCACCCATCCCTCTGCGCAGCAAGGCTCCCAAGGCCGTCGCCTAAAGGCCTTCGCACTCCTCTGTGCACACTCCATCGTCCGGCGCACCATGTCCCTCGCCGCCGACCGCGCGGGGACCTCGTCCGGGGATCTCAACTTCACCAACTCCCTCCGCCTCATCACCCAGGCCGCCCTCGTCATGCTCGGCGCACCGGCCGTTCGACTCTCCGACCTCTACAACGAACTCCTCCGCGACATTGCCATCCAGACCCTTCGCCGCCCCCGTATCCCACGTCACTGTCCACGCCACGTCAGAAGAAAGGGACCGAAGTACGCCATCAAGAAGCCCCTCCCATCGGTGGCGGCATGACTCCTTCATTCAGGATCATTGGGCATCCACCTATCGTTCCTCTGCTCCTCCAGCACCGCTCTGCGCCAGCGAGATCACGAAAGGCGCGCAGTTCGGACGACCATCCTGACCGACGGATACCGGCATCGAGGCGCCCCGCACTAGAACATCTCCACCGTCACCAAGTACCAATGCCCCAACGCGGTAATCTCCAGGCGGGAAGTTGAGCCACCCAACCTCTCCCTCAGGACTTACAGGCAGGAAGAAGGAGGTTTCGACAGGGTGGACCTTTCCCCCGATCCTTGCAATTGGATCTTCAACAATTGCCACTACTACCTTGCCAACAATCGGACCCGCAGCCACCCTGAGCCAATCCACAGGTGCAAGCGACCGACTCAGCCGGATCTCGCCAGCTGGAGTGGCGCGAGAAACATACAGCCCCCATTTCGGGTGGAACACCGTCACAATGCCGTCACCCGCAGACTGTTGGACGACCAAGGCATGACCACTGTTGTCTGTGAATGCGAAGCCAGCCCGACGTAGCCGCTTTACGCACTTCGCCATTCCCGGCACTGTTGGATTCCCGTTCCGGTAGTAATCAGGAAGCGAGCCACCGATTAGACCCGAAGCGCCATTCAGGATCTGAACAATGTCATTGAGACCTAATTTCACAGGAAACACTATGGCCCCGGCAACAGGACTTCCGGCTACATCCCGCACGTAGACCTGAGTCTCTTCCGCGGGGACTTCTTGGAAATCAAGCTCGATACCCCGGTGGCTTTCGACACGGACGCTCTGAATGGCCGGGGGACGAGAGCTAAAGCAAGCCAATACTCTATAGGCCCCTGGCGGCACACAGTCGAGAGTTACGATCCCTTCCCTCACTGACACCAATGGAAATGCCGTGTACTTTAGAACGTCAACTATGCCAGTGCTCTTCGCAATGCCAGGCACGCTCCAGTCGGGAAAGGCGGAAAGGAGAACGGGGGTTTCCTTAAGTCCGTTAGACATTGCCAATTTAGCCGTAATAAAGGCCACCGGACTCCCTTTGACAACGCGATGATCTCCGTCCGTCGCCTCTCGAAGGTCGATTTCAATGGGAGACTCGTCAAAAGTGTACCCGCGCCCCTGGGGATACACGTACGCCCTACCTTCGCACGGGTGAAGGGGAATTGAGAGCTGGCCATCAGGATCCGATTGCGCAGCATCTTCGGAGACAACACCGCCGAGTCGTGGGTCGGAAACTCCAACGGTAACGGGGTATCCTGCAATGGCCGAACCGTCCGGCCTCTTGAACACCAGAGTTGCCGTGCCATGTGCTTGCGCCTTCTGCAAAGCGAATTCAAGACGGACACGGCCCGACTCGTCGACTTCTGCGCGCGCAGATGCTTCCGTGTATCCGTATTTCCAACAATAGAGGGTCGTACTTGACTTGACGAATTCACGCATCACCTCTTTACGGAAGGCCCCCATACTGTCGGATAGAATCCAAAACTCACCGTTCGCTGGTCGGATCGAAGCCCCAGAAATGGGACTGCCGCTCTTGTCGGAGACACTCCCCTCTATCCACACCTCATAAAATTCATCTGACTGCTCCGATGGCTGCGCAGTTGGACTTGCTGCGAGCTGGCTCGGATGGGTTGGTAGCCGGTCCACCTCAGACCAAGGCCCACTGCAAACAGCCAGTAGACCGGCTACCAAGGCCATGGTGACGAGGACAAGCACTACCAGTATCCGCACTCGCTTGCCGAAGTCGACCATTCAGTGCCCTGCCCCCGAAGTCGAAGAAAGCTACGGGAACTCGGTCATGACATCGACGACGAAGGACTTCGTGTTTCCTCCGGAAAGCGAAACGCTGACCGTGGAGGCACCAAGTGACGTGCCCTCGACAATCACAGGGATCGTAGGTTCACCCGGGTAGACGATGCCACTAGCTAGAACTACAACGACCGAGTTTCCCGAGGTGACCGTCACGGTGTAAGACCCTTCCGACTGGAGCGGAAGCGACAGCGGTACCGAGAGCAAGACCGTGTCGCCAATCTTCATGGCGACATTTGGTCGATCCAAAAGGCTCGGGGGCCCCTGGACCGTAACGGCCACCGTTCCGACCACGACCGAGCCGCTCTTGAAAGTCAGGGTTGCGCTTCCAGCTGCGACTCCAGCGAAGGTTATCGATCCGGTCGACTCGTCAGCTGGGATTGTGAGAACCTCTGGAACCGACCCCAGGATTCCTGTTGGCTGCGATTCCAGTTCGACTTCCAACTCACTCGCTTGCG
Source organism: Planctomycetota bacterium (assembly GCA_023150535.1). GTDB lineage: Bacteria > Planctomycetota > JAJSAM01 > JAJSAM01 > JAKLKS01 > JAKLKS01. The sequence goes on from JAKLKS010000002.1 coordinate 5,244, forward strand.
CACTAAATCCGCTGAAATAGGAGCGTTGTATCGCAATGCGGTGAGTCTGCCCAGTGGCGACCGACCGCGCGGCTTCTCCGAGGACGCTGAAGGAAGGCGATGAAGCCACTGGAATCACTGTGATGGGATGGTCTTCAATCAACCCATCGGGGAACGTCATCGTGATTGTCGCCTCTCCAACTCCCACGGCAGTCACTTCCACACCCTGGAAAAGGTCGTCAGCCGCGATCACAACGGATGCCGGAACAGAAACGACGCCACCCGGTGTAACAGTAACCAACACTGTCTGGGGAGCTTCTGCTGGAGTTCCGGCAGATGCGACCAGTTCGGCGGTTCGACCGACCTGGAGGGACGAGGGATTAAGGAAGCCTGAATAGCGGCTCTCAGGCACGAATGCTGCGGCCATATTGCTTCCGTCGGCCCGGTACTTGTCCCCGCTGGAATCTTGTAAACCACCTGGAACGAACGGAGAGCCTCCATCGGGAGGGGTAGGGGTCCCGCCTCCAGAGTCAGGCGGTGGCGGATCCTCAGGAACGTGCGTCCCCGGGGGGGCGTCTACAATCGTGTAAATTTTCACATAATTCATGAGGTTGCTTGTGTGCTTCATGGTAAGCGCATCGTCTGTGGTTACGGTGTGAGTGAGTCGAAGCATGTGGTCCGAAGTAGTCTCGATACTCAGAGTTCCCGAGCACGACCCACGGTATCCCTTCATTGCCCATACATCAATGTCTACATCATCGTCGGGACTTTCCGCCGACGTCGAAGTCGTCCCCCGGTGGAATGTGACGTTTGCAGTCACTTCAATGCCGGAGCCTTCCGTACCAACTTTTGCCCCCGCCCCGAATTCAGCCTCTGTGCCAGAGGACTGCGTTGTAGTACCGTCTTTCTTGACCTTCCATTCGACCTTCCAGATCTTCCCGTTGATCATCACTACCCTGGGCTCCGAGTATTGATAGAACCTGGAGGCGCTGCCGGTACCCGACGATGCCAAGTTCCCGATGAATCGTACAGCCTGAATCGCACCGATTGTGACAGTGCCACCACAATTCCCAGTACTGTGAGTGACTTTCACATTCCGCTTTCCCTTGACCCGAAGGTCCGCAGGGCCGATATCAATAGAGTTGGGGCCTTCACTGCCGTCGGCCGTGACTTTTCCGGTGGACTTGATTCCCGCCCACCCCGACTTCTTCATGTTGATACTGCCTGACTTATGCCTTCCTTCGACAGCGACGTTGCCCTCGCTCTTCTGGATTGTATCCGTAGGTGAGAATGAATACTCCCCTTGGTTCCCCGGACCTGTGTCCACATAGCCGCCGGGCGCAGAGACCTCCTTGATCTTGTGAACCGTGTCAGCGTTCGCCGGTGAGTAGCAGAACAAGAACGCAGCAATACAGACAACTAGGACCGAATCCTGCCTTCTCAGCACCTACCACCTCCTGACTAGAGGACTTGCATACCTCGTGTCCAGACATCTCACCAGTATGAAGGTAATCCTCTCCGTTCCGTTGTCAACTAGATTCTGAACAAGTTGAAGAGCCGGGATGCTTCCAAGTGCCGGCCATAAGCACGGCGCTCGGAGTACTCCATCACCCCCACCGCGGCGTTCGCAGTGCAGGAGCCCAAGCTCCCTTGGTCCTCCACGGGAGCGCACCACGGCCGGAGGTCCACCGCCGCCGGGAGCCCCGCCTTCGCGGCCTTCGCCTCCTTCGCGGTCCCCGGGAACTTGAGGGTCTCGAGCAACCCCTCGATTTCCGGTGTCCCGGACGCGTAGTCGCGCAGGTCCGGATAGTCCGGCACCCAACCCATGCCGTGAACCAAGACGCCCATGGCCTCCTCCTTCGGGAGCTGCCCGCGCCCACTCTTCCGCTGCAAGATCCACCTACTCCCAGAGCCGAACCTGCGTCACCCGTTCCACCTGTTCCTCCGCGCCGTCCTCGAGCGCCGTCAGGAAGTCCAGCCCCGTTAGCGCCTCGATGACGTCCACGCTCGTCAGGTAGGGCGCGTGGTCGTAGCCTCCGCCGGCCTTGTAGCCGATGCCCTCCTGGGGGTAGAGGAACGCGAGCACCCTGGGCGTCTCCTCCTCGTCGTCCGGCTCCAGGACCACGATCTTGAAGAACGCATCCGGGATCCGGACCGGGACCTCCCCCTCCTGCCCCAGCCACCGCGCGGGCACGCCCCGGAGCAAGACGGGCCCGCAGACGATCCAGACGGCTCCGTAGCGGTCCGCCCATGCGGCCGTCCGGTTCTCGAGGTCCTGCCAGATTCCCTGGTTGAGGTCCCCCTTCTGGGGACAGGCGTTCAGGAGGGTGTGCGTGTTCCAGTCTGCTTCCTTCCCGAGGCGCCACGCATGCTGCTTCATGCACATGTGGCCGCGGTCGTACCCGAGCTGGGGGTCGCCGGGATGCGCGTTCCGCCACGAGTCCGGGAAGTGGTAGGAGGCGTCCGCAGGGGTGATGCCCTTCTCGAAGAGCTCCTGGACGGTAATCCACTCCGGCGGCCGGGCCGGTCCCTTCGGTAGCTTCCCCGGGAAGCTCCGCATCTCGTAGGCAACCCAGTGCGGGATGCCCAGCTTGTCCGGGGTCCCGTCCCCGTCGTCGTCATCGTCGGAGTCGAAGCAGGTAAGGAATGCCTTGAACTCCCGGACGTAGTCCTTCTTCGGGTCGCACGGCAGGGTCTTCCACCGGTCGTGCGCGTAGCCATCGGCCTTCCCGTCCTCCTTGAAGTCGGCCAACGGTGCCGGTGCCGGGACGGCTTCCGGTACGAACGGCAGGCACCCCAACACTGCGGCCACGGCTGCGACCAGCGTCAGTCTCCGCACGGTGACTCCCTCCTCCCGCTCCCGCGAGCGGGCTCCGACTCCCTACGCGAACGGCGCCAGCACCTCGCGCAGTTTGCTGCCAGGCTCGTCCAGGAGCCGCGCCGCCGTGCGCCGGCCGCACTCGAACCGCGCCTCCATGACGTTGACCTTCCCGCCATCGTCGGGGTTCTCGGGGTACCCGGCCCGGACCTCGCCATCGAAGTCCAGCGTCTCCCCCAAGGGCTTCGGCGGCTGCACCACCGCGGCCTGGATCGGGAGCCGGGTCGAAAGCCGGTCGAGCAGCGCATGGTTTGCGGAAGCCCACGCCGCAAGGCCCGGCGGGAGGCTCCCTTCCTCCGCGAGGATGCGCGAGGAGAGCGCTTGCAGGCTCGTCACGAGCTCCGCGTACTCGACATCGTTGCGCATCACCTCGTCGGTCAGGAGGTCCACGGCCCGGAGCCCCACCTCCAGGAGGTTGTCCCGCCACGCGCAGCTCGGCGGCGGCCGCAGGGGGGACATCAGGACCGCCACCACATGGGTCGCCCCGGCCGCGATGGCAGCGCGCAGGGGAGCGATGTCGATGACGCCGCCGTCCACGAGCTGGACCTTCCCGCAGGCATCCGCCGTCCCGGCCACCGGGTCAACCGCCATGGGGATGGAAGAAGACGCCACCATCAGGGGGCGGAACCGGTGGAACCTCGCGATCCGCACGGGAGGGATGGTCGCGTTCCGCGCTCGCTCCTTGAACCACGCCTCCAGGAGCGGCCGGTGGCGGTCCTGCGTGCAGAGGAGGAGCTCCCCGGTCTGCAGGCACACGGCATTGACGATCGCCACGACATCGGACTGCTCAAGCTCCTGCATGCGCCGCAGAGGAAGCGCCTTCTCGAGCCGCTTCCGGAGGGGATCGAAGTTGTAGAGCCCTTCCGGGAAGTCGAAGAGGCGGGTGGGGATCTCCCAGAAGTCGAAGTTCGAGTCAACGATGTCCTTCTGCCGGGCCTGGAGGTAGAAGTCGCGGAGCTCATCCAGCACGTTGGTCTGCGCGTCCGCAAGCGCTGCGAGGGGCGTGATGAGAGCCCCGGTGCTCGTCCCGGAGACGACGTGCCACCGAAGGGTCGGTAGCCGGCGTCGGAGCTCCCAAAGGACCCCGACGCCGAACGCCCCCTTCGCGCCGCCGCCGCTGAACACGAACGCCAGCCTGTCCGCCAACTTCCACCTTCGGGGCTCCGCCCCGGTCCCCGGCCGGACCGCCCACTGGCACCTCGCCAGCCCGTCGTTCCGGCCGTGCGGCTCCCAGTCGCGCTCCCTGTGGCCGCTTCCCTACGAAGCGAGCCCACCGCGCGCCCGTCACCGCATCACTGCTTCACCACCCAAAGAGCACTGAACGCAACAGGGCCGCGAAGGCAGACCCTCCACGGATGTTCGTCTCCGGGAGTCCTGCCTCCACGGCCCTGCGAAGAGAAACCCTAGTGGAACGCTGTTCACGATGTCAAGAGACATCCTCTGATTCTTCTCACCAAGGGTCCTGCCCCAACCACTCCCTCAGAAACCGCGACAGATTCGGCGTCCTCGAGCGTTCTCTGTGCAGGAGGTCCCCGTGGACGCCTTCGACTCCTGGCATGCTCGGCGGTGCCCCCGGGTCGTTGTCGGGTCGGCCTCGCCCTGCTTCCGCGAGGAGGGCCCTTGGCCTGCGGAGCTTGCCAGCGTTCCGGAGTGGGTGACCCTCGTCGGCTCCGCCTTCGCGGGGAGGACCTGTTGGGAGGTGTGGGCGCTCAAGCATGCTGCGGGCGGTGGCCCATCAACCGAGGTTCCCTGACTGCCGTCACCCGAATCCCCAACCCGCCGTAGGGGGCCTGTGGGATGCTCCTTCTAGAGGCGCCGGGGTGGTTCGCGGGGTTCTTGGCGCCGGAACCGGTGTGCGTGGAGGAGTCCGTTGCCGAGGTTCCCATCGCCCAGGATCCGGCTTCCTGCGGTCACGCACGCATCTCGCGGCTCGGCGTGATGCGCTTCGACCTCCCTCCGTACCGCGTGTACCTCGTCAACTGCGCGGCCTGCGGAGGAACGTACTCGACACGGACTCTGCGACTGAAGTCCCGCGCTTCCCGGCTACCCCCGCTAGGAATGGACCAGAAGTGAGGTGACGGCAGGGGGGCGACTCCTATGGAGAATAGGGATGAGGTTTGGAGTCTTACGCCGTTGGGCAGCCCTCTGCCGCATGTCGGTGGCCTTCGCATGCGCTTCCGTGAGAAGTCCCTCCTGCCGAATGCTTGGAGGCTTCCAGCTCGGCTTGGACGGCTAGGATGGAAACAGCCACTCAAGTTCATCACTCGGGTCGTGGCTTAGGTCATCCCGTCCCTGCCGGAACTTCGCCAAGTCGAGGTTGAACCAAGTCACATCCCCCAAGACCTGCCCGTTGGCCGAGATGATGCCGGACCCCGACTCGGTAACCCCCTCACCGAAACGGAAGAGCCGCCCTCGGTTTCCCGGAACTGCGTGGTTCACCAAGGCGACCAACCCCCCCATGCCCTTGCTCACGACCTTCGCCATGGTCACGAGACGGTCTATCCGTTCCGAGTACGAAGGGACCAGGAGAAGATCGATCCCGTCCCGGTTCTGCACGACCGGCAAGACCGAGGAGTAGTCGCAGATGTCCAAGCAGGTCAGGATGGACAAACGGATCCCGAACGCCGCGAACGCAGCGGTCCGGCGCACCCCCGGGACGCTCACGCGCTCCTTGACCTCCGGGTGCGTTGCGCTCACCTGCTTGTGGTACTTCCACCCGTACGGCGGGCACCCTGGATAGAAGGCGTAGGCCGTGTTGTAGAGGGATCGAGTGTCGTGGGCCGTCCCCGCGACGACGAACTGCCCCCCCGCTTCCGCGAGCTGCCCGAGCTCGCTCCCGACGGCGAGCGACGGTCCCTTCGCCGAGGCCGGGAACGCGAGCTCATTCACGCACACGATGTCCGGCTTGGGACGGTTGGAGTCCGGGTCGGCGCTCAGTACCATTCGCATGGCTTTGAGGAAGTCCTGCTCGTAGGTCTTCGCCCTTCTCGGCGCCTGCACGCAAAGCCCTCGCTCCAGGGAGGGAAGGTCGAGGTTCCGCGCCCTCCTTCGGAACGTTACGAACGGGAGTTCGCTTCGGTCATCCTTTTTGAACTCGAGCATAGAGACAAGCTGGATCCTGAGGGTTCCGTCCGGAGGAGCCTCCGAAAGCCGCGTTCCGACCGGGACGATGCCGACGATGGGACTCCGTGCGCCGAAGGGGTTCATCAAGGGTTCTCTGGGCTGCTCCTCTTCTTGAGGAGGTGGCCTCAGCTTCCCGCGAGCCCGGGACCTCCCTTGCCGGCGAGGCCGGTCTCCCCTCGGCCTGGTAGGCCGGGACTGGTCCCCATCCTCCTCATTGCGCGGATTCGAGTACCGCGCTCCATCTCGCGCGTTCCTCGGCCTCCGCTTCCCGGGGTAGGCAGACATGGGCTAGAAGTTCGCCGACAGGAGCCGTGCGAGCTTGAGGGATGACTTGCTGGCGAGGTCGCCTCGCCGCGAGTCGTCGAACGCGATGCCCACTGCCTCAAGCACGTTCCTTTCGGGTCGGGTCAGGTAGACCGCGCTCAGCGCACGAAGGTACCCGTCCGTGGTCTCCACCGTAGCGGGGAGACGCCTCCAGTACCCGTCGCCCCGGCTGTTCCGGTATGCGACCTCGGGGTCCATTCCCCGGAGCGCTTCCTTGAGGTACCGGCGGATCCTGCGGGCGGCCACCGGATCATTGAACACCACCTCGGGTTCGCTCCCAGGGACGAGGACCTCCGTGAACGCCTCTCGGAGTGCCGGGTCTCGAGTTGCGATCGTGACGACTTCCACCGGGAACTGCGTGTCGACCTTGACGCTCCCCTCCACCGAGGAGAAGACCTTGGTCATCCGTGGGAGATACCAAGCGATAGTGTCCCGAGCTGCTCCACGGTACTGCTCGATCGTCGACTGAAGGCCGCCCACGACGGACTCGAAGCCATCCCCCGGGAGGTCACGGCCGCCGACACGGGCCCAGAGCTTCCCCCGATAGTCCCCGGAGCAGAGGGTGACGCAGATCCGAGCATCGACTTGCTTCGGCTTCTCTCGCCGGACTCGCATCCGCGGGAGGTCGACGATGATGGCGTGGCTCCCCTCCTTGCGGATGGAGACGTTCATCTCCTCGGAGGGCTCGATGTCCGCCGGCGAGACCCGGCATGCCTTCGCAAGGACGGCCCGGTATCCTGCGTCCGCGCTCGGCCAGTCAGCGACCAGCGCTCGTGCGTACGGATCCTTCACCGAATCGGTAGGAGTAGGCGTGACCTCGAAGAGGAGCGCCCGTCGCAGGCTGACGCGGCACTCAGGAAGCCGAGACGAGCGGCGAGCGGTCATTGCAGGTCCTTACTTCCCCGTGGTCCTGGGGCCTTCCCACCGGGCCATGCTGGCGGTTGGGCAGAAGCGGAGCGCATGTCGCTCCCCGCGGCGTCCCAAGCCTTCCTTCCCGTACGCCCTTCTTGCCTTCGGGAGGATAAATAGACTGCGGGACTCTCGAAAAGCAAGAGATTCGGCGATCTCCCCCGGGGCGTGACTCTGCCTCCTGCGCCTGCGGCTCCCGCCGTGGTGCACCTGCTCCACCGTCCCCTCCTGTACCGTCTCCTCCCCTCCGCCCGGCTTCGCCCCGAGCAGGGTACCACCCCCTGCCCACAGAGCCCCGAACCGGCCCCCCACTCCCTCGCGCAGGTACTGGGCCCCGGGATTCTCTCCCCTCGCGTCGCCAGTGACTTGTATCCTCCTGTGCGACCCTCTCGGGCACGGGGCACCAATGGGAAAGCAGAAGAAGCAGCCTGCACCGCCGACCCTCCGTCGCATCAGCGACGCACTCACGCTGGCATTCCGGAGCCCGACCCATGGCTGGGGACGGACGAAGTGGACGAGGCGGATCCAGCGTTGCATCCGGAAGCTCTATCCTGGTCCCGACCGCCGGCTGTGCGCGAAGAGCTGCCGAGGTGCTCGCAAGGAGTACATGGTCGATGTCGTCGTCGCTGAGGAGTGCCGTGTCCGCGGGAAGGAGGTAGTCCACAAGGTGCTCTTTGGGTGCGAAGTCGAGTGGAACCCGCAGATGAAGGAGCAGCTCTCTGACTTCCAGAAGCTCGCCGTCATCCGGGCTTCACGCAAGGCCTTCGTGTGCGGCGCCAACGGCTCGTGGGAAGCCATCGCAGGCCGGGTCAAGGACTTCGACTTGTTCTGGAAGAAGCACAAGCAGGTCCTTCCTGGGGAGTCCATTGCTGTCGTGGTCTGCGCCTACAGCAAGGAAGCGCGCAAGGTCGCCCGGTCCCATGCATGGATCCTCACCAAGGAGAAGCGGAAGTCTCAGCTCGCATTCCCGAAGTAGCATCTGCGGCGAGACGTGTCTTGTCCGGCCTCCTTCTCACCTCCCCTGTTCCCGCCCGAGTACCTCTCTCACGTCAGAGTCGTACTCCGCCTCCTCGCGGCACCCCGCGCACAGGAGGAGGTGCGCGACGAACCGCCCCCCGCGCTCGGCGGAAAGCGCCCCGGCTTCGAAGACGAGGTAGTCCTCCCCCACCGCCGCATCAACGCATCCCGCCGGGGCCGGCCGTCCCAGGCCTCCTCCTACCTGAGGCCTCCCAGCAGTTCCGCCGGCGTCGTCTTCAAGGCCCGCGCGATGCGGAGCAGGCTGAGGAACGAGGGGTTCCGCCGCCCGCACTCCAAGCTCGAAACGTAGGACTGCGACGCCCCCGCCGCGTGGGCGAGCTTCTCCTGGGAGACGCCAAGAGACTTCCGCCGGTCGCGGATGGAGACACCAAGGGCCTGAAGGGGTCGCGAGGGCACGCCTGACAGGGTCGAGGCTATGCCTTCCCATGTCTATACCATCCGATGTATACTGCCTATGGCTCGGGGCATCATGATGGTGACCCCATGCCCCGCCAGAGGAGGATCGCATGCGCCGCTGGTTCTTCGCCGCCCTCATCCTGTCCCTGTTCCTCGTGGCCCCGTTCCCGGTGCAGGCCTCCCAGCCGGAGGTCTTCTCCATCGTGGAGGGGCGGGACGCCACCTCCGGGCGCCCGGTCATCATGGTGTTCGGAACCCGCCTCACCGCCTTCAAGACCTGGTCCTTCAACTCGCTTCCGGCCGAGGAGGGCTCGGAACTGCCGCTCCACCAGATCAGCCGAAGCAGGACCGCCCTCGTGTTCGCGCTCAAGGGGATCTGGGGCCCGGCCGATGCGCAAGACTTCCGGCTTACCCTGTCGACGGGCAAGACGGACAAGCTCTACGACATCTCCCTCCGGTTCGGGAAGGCCGAGGCGGAGTCGGTGGGCACGGATGCGCTCGCCACCTCGACGCGCGATGACGTCGATGACGCCGCGTTCTTCGACGGGAAGCCCCCGGCCTACTTCCTGAACGCCGGCAACCTGACGTGGCCCGAGTCCGCGACCGTTCCCCTCGCCAACTTCTCTGCTTGGGATGACATCCAGGCGGAAGGGAGGGTCGGGACTTCGGCGGCGCAAGTGGCGCAGGGGGACCACACCCACGACGCCGCCTACGCGGCGTTGTCCCACGGGCACGACGATCGGTACGCGCTCCTCACCCATGAGCACGATGCTCGATACGATCTTCGGACGGACTCCCTCTCATGGAACCGACTCACCGGGATGCCGGACGGGTTCGCGGACGGAGCCGATGACACGGGCCCGGCGTACTCGGCCGGGAATGGGCTTGCGCTCACCGCAACGACCTTCTCCGTGGCCTTCGGCGGGAACGGAGCCGCAACGACGGTCTGTCGTTCGGACCACTCCCACGACGCTTCCTACCTACAACTCATCGGAGGGACCCTGACCGGTACCTTGGTAGGACCGGGCGCGATCTTCACGGGAGGGACGGGAATCGGGGTTCTGGCCACGTCCAGCGCGGTCGGCTCGGCCGGGGTCTATGGAGGCGCAAGCGGTGCGAGCGATGGGGGGACCGAGAGCATGGGCGTGTACGGAACCGCATCCGGCTCGGCCAAGTACGGGGTTCTGGGCTTTGCAAGCACCACATTTGGGGTCGGCGTGCAGGGCCAAGCCTCCGGGGCGGCCGGGACGGGCGTGTCGGGGGTCTCTTCGGACTCCTCGAGCGCGACCATCGGCGTGCTCGGGAGGTGCGCCAGTGCTGTGGGCTACGGGGGGTACTTCGAGAACACCGCGACGACCGACACGGCATACGGCCTGTACGTCAAGACCCCGAGCACGGCCGGAAAGGCACTTCTCGCGGATGCGACGGCCACTTCGGGGAGCACCTTCGGTATCCAGGGCCGTACGTCCAGTTCAAGCGGGATCGGCGTGATGGGCGAGTGTACGACCGCGGGGACAGGAGTCTGGGCACAGGCCACCGGTTCCGGGAATGCCCTCATCGCCAATCTCCAGAATCCAAGTACTTCCTCCTCGATCTCCGCCAACATCGCCGTCTTCAAGGTCGGAACCACCAACAAGGCGCGCATCGACCGGGACGGCGTCGGCTACTTCAACGGCGGCACCCAGAATAGCGGCGCGGATGTGGCGGAGAGCGTCGTCGCGGCTGAGGCCGCCGCCTTGGAGCCCGGCGACGTTCTCGTCATCGATCCGAAGGCCCCGAGGCGGTTCGCGCGTTCATCGGCGGCGGAGAGCAGGCTCGTCGCCGGGGTCTACGCGACCCGGCCCGGGGTGCTGCTCCGCAAGGGCGGCGTCACCGAGGGAATCCCCGAGGACGAGGTGCCCCTCGCCGTGGTGGGCATCGTCCCGACCAAGGTCTGCGACGAGGGCGGTCCCATCGCCATCGGCGACCTCTTGGTCACGGCCTCGATGCCCGGCCACGCCAAGAAGGCCGGAGAGAAGCCGATGGCCGGGACCGTCCTCGGGAAGGCGCTGGGGGCGCTCGACAAGGGAGATGGTGTGATCGAGGTGTTGCTGATGGCGCGGTAGGACATGGGTTGCAGGGGGGCGTTCTGGTCGGTCCCGAGCTGGTTCGCCTCCCACTCGCCGCTCCTGTTGCTGTCACGGAGTCGGGGGCTGAGCTCCACCTCCGTCCGCCCTCGCCCACGAGACCCACTGGTACCCATGCCGGAGCCCGAGGATGCGGGCCCACCGGTCCGTGAGGAGGCGGTCCCCTTCTCTGCCAGGAACGGCCACGCCGTGGAGTTCGGCATGCAACCGCTCCCCGAGCGGGCGGTGCTTGCTGGTGCGGAAGCAGGAGTGCTCGGGCGTGCCGGAGAGCTCCGAGGCCTCCATGCCTAGGACGATGTTCAGGGCCGAGGTCGCCTGGTAGCAGGCATCCGGGGCGAACGCCCCAACCTCCGGCGCGAAGTGCGGCACCAAGTCCCCGACCTGCCGAGCAAGGTAGGCGCGCTGTCGGTCCCGGTGTTGGGGGTACTCGGCTGCGAGTTCCCGCTCGACCCGGAGGTCCACCGGCAGGGACACGAGGTGGCCGAGGATGCCGTGGTTCATGAACGCCGAGAGCGCCTCGAGTTCCACCTCGGGCATGAATGGTGGCGCCCGCTCTAGAAGTTGCCGGTGCTGGTCACGGGGCAGCCGACCGCGGGCAAGGGCTGGCATGTAGCGGCGCTCCTCCGGCTCTTCCCACAAGCGCAGGACCTTCAGGCACCCGCCCACGAGGAAGTGGTCCCGGTAGGTTCGGTACTCGCCCCGGTAGGCAAGGACGTGCGTCTCCTCGTTGGACCGAGCGAACCGCATCTCGGAGTCGAACTCGTACGGTTGGATGACTTCGGTGATACGGATGGGCTTCCCCGTGCGTCGCTCGACTTCATGGCAGAGGTCCAAGGCGTAGTCGGGGATGCCGAGCTGCTTCTCCGGAGGCCACATCCCCTCCCATAGGGAATCGGCTCCTTATCAAGGTGACCGCTGGCCCCGCACCCTCCCTCACGGAGTGGTCGGGAGGCGCCTCCGCGGTCGCTGCCACGGAACACCAGCTGGCCGTAGTCGGTGTACAATCCTGGGATGAACACCCTGTTCCACCTGCCCGGATGTCCCGGCGGTTACGGTTCAGGCAGTCCAGTTGCTGCGACCCCGCGCGGCTGGGCTGGTCGTTCGAACTCAGGGGTGGCGGAGGTAGTGAATGACGCGAAGACGGGTTGCACGTGGTACCTCTCGGCGGGCAGGGAACTGAAGCATGCCGAGGGGCCCACGACGGGTGCTCACCTCTTCCACGCACCTCTCGGGGCCACGCAGGCCCGGTCGCATGGGGCCGAGACCCTCAAGGATGCAGGCTCATTCTCTCAGTTGCCCAGTGCTTGCGAGCACACACCTCAGGGCCCTTCTGATCATCGTGCTCGCACTCTCTCTCCTTCCACTCTACGACTCCAGCGTTGTCTCGGAAGTCGTTGGAGCATTGGCACTTCTGGGTTGGTCCATCACTACGCGTCGAGCGTACCGGCGCGGCGCGCAGTGGCGCGCCTGACACTCAGTTCCTGACTCCGAGGCCGGCCCGACCTGGGCCGGCCTCACCTTCCTGCCCGTTCATCACCCGGAGATCCCGCCTCCCTCTTCCGTCGGCCAGCATCGGAGCACGTTTCCACGCGGCCCGGACCGCTCGAAGCGCACGAGCCGGAGGCGGGCCAGATCGCCGTTCAGGTACTTCCGGACCGTCCGCTCGGCAAGCGGCGGGAGGGAAAGGGCTCCGGTCGCCACGCCGAGTTCCCGTCGAACATCTCCGGCGGAGAGCCCCGGCCGGTCGCAGACGATGCGGTACAGGGCCCGGTGGTAGGAAGTCAAGCGACCGAGAATCCCGGCTTGCCGAAGGGTGCGGAGTTCAGCAAGCGTGACCCTGACCGTGTCCTGATCCAAGCACCGAACACTTGAACATCGGCGAAGTTCGCAGCTCGGCGCAGCGCCTGGACCGCAAGGCGACCATCCCCACTGCCAGCTCGAGCTACTTCGGCCACGACTTCGGGCGTCCACGAGCCTTCGACCAACCCCCTCCGCGCGCGGTCGGCGAGTGCAGCGAGCAACCCTTCGAGCCGTTTCGACATGTCCATGTGTTCCTCCTCGCCCTCGGACGGCCGCGCCTTCCCTCGGGCGCAACCCCCTGGGCTTGCGCCCGATACCCCTCTTTGCGTGCAGGAGCGGGCCTGCTTCATCGCGTGCGCAGGTGGGCCCGCGACCGTGGAGCCCGGAGCGAGCCGAGGGTTTCCCTTGCATTGAGCCCGAGGCGCAAGCCAGAGTGTGGCGGCCGACGTGAAGGAGGTTGCCCATCTGGGTTGCAGCGGAGGGCTGGGGGCGATGTCACACATCCTCGTCGCAAGCCTGACTGGAGTCGTTCGATTGGAGGGGAGCGGCACCCCGCTCTTCGCAGCAACCATCTACCATCCGCATTCACGGACCCGCACGACAACCGGCGCAGATGGCCGATTCTCGTTCAAGGTTCCCTTTCCCCTCAGCAAGCACAGTAGCCACGTTCGAGTCGTAGCCTCCGGTGCTTGGCCACGGCACGTCCCCTTCACCGTGGAGTCAACGACAATCGACTTGGGTGACGTAGCGCTTGTGCCATTGCCGGAGTTCTTCACTCGGTCCACAATTGGAGTGATAGCCTCCTTCTTTGGCCCGCGTGCACTTACGCGCTGGTGCACCTTGTCTCGACTCGAGAAACTCCTTCTTGCCTGCGGTTTCCTCTGCACCCTCCTCATCGCCCTTCCCTTTGCCATTGACAGAGGGCTCAGCATTCCCTTCACGGATTTCGACGAGTACATACGAGAGAGCTTTCAGCGAGTGTCCTGGATTCCCTCGGCGCACACGCCCGTGCAGTATGCAGGCATTCGCGATTACTACTACACTAACGTGTCATACGTCATTCCTTCCGGAGAGTACCGCGTAGCCCGCAAGGGAAAAGAAGGCGGACCGGTAATCCAGAAGTACGCCACGGTGAGAATCGAGCCGGGCTCTACGTTCCTAATGGAGCCCGGCGCCAACCTCCTCGTCTTTGGAACTCTAGAAGCGCGAGGCACGCCGGATCAACGGATCTCATTCAGAGCCGCGGTCCCGGGGCAACGGTGGGGCAACATTACGCTCTGGGAACGAGAGTCCGGCCGCAGCCGTCTCGCATACTGCAGCATCTCCGGAGGATCTGGCCGCAAGTGCAAGGGGTCGGAGGGCGCGTTCGTGCGGGAGGAGGGCGGCTACGCGGTAGGCGGAGGACTGCTCCTCTATGACTCAGCGGCCACTGTCGAGCAGACATCAGTCTCGGACTGCGAAGCTGTCTACGGGGGTGGCATCTACCTCCGAAGCGACTCCCAGACGACTTCGATCCCATCCACTCAAGACACCACACGGACTGGTCCGCCAGTCGCCGGTGGGCGCACGGCGGGGCCGACCCTCTGGCGCGTTGCGGTCAAGGGGTGTGTCGCCAAGGCCCCCGAAGACAAGACCCGGGCGGGAGGCGGAGGGGGCGTTTTCGTGTCGGGAACATACCCGGAACTCAGCGCCTGCGAGATCTCGGACAACCGGACGGAAGGGAAGCTGGCGTGTGGCGGAGGGTTGTACGTTGCGACCGGAGCCCGCGTGAGGCTCGTTGAGTGCACAGTGGCGAACAATGTCGCCCAAGCCGAGGGCGGGGGCATGTACGCCTACAAGATCAGAGACGACGGGGACGAGAATACAAGCGGGATCGTTGTGCAGGGTGGGACCATCAGCCGCAATCTGGCCACGGGGGCAGGGGGCGGCATCTCTGGCTTCAATGCGCGCGTCCGCCTTACCAAAGTCACCGTCGAGGACAACCGCGTCACGATGGGCGGCCCGACGGAGGCGATACGCTCTTCGGGCGGTGGCGTCCTACTGAAGTTCGAGACCGCCTATGCCGCTCGGACTTCAGTCTTCCTCGAGGACTGCGACATCTCACGGAACACCGCCGAGGTGCCGCGCCAACCGCAGGGACTTCGCGCCGCGGACTTCGCTGGCGGGGGATTGGTCCTCGACGCGCCGGGGAAGATACCCCTAGTGCTCCGGAATGTCCGATGCGCGCAGAACGATGCGATGGTGGGGAGACACTTCGCGATGTGGCCAAGGAGCCACTACGCGGGCTGGGACGGATCGTGGAGCCAGGTCAGATGCCGGGAGCCCGAGAACGAGGAAGGCTCCCAGGCCATCTACGATCTCTCAGGCGCGAACTCGGTCCGGCCTATCGTTCTTCCCCTCCCCGATGACTGCTCCTCCCTGCGCCCACCCAGCGCACAGGTCGACACTGTGGTCCTCCACTATACGTCCGCACGGAATGTGCTTCCGGACCAGCCGTACGACAGAGAGTCCATTCTCGCGATCTTTCGCGCAGAGGTCCCCGGCACGAGAGAGAAGACGTCGGCTCACTATCTCATAGAGCGGGACGGAGCAGTCATAGAACTCGTCAACGAGGCCCTCAAGGCTTGGCATGCAGGACGGGCATGTCTGCCCACAGGTGAGAGTGACGTCAATGAGCGATCGATCGGCATCGAGATGGTGCGAAAGGCGGAGGACATTCCGACCGATGAGCAATACCGATCGCTCGCCCTGCTTCTCTGCGACATCAAGCGTCGTCACCCAAAGGTCATCCGTGAACGGATCGTCGGGCACGACCTGATTCGGACCCTGTGGAACCAGGCGCACCCGCCCCAGGAACGCGCCGAAGAGAAGACCGACCCGGGCCCCCTCTTCCACTGGTCGCGCCTCATGGCAGAACTGGATCGCAACGGCTTCGACGCGGCCAAGTAGTCATGGGTGCGGCTCCGGGTTCGACCGAAGACCTGCGACTCGACTGCGGCCCACCAATCGCACGGCTCCATGCGCCACCGCGAGGGATGGAGCTACCGCCGCGTGCGTCGTACGTCCCTGAGCGTCGTCCATCGGGACCACAAGGGACACTGCGCCCGCCGAGCGAAAGCGAGACCGGGTCCCTCCCAGCGGAGGGCGATGTCCGTTGCTGACCAACGTTGCCCCGATCATCCGAGTCTCTGCTACGATTCGACCGTGCATTTCAGCGCGCAACGTTTGGAGAACGCCAGCCGTCCCGGTCGCGCAGTGTCGTCCTCGGTTGATTGCCGTCGGGCCCTTCATCCTCGGGAGCGCCTCCTGCGACCATGATGACCAAGTGCTACCAGTGCGGTTCCCAGCTCATCGAAGGAATGCTCGCTGGCCCCTGTCCAAAGTGCGGCTTGATGCGTGCCGAAGCGATTCGAGGCGTCGGCCCCGCGGAGGGTACCCAGCCCAGTGAGATCATCGAACTGCCTGTCCTTCCCGCGAATGCCGGAGAGTCGGCCCCGCGGCGGACCATCTGGCAAGAACTCGAGGAGTGGCGCCGGACGCTCCGGCCATGGCAGCAGTTCGTCCTCTTGCGCGCCGTCAACTCGACCCGGCTGGAGGAAGCAGACGTCAGCGAGGCATACCGGCTCTTCGTCGAAGGAGCTGGCCTCGCTCCGGCGACCGCTCCCGCCATGCCCACCGCCATCGTCGGAAGGCCGGACGCTGCGGCTCCTCCTGGCGTGCGCCTCAAGCGCCTCGGGAAGCTCGTCAGCGTCAACGCCCTGCCTGCGACTGCCGCGCTGACGTTTGGCGCGGACCTGACCGTGGTCTTCGGCGCGAATGCCACGGGCAAGACCGGCTTCAGCCGCATCCTTGCTCGCGCCTGCTTCAGTCGCTCGCGTCCCACGGTCCTCCCCGACGTCTTCGCCGAGGGCGCGCCACAGGCTCCCCTTGCAGCCGAGTTTGTCGTCGACGGTCCGGGCGGAGAACGGCCGATCGCGTTCGTCGATGGCGCCGATGTCCCCGAACTCCGGCGGATCTCCGTGTTCGACGCCGCCGTCGCAAGGAGCCACCTCTCCGACGAGAGCCCCGTGACCTTCCAGCCATCTGGGTTCGACGTGTTTGCCGAGATGACACGCGTCTACGGGGAACTGTCTAGACGGCTCGAGGCCGACATCCGGCTGAGGTCCTCGGCTAATCCCGCACTCGGCAAGTTCGAGGAAGCACCGAGCGCGGTCTCCGAGGCCGTCGCGGCACTCTCCCCCGATACCGATCTCGTCAAGCTGCACGAGCTCGGCACATTCGGTGAGGGAGAAGCCCGGCGCATCGAGGAAGTCGACCGACTCTTGACCGAGCTCCGGAGGACCTCCGCGACCGAGGCGATCGCGTCGCTGGGGGAGGCGCGCGACCTCGTAGAGAAGTTCCGGGACTCCCTGCGCGCCCTTGTTGCATTGCTCTCGACGGCCGCCACCGCGAAGTACGCAGGCCAGGTCCGGGACGCCGTTGCTGCCGACCGCCTCGCCGCTGCCGAGAGCATCGACGCCTTCAAGGCGCTCGCGCTGTCGTCTCTCGGCACTGCGGTGTGGGACCGGTTCCTGGCTGCCGCCCGTGCCTTGGCCATCGCGGAGAACCCCGCCTACCCTCGCGCCGGTGACCAGTGCCTCTTCTGTGCTCGTCCTCTCGATGCCGAGTCCGTCGAACTCATCGGGCGCTACTGGCGGTACCTCGACGGCGTTGCGCGCGCCAACGCGAAGGAGGCCCGCACCGCATTGGCCAGGACCCTCCAGACCCTGCGCGAGGCAGCGTTTGACGCGCTGAAACCCGACCGTCAGCTTCGTACGCACCTGGAGCGCCTTCGAGCGCCTCTCCTTCCGCGGCTCGACGAACTCCTTGCACAGCTCGCTGGAAGCCGCGATGCCATCGTGGAGGCACTCGCAGCGGACAGAGAGCCGGCGACACCGGCACCGGTTGCCGAACTGATTCCCGACCTCGACCGCCTCATGGAGGACATCCGAACCCAGATCGCCACTCTCGAGGGCAAGGACACCGAGACCGCAATCGCGACCCACCGGGTCGAGTACAGGCAACTCCGCCACCGCAGCGAGCTTGCCCGATTCATGCCCGCCATCGAGACACACCTCGCCGATCTGCGATGGGTAAAGCTCGCCAACGCCCACCGGGGCGAGCTGAACACGCGCGCGATAACGGAGAGGCAAGACCGTCTCCACGAGCGGCTCATCGGCAAGCAGTACACCGATCGCCTCGCCGAGGAATGCCGGGCCATCGACTGCGAGGTCCAGGTCCAACTCCAGGCACGACCGAGCAAAGGTAAGACCTTCCTCTCGCTGGGAGTGAAGGGACACAAGCCGACAGCCGTCTTCAGCGAGGGGGAGCAACGGGGACTTGCGCTCGCCGACTTCCTGACCGAGGTTGGGCTCGATGCGACGGCCTCAGGAATTGTCCTGGACGACCCGGTGACTTCGTTCGACCACAAGCGGAAGGACCCCATCGCCGCGAGGCTTGCGGAGGAGGCGAGGCGCCGTCAGGTGATCGTCTTCACGCACGACGTCGTGTTCCTGAGCAAGCTGCTCGCCGCGGCCGAGGACAAGGGGTTGACACCGGTCACCCACTGGGTCCAGCGAGACGGCGGGGGTCGCCCTGGAATGGTGACGCTGAACGACGCCCCGGCCGGGGGACGGAGCTTCAAGGACGCGTCCCGGGCGAAGGAGTCCCTTCGGCGCGCGAAGGAACTCGGCGGTTCCGGGCGGGAAGCGCTGGTCGTCCAGGGGATGGGCGAACTGCGGACCACCATTGAGCAGATGGTCGAAGAGAGGCTCCTGAAGGGCGTGGTGAAGAGGTGGGACGAGCAGGTCCGTGTGCCGATCCTGAAGTCGGTGGCCTGGTCCGACGCCCTCATCGACGAGATCGATCGCGTGTACGGCGAACTCTCGCGGTACATCCTCGCACACTCCCACACCGACGAAGCTCGGGGTGCACCGCCTGATGTCGAAGACCTCGAGAGGATGATCCCTCGGGTTGAGGAACTCGGCAGAAAGTGCCGGCCTGCGAGGGTCTAATGTTGGACCCCGAGTATTGACTCAAGAGTGATCGCCTCACGAGATCATTGGCATCTGCTCCCGACAATACTGCCTTGACAGATCGTCAGGCGGTTGCGCCCGCTCTGAAATCCCGCCCTTCCCCACCAAACAGGCCGGCCGAGAGCCCTCCAGCTTGGGGTGTATTCGAAGACACCCACTTGGCGCGAATCGGTGCCGTTACCTCAAGACTGGCAGCGAGCTTGGCTGCCTCTCTTTCAAGTTCAGCCACAACCACATCCCAGCGCTCCAAAGCTACTGACTCTTCGATCAATCGGTTGCTCGCTCGACCACCACACTGGACTAGGTCGCCGCATCGTGCGCAGTATTGCCGCCCCTTCACCTTGCGAGCGCGTCCCTCGGCCATGTCGTCAGGCGGAATCGCAACCGTGCATGCTCCGCAGAAGGAACTTGTCGACTCGCCGCCCTCGAAGTCCGAAGTTGCGCGTGCGTCCTCCCCACGCGCAGACCGCTCCTCGGCTGAGGCAACAAGGCACGGTCGACACAGGTACCTTGATCCTTCCTCTCCAGCCCGTCCAGAGGCGATCTCGGAGAGTGGAATCGCGGTACCGCAGTTCACGCAGGAGTGTGTCCGAACGAACGCCTCAGCATGGGCACGGGAGCAGTTCAAGCAGACGTCGCCGCCTTTCGCCAGCCGTCGGGCCCTCTCCAGCAGGCGCTCTGGAATCGCGATCCCGCAGCGCTCGCACCGGACGATCTTCAGTCGCATGTTCAACTCCCGGGCTTGCCCGAGGCTACTTGAAGTCTACCCTGCGGGTACTCGGCCTGGTAGGTCGTGGCCCCGCCATGGGGCCCCCCGTCCTCTCCGTGCCGGCGCTACCGCGACGAGAGGTAGTCACGAACCCTGTCGAGTGTCTGGTGAGCTGCGACGACGTAACCCTGCAACTCGCCAACGCTCTTCGCGAGGGATCTCAGCACCTCGATCTCTCGCTGGCGGATCTCCAACTCACGACTCTTGAGTGCCTGTTCTGCTGCCGCCTGCTTCCTTTTCCCCGCTCGGTCACGGAAGTACCACCAAGTAATCAGCGTCCCAACACCCACGAGGAGGGAAAGCACGTACGGCCCAACCGCAGCCGCCAACTCTGAGAGCGCCCGTGTCAGGCCCTCCAAGGCCTGTACTGCGTCGGACATGCCCGGCCTCCTCGCGGTCGCCCATGCTCGTCGCGTCTGAGTATAGGCGGATGCACGGGCGGTCACTACGGTTATAGTCCTACGACTCAGACACTCACGTAGTGCACCATCCCCACTATTGGCGAGATCCACCCGATCGTCTCGCCTGCGCGACGCGCAACCCGCTACCCAACCACCTCGTCCCACCCCACCCACTGGTACCCGTGTCGGAGCCCGAGGATGCGGGCCCACCGGTCCGTGAGAAGGCGGTCCCCCTCCCGACCCGGGCATGCGCATGTCCTTAAGGCCCTGTTTCATATCCCGCCCTCCCTTTCGAGAGCGCGGAGCAACTTGCGCCAGCAGATCAGTCCTGCGGCCAGTCGGTTGAAGGCGAGCCAGTGCGCTCTCGTCCGCTCGTAGCAGACGCGCAGCCGGCGAAAGTTGTTCATCCACGAGAAGGCTGCCTCCACGACCCAACGCGTCTTCCCGAGACCGCTTCCGTGGGTCTTGTCCTGGGGCCGCGCGAGCTGGGGCTCCCCCGCCCTGAGGTTTCGTTGGACACCCGACTGGAGGAAGATGTTCCTCGAAGGAGGTGTCCATGGCGACGGGCAAGGAGGCGGGGGGCTCGCCGCGAGCCCGGAGGGCGAGCGGCGAGGCCCCCGGAGAGCGCGGGCGCTTCAGTTCGCGCCGGAAGATGGAGGCCGTACTCCGGTTGCTTCGCGGAGAGGACGTCGATGCCGTCTCCCGCGAGCTCGGGGTGGTCGCCTCGACACTGGGCGAGTGGAGGGAGCAGTTCATCCGTGGCGGGCAGGCCTCTCTGAAGAGCCGCATGGTCGACGACCACGACGAGGAGATCCGCCGGCTGCGCGCCAAGGTCGGGGAAATCACCATGTCCAACGAGCTCCTTCTCGAGAGGGCTCGCAAGGCGGAGGAGGGGATCCCTTTTCCTCCGCGGAGGTCGAGGCCTTGAGCCGGGCCTGCTCGATCTCCGCGCGTCGGCCGTACGGACTGGCCCGGGTCTGCCGCGTCCTGGAGATCCCCCGCTCCACCGTCTACTCCCGCCGGGAGGTGACTGCGATGCCTCGACCACCGGCACGGCGCGGTCCGAGGGTCGGCATCGTGGCCGACGAGGACCTCCTGGCGGCCATCCGCTCCGTCCTGGCGGCCCCTACCTTCACCGGAGAGGGATACCGCAAGGTCTGGGCGCGGCTTCGTTCCCGGGGCGTGCGGACCGACCGCGACAGGGTCCGCCGGATGATGGGGCGCCACGGTCTCCTCGTCCCGCAGCGCGGCAGCAACCCGCACGGTCCCAAGGCCCACGACGGCTCGATCGTCACCGAAAGGCCCAACGAGATGTGGGCGACGGACATGACCGGCACCCTCACCGTCCGAGACGGAGCCGTGGGGGTCTTCATCGTCGTGGACCACGGCCCCGGGGACTGCGTGGGTATCCACGCGGCCAAGCGGGCCACGCGCTTCGAGGCCCTCGAGCCGCTCCGCCAGGGCGTCCGCGAGCACTTCGGCCGCTACGACGGCGGCGCCGCCGCTGGGCTCTCCCTCCGCCACGACCACGGAAGCCAGTTCATGAGCGACCACTACCAGCAGGACCTCGCCTTCCTCGGCATCCAGTCCAGCCCCGCCTTCGTGAGAGAGCCCCAGGGAAACGGCTGCGCCGAGCGCTTCATCCGCACACTCAAGGAGCAACTCCTCTGGGTGCGCACCTTCGACACCGTCGATGACCTCAACGAGGCTCTTCAGGACTTCAGGAGCCGATTCAACTCGGAATGGATCCTCGAAAGGCACGACTACCGCACGCCTTCCGAGGCCCGCGAACACATGGCGGTTGCCACCGGGGCGGCCGCGTGATTACGATCAGCCGGCTGTCCAACAAATCGCGGGCGGTTCAGCCAGCACGGCCCGAAAGCGCTCGAGTTTCCTCCCCACCCTGGAGGTGGGAGCCGCCCGAGTGGCGTCGAGCACGCTGCCGAGCACGTCGCGCAGAAACGAGGCCGCCTGGGGCGTGAAGCGCTTCTGGAAGGCCGAGGAGCTGGCGAAGGCCTCTCGGAGGCGCTGAGGCCGTTCCTAGGCCCCGGCGTTGAGGTTCTGGGCCCGAAGGCGGTCGCGGGGTCGATGTGACTCGCAACTCATCCCCCCCTCCCGAGGCTCAGCTCCGAGAGTACCCTTGCCGGTCCGGCCGGTTGTCGATGGTAGCTGACTCCAAGGAGACCTCTAATGCCCGCCGATCCGCCGTGCGCATGGCGAACGACTCCCGGTGGCTCTGTGGGGTACTCCATCGCATCCCTGGCCGCGTGGGGCATCGTCGGACAGGTCATCCCGGGAGTCGTGATCGCTGTGAGCTGGGCAGCAACCCACCAGGGGACTCCGACTCCCGAAGACATCGACGACCGCATCGCCTGCCAGTTCATGTGGATTCAGGCCGCCTCTCTCGTCGGCGCGCTTGGGGTGTGGGGAATCCTGCGCTGGAGCCGGCGGCTCGCCGACGCGCCCACTCCTGCTCCTTCGCGCAGGCCCCTGCTCTTCCTGTCGGCTTGGGTGGTTGGAGCGACCGTTGCCTGCCTCGCGGCACAGTTCCTGATCGAACGACTCCTTGAGGCGATTGGCTATCCAATCCTCCCCCAGGGCACCGTGACCAAGGCGATCCGCGAGGATGCCGTGGGGGCGTTCCTCGCTCTCGTCGTCCTCGCCCCAGTCGCTGAGGAACTGATCTTCCGGCGGATCGTACTCCGCACGCTCAATGCAGGAATGGGCCCCGTCATCGCGATCCTCGGCTCTTCACTCGCATTCGCCATCGCGCACGGGGACCTCAAGGCAATCCCCCTCTACCTGATCATCGGCGTGGTCACCGCTGTTGCCTACTTGCGGACGGGGCAGCTCTCGGTTCCCATCCTCATCCACGCAGCCAACAACGCGGTCTCGTTCGCCTTGACCCTCTCCGACTCCTGAGTGCCGAGCGCCACGGGTTTGAGGACGCGCCGGCGTCACCTACTGTCGGCCGCTGAGTCGATTCACGGCGTGCCGTCGCCCCTCGCGCAGGGCGGTCCTCCGGGGAACAAACAGGGAGAGGCCTCGAACCACTACATGGATGCGCCGTGCCCGTCAGCTCGTGACCGCGCGCACCCTTCGGTTGGCTGCGGCAAGGTCGAAGCAGTCGGGGTCAAATGCACCGCCCACCCACTTCAGGTTGCGCTCATGGTCTTGATGATTGGGGTGGCTCAGCACCCAGAGGAAGTTCTCGTAGCCGGCCACTCCACCGACGTCCTCGGGCGGACAGGCCCCCGCCCCCGCGACGCACGAAGGGACCTTCCCCGACGCCTCCCCCGCGGCGACTACCTTCTCCACCCGGATGGCGTGCTGCCACGAGTCGCCGGGATCGTACTCGTACTCGACCTCCTGCATCCCGCTGAGGGTGGCCTTCTCGAAGGTCAGGAGGCCCTCGTCGGCACAGTCCCCACCGGGGTCTTCCTCGATATCAGTCTTGGCGTCGCCGAACTCCTTTCCCCCGACTCGAAACAGGTGCCCGTGGGACGCGCTCCAGCCCATGGCGGCCTGCAGCACGAAGTGCAGCCGGTCGAGTGCGATGTCGGCAGGAACAAGGAGGCGGCGCCAGACCGCTGCGCGCGAGCCCTTCAGCGTCACACACACCTGGTACACGGTCCCCTCCCGCCTCGTCGGGGACCGCTTCGCCTGGTTTCGGGTTGAGGTCCCGCGTCGAGAGCGGCGGATAGCGGACATCGGGTCGTCCTCCGTGACCGTTGGTCAGAGGATCGTACCAACGATGCGCGCGGTGTCCTTGCTCACACCGGCGCTCCGGCGTCGGCGTGCCGCATTCGCCTCGGGGCCATCTCTCGGGAGCGCGCCCCCTGCCCCCCGTAATCGCCCGTAGGGACCCGATGCACAATCGTTGCGCAGTCTCTACTCCTCCGAGATACGATGAGCCCGACTGTCGCAAGGAGCAAAGGGTCCTGCTTTGTCTGTCTCCTAGGGACTGGCCGCACCGAGTCGGCGTCGGGTTTTCTCTCCAACGTCCTTCCGCCGGTTCAGGCAACGGAGCCGGGGGCACGGTCCAAACACTGCCGTAGGCACGAAAGGAGGCTCCTTGCTGAGCTACAAGTCGATGGCAAAGGCTGCATCGAAGCGCCGCGACCGTCTCCGCTCGCAGGTCGCCAGCGCGAAGGCTGACCTCGCCAAGATGGAGCTGGAACTGCAACTCTTGGAACGCATCCTCACTGCACTCCCTTCTCGCGAGGCGAAGCGCGGCCCAGGCCGTCCCCGGGGCTCCGTTAAGAAGGCCGCGAAGCGCGGAGGGAAGCCGGGGAAGTGGCGTCCCGGCCGGCCCGGTCGCCCGCCGAAGTGGTACCTGGAGCAGCAGAAGGAGCAGAAGGCGGCGACGACCGCTCCCGCCAAGAAGGCGAAGAAGGCCAAGGCCGGCAAGAAGAAGCCCGTCTCCCCCAAGGTCCTCGCTGCTCTTGAGCGCGCCCGGGCAGCCCGGGCGGCCAAGGTCCAGGCTGGCAAATCCCCGGAATCGTCCACAATTCAAGAGTAGGTAGCTAGAACCAACTAGGGGATCACCTACACAGGTAGGATGCGGGCGCACTGACCCGGATGGTCGGACGCCACATGGACAGGTTCCGACTTGTTGGCCAGCAGGGAGGACCCAGCGCGACGGAGCCAAGGGTCGTGAGGAGGGCGATATGGAAGTAGAACTCGATCCTGCAGTTCACGGAAGGCCCACGCACTGGTTCGAGTCCCGGGCGGCATGGATCAATTTCGTCACCGCAGTCTTGGCCTTGTTTGGGTCAATCTGGGGCTGGCAAGGGAAGGCGGAGGCTGGAAGGGCCACGGCCGAGAGTGCGGCACTGGCCGCTCACGTTGCGACGTTGAATGGTCTCATAGGAAGAACCGCCGAGGCCCAACGCCAGCTAGAGGGATCCTTGGACGGGATACAGAAGGCGATTCACCGGATGCAGGCAGAATCGGGCGCGCTCGTGGAGTCGACATCCAAGCGCATCGACGCCGAGTGCTCTCGCGCCCTGAAGCACCAATCCGACATTACGACGGAGATACTCTCCAGAGTGCGTCAAGAGGTCGCCGACAAGGTCGAGTTACTCAGGGTCCGAATCAAGGATGCTGAGGCTGCTGCGACTAGCGCTTCGGCTGCAGCGGCTATCGCACGAGCCGTTGCAGGGGAGCTCTCTCGAACTCCTGCCAATCCGACTGCTGATCCGCCACGGACTCCCTCTATGGGGCCATCTCCGCTCAAGCGCCCTTCAAAGACACCGAAGAGGATCTCCATCTCCGGCTCGGGGAATCGAGTCGTCCTCGAAGTCCCGAAGGGGACAGTTTTCCTTCCGGCGGAAGACTACGTCATCGAGGACAAGGGCGATCGGCGCATCCATGTCGCTCCTGGCTCCGACATTCTCATCAACATCACGGGGTCGAGGAACATCCTCTACATCCCCGAAGACCTCCGTCCCCTCGTTTCCGTCGAGGACATGGGGAGGGACAATTCGGTCCAGTTCTTCCAAGAGTAGTTGAGTCTCCACTCAGACCCTCATTCTGGATACAGGGCATGTCCGTTCAGGAAGGCGTTGAGGCTCGCCTCCGATTCAATCACTCTGCCTCGACCTTGCGATGAGGACAGGCCGCGGAGCGCACCCGCCTGCTACCTCGCCCCCTGCGGGACGTAGACGGCCTCCAGCGCCCGCAACCGGACCGCCTGCAGTTCGTCCAGCCCGCGCGACTCCAGGATCCGCTCCATGAGGGCGACCTGCCGCACCGCGCATGCGGTGACCGCCGTCCCCCGGACGTACGGCTGGGCGGCGAGGGAGAAGTGCGGCAGGAGGTCCTGGACCTGGCGCGCGAAGTAGGCGCGCTGCCGGTCCGCGTGCTCGGGCAGGGTCGCCGCGACTTCGCGCTCGACGCGGAGGTCCACGGGGAACGAGTGGACCTGACGGATGACGCCGACGTGGAGCATCGCGGAGACCCCGGCGATCTCCTCCTCCGACAGCGAGCCGCGAAGCCCCCGCTCGAGCTGGGCGTGCCAACCTGTGGGCAGGCGGTTGCCGATGATGGCCGGGAACATCCGCTCCTCCGGGGCGGCGTCCCAGAGCCGGAGCAGCTTGTAGGAGGCGGTGACCAGGAAGTGGTCCCGGTACGCACGGTACGGCGCCTGGTAGGCCAGCACGTGCGCGGGGTCCCGCTCCGTGGCCACGCGGATCTCGGAGTCGAAGCCGTGCGGGGCCAAGGCCTCCGTCACGCGGAGCGGCTTCCCCGTCCGTCGCTCGACGACGCGGCACAGGTCCAGTGCGTAGTCAGGGACGCCCAGTTGCTTCTCCGGAGGCCACATGGCCCCGCTTAGATGTGGGGGCTTATCAACTCGACGACCCCCGGTCGCCGGTCCCGCCGTCCACGGGCCAGTACCGGAACACGTTCCCCCGGAGGCCGGTCCGCTGGAACCGGACGAGGCCGAGGGGCACGAGGTCGTCGTTCAGGTACTTCCGGACCGTGCGCTCCGCGATGGCAGGGAGGTCCTGCGCAACCAGCGCAATGGCCAGCTCTCGCCGCACGTCGTTCGCGCAGAGTCCGGGCTGGCCGCAGACTATCTGGTACAGCGTGCGGTGGTAGGCGGTCAGCCTGCCGAGGATGCCCGCCTGCCTGAGCTGCCGGAGTTCGGTAAGAGTGACCTGCACCGTGTGTTCGTCCAGGCGCGTCAGGCGCTTGAACTCCGCGAAGTTCGCCGCCCGCCGGAGCGCCTGCACCGCGAGCTTACCGTCTCCGGCCGCGGCGCGGGCGACGGCCTGCACGACAACATCGGACCACGTTCCTTCTGCCAACCCGAAGCGGGCTCGGTCAGCAAGCGCCTCCGCGAGGAGCTCGGCGTGGAGGGGCCGAACCTCCACGACCTTCGGGAGGAAGTGGCTCGGGAGCCGCTCATGGAAGGCGTCCAGCGGTCCCGTGCCTCCGGCAGTCGCGACGACCGACGCGCCCGAAAGCTCGGAGAGCCCGTGGAGCAGGTACTCCAGTTCCCGTTCCGGAAGCGCATCGGCGTCGTCGAGCAGGAACGCGAACCGTCCCCGGATGCCCGCGCGGAGCGCACGGAGGCGCGTCTCCCGCTCGCGCGTGAGCTCTGACGGCAGGAGGCGGAGCTGATCGACCGCGGCGTCCAAGACGCGGAAAGCGCTCCGCGCCGTCCGGCAGGAGACATGGACCGACTTCAGGCCGACGGTGGCGATGGCGTGAAGCGCGAGGCACGTCTTTCCGGCGCCTGAGGCGCCGTGGAGCCACACGTGCCCGTTCCCCGGAGCCGGGGTCCGCAGCGCCGCGACCACCTTCGCCAGCTCGTCCTCCCTGCCGACGAGCCGCCTCGGCAGGGCGTTCTCGTCCAAGGAACCGGGGTCGAGGACGATTACCCCGCCGGGCGTCGGCATGCTCCTCCTTATTGCGCGGAGGGGCTTATCCGCCTTTGCCCTACGCGAGGGCCGATGTGCCGGGTGATGAAGACGGCTTGGGAGCCATCCTTCATGCAGAGCAGGCCTTGGAAATGGCTCGGCCTTAGGAGTTGCGCTCCGCTCCAAATCCCTGTACCCTGCCCCGCGCCTGCTGGGCACAGCGTCCATGGAGGTACGGAGAGTGCCAGAACCGGACTTCACACTCACGCCCAAGGAGCGCGTTGCCTTTCTCCAGAAGCAGATAGCTCAGCTCCAGCACTATCGCGAGAGGTTCCGTATCCGCACGTATGGCGTGGCGCTTGCCACTCTCCTCGGTGCTGCACTTGGGACCCTGACTTGGTCCACAGAGGATCCGTCAGAGAGCATTGGAGGACTTCTCGCCTACGTTACCATCGGCATTGTGGCCGGTGTGGCGATGTACTGGCTCATGATGTGGTATGTCCAATCCACTATCAAGTCAGCCGAGCGGGACATCGAGACCGAGTTGCTCAAAGTTGGTGCGGCTCAGCTTCAGGATACGCTAGAGGAAGATTTCGTCACGCGCCTAGTACAGATCAATTTCAAATACCTCGACCGCTACTACGATCAAACACAAACTCAGGCCAACAAGAGTTTTACACTGTGCGCACTCGCCTCGATAGTCGGCCTCGTCGTAATAGTCACCGGCATCACAATGATGTACCGGGGGCTCGCTGAGCCGGCGTACGTGACGACCGCCACTGGCGTCCTTAGTGAATTCGTGAGCGCAGTATTCTTCTACTTCTATAACAAGACAATATCTAAAATGGCATCCTACCACAATAAGCTGGTTGTTACACAGAACATCAGTCTCGCTCTCAAGATAGCGGAGGGCCTAGAAAACGACGCAAAGAGGGACGCGCACAAGCTTCTGATTGACCGGCTCTCGGACCAAGTTAATTTGCACCTAACACGTTCTGAACCCAACGAGTGATGGAATGCGGTGAGCCACTCGTGTCCTGGCCGATCCTCCATAGTCGGCCCACCCGGCACCCCCGAGGGCTCCGGCTCTTGACCCCCGCGCGCCATCCGTTGGCGTGTGGATCTCCCTCCCCTCAACGTGCTGTCCCTCTGCGCCGGAGCCGGGGGGCTCGACCTCGGCATGCGCCTGGCGCTCCCGGCTGCTCGCACGGTCTGCTACGTGGAGGTCGAAGCCTTCGCCTGCGAGGTCCTGGCAGCGGCGATGGGAGACGGTCGCCTGGACGAGGCGCCTGTTTGGACGGATCTCCGAACCTTCGATGGCAGCCAATGGCGCGGCGTCGTGGATTGCGTCGTTGCGGGATACCCGTGCCAGCCGTTCTCCATCGCGGGACGCCGCCGCGGCGTTGGCGATCCTCGCCACCTCTGGCCCTCCATCGCGCGAGTGCTCCGGCAGGTGCGGCCACCGCTCGTGCTCCTGGAGAACGTCCCTCACCACCTTCGGGTGGGGTTCCCCGGAGTCGCGGCCGAGCTACGAGGACTGGGTTACCGCGTTGCGGCGGGACTGTTCTCAGCGGCTGAGGTCGGCGCTCCACACCTCAGGAAGCGGCTCTTCGTCCTCGGCGTCCATCGGGACGTGGCCGACGCCCTGCGGCAGCGACGGGGAGCGCTCGGGGCAGCCGTTCTTCCGGAGGCTCTGGCCCACGCCGTGCGCGGCGGACGGGATGCTCGGCGGGAAGGCGACCATGCCGGAGGCGTGGCTGGAGCGGAAGGCGCGGAAGGCGGCCCAGGGCATCAACGTGCAGTTCCAGTTGGCGGTCGCGGCGCGGATGTGGCCGACGCCGAAGACGCAGACCGGCGGGCCGGAGGCTCGTGCGTCGCGCGCCATCCGGGGCTCGGGAGGCGAGGACCTCGAGGCCGCGGCCACGATGTGGCAGACGCCGCGCACGACGGACACGGCGGACCCGTCGGCGAAGCGGGTCGCGGCCCCGGGGAAGTGGTTCCAGCTCCGGGAGCAGGCGGCGCGGTTCTCCCTCTCTTTCCCCCCGGACCGCTCGACCGTGCCGGCTGGGACGGCGTGCTCGCCGCCAGGCCAGGGCTCGCCCCCGCGCTTGAGCCCGGAGTACGTGGAGTGGCTGATGGGATGGCCGCCCGGGCTGACCGCCTTCGGCTGCTCGGCAATGGAGTGGTCCCGCTGGTGGCGGCGCATGCGTTTCGCGTGCTTGCGGCTCGGATGGTGACTACATCCCGTCTAGGCACTCAGAAACTCAACTGCTCCCGACAAGGGGGTGCCCAGCCTGGACAATGC
>JAKLKS010000002.1:34742-78124 GCA_023150535.1 Planctomycetota bacterium
GACGCGATTAGTCGGCTTCGATACTTGTTGATCAGTCCGAACGAGGCTCCTTCAAGCAACGCCATTCCTGCGAGCTTGCCCGCCCCCGGAATGCCTCCCAGCTCGAACACGACCCCACCCACGCTCCACAGCCAACTGTCGGCCCCGTGCGGTTCAATCCTCCCGCTCATATCCGCCGCAATGCTCCTTCCCAGCTCTCGAAGCGCGGCATCCGCTGCCTCCCTATTTCCGACTCTCAGTGCCTCGCGAAATGCGGCACGCGACTCCGAGGTTCGCTTTGCTTCCACCACACGTCTTACTTCCTCCCAACTCAACAATCCGGGGTCTGCCTGCAGGCGGACAGTCAACTTCTCCCGAAGCGCCCTCCCGTAACCACTCTTGCTCACCGGAGACGTGAGGACGACATCTTCGGGCTCGAAGATGTGAATCCCCAGCGGGAGCGCATTAGGGAGCTTCGCCACCAACCCCGCACCAGGGCAGACGGTGTTCTGAGCAGCACAGTTCCACGCTTCCACAACGAGCGTCCATGCCGCTCTGCCCGCGACCGGATCCGGATCTGCCAGCAGCGCCCTTCGCACGGACATCCGCCTGATGCGCTCGGACGGATCTTCCACCGCCCTGTCGATGCGCATGAGCGCATCTTCAATCGCCTGCACTTCGGCGCCAGTCATGTACTTGCTCTTTGGAGCCCTCGCTAGAACATCGTAGTAAGTGTCATGGCCACGATCGCTTGACGGGGCCGCAGCCCTCGAGTCCGGCGAAAGGAAGTAGCGGACTGCCTCCACGAACCCGACCGAGAGTTGCAGGTCTTCGTCCCCTGGTCGTTCCTCGATTGACGTCGCCAAGCGATCGAGATCGATGCCCTCTCCATCCGAGACTATTCGTTCGGCCAAGGAGAGAATCGCCCGCGGGTCCTTCATTGGAGAGGCGATCATCCCAGCCTTCAGCGCTCGATGCAGGCCTCCCGCCACGACGTTGAAGCGTGTGGCAGGAGAATCGCCGAAAGGACGGGATACGAGACGTAAGAAGTCCCGATGACTGCTAACGAACAACTGAAACCCTTGATTGGAGAACTGTCGCCAGAGAACCGGACCATCGACGAGGTTTGAATCGCTCAGTGAGAACCCGATGCCCAGGAGCGCATAGAGCTTCATGAGCCTCTCGGCCTGTGCGTCCGGGGAAACGCGCGCATTCTGGGTAGACGAGAGCCAAAGGAGCCGATACTCACCGTCAAGCCAATGCGGGTAGACGAGCACACCAGAGCCCTCCGAGTGCCCCAACCGTCCTGACACACGCATGATAGGGCAAGACTGCTTGCTCGTCACCTCCCTTGTTCCGGTGGCGCAAGCAACTCGGCACATGCGGCACGGCAGAGGGCCTCTGCTCAAGTACCCTTTCGCCGACGAGAGACCACGCCCGCAGTCTCACGAGAGGAGATCCTCCGCCGGTACTTCCCTTCCCTAGCCGCATCGCTGCCCAGACCGCTGCCGAAGCGTCGTCGAAGGCGGAAGCCCGCATGAACCGCCACGAGATCCGCATAAAGCGCCGCCTGCACCGGGCCATGGTCCGGGACGTCCTGCACTACGGCATCGTGTGCCTGCCCGAGAGCGACATCGGGGTCGAGCGGTTCTACGTCGCCCGCGGGCCTCCTAGCGGGCCCTTGACCGAGTACGAGCCAGCCACGCTCTCCGCGACACCCCGCTCGGCGCTGGTGGACTACGGCCACGCGGTGGACTACCTCCGCGCCGCCGACGGGCCCGTACTCGCGGTACACAACCACCCCGAGGGGAGGCCGTTCCCGGCCCCTGCGGACCTTCGTTTGCTCCGCATCCTCTCCGAGGACGCCAAGCGGCCGGTCCCCGGGTTCATCCTCGGGTACACCGGCTCGTTCGTCCGGGCCGCACGGCGCATCCTGGCCGCCACCGGTGACGACCGCCTCACTCCCGAGGAGAAGGAAGCCGAGGCGTCAAGCGTCTACCGGGAACTCCTCCACTTCGCAGCGGTCCCGGCGAAGAAGTGGCCCGAACGCGCGTACTGGCCCGTGCAGCCGAAGGTCGGGAGGACGCGGGTCGTGGAGGCGGTGCTGGACGTCTACCGGACCCGTCCCGAAGACTTCGGCCGGGCGTTTCAACTCGACGACGAGGCCGAGGACGGGTGGGACCTCAGAGCGTGGCGGCTCGTGCGGTAGTAGGGACGCCGCCCTCAACAGCCCCAAATTGAGGACTGCAGGAAGTCATCGATCCCGTCGGGGCCGACGACGGCGATCGCGCGAGCGAACTCCCTGTCAAGATGCGGCGCAAGGCCTTCTTGCCATCGAGGTGAGCCTGACGGAGCGAAGTACCTCTTCACGCTGTGCCGAAGGCTGGGAGAGGGGTGATACTGGTACCAAAGCCACTTCCGGCAACGTACATGCGCCTCGCTCACTGACACCCGCCCCGTGCTCAATTCGGCCTCGGCGAGGTCAGTCTCGGTCGCCCAGAGTTCGGCGGTCGTGAACACCACCGGCACGAGGGTGATGTCACGGTGAATCGGGAGGACCTCGGGATCCTGCGCGATGCCCTCGATCAGGCCGTTCAACCCGCGCATGACCTGAGTCGCAGCGTCCTCGACCGCTCCGCTTCGCGTCCCCGTCCCGTCCCCCTTCTCCTCGGTCCGCGCCTCCATCGCCACGTGGTAGATGTCGTCCGAGGAGTGAAGCGTTCGGAAGCCCGCGCAGATCCCCCTGTGATGCGCCCCCGTGTCGAACCGCTGGAGGGTCTCGACGAGGATCGCCTTCGGGTCGCCGTTCCTTCTAACGAGGGGCGCACGGGCGAAGAGCCACCTTCCGACCGCCGGGTCGACCCGCTTGCACTCGGCGACCAGGTACTTGATGAACCCACCGACGGCATCGCTCCAAACTCCGAAGACGATGTCGATTCGCGTCTGGGCCCCGCTGACCTCTACGGGGTACTCGCTCACCTGGTGCATCCAAGGGGACTTCTGCTTCCACAGGGTCTCCGCGCGGCGAAGGACGGCCTGCTGGAAGGGATGTCCACTACGGTTCAGATGGTGCTCGAACAGCTTCGCGATGTGGGGAGGCGACCCTCCGTCCGGCTCGTCCGCGGGCTTTTCCTGCTTCGGGCTCATGGGACCGAAAGCGTACCACCCAAGCGCCATCCGGCACACCCGGCACGGCGCAGGGTTGGGCTTCATGTGCCCCAAACGCGGTGACTGTGCATGCCGCTCCTCGCCCTCGGCCACCCGGACGGGAACGGCATCGGCGGGTATGGCATCTCCCACCCCGACCGACTCGCGACCATCGACGGCCTGTACTTCCTGGACCACCCCCGCCGGGCCCCGCGGGACTACCTGGACGCGCTCGGGTCGATGTTCGGGGAGTTCCTCATCGTGGAGAACAACCGGACCCAGGAGCGCGGGCTCGTAGCGCGCATGGAGGTCCCGGCCGGGTCGCGGCAGTACCTCCGGCCCCACCAGGCCGCAGGCGGCTGGCCCACCGAGCCGAAGCTGGCGGGCATCCTCGGCGATGGACCGGAGGTCGTGCTCCGGGTCCAGTGGGTCCCGGGCAACGAGGCCTGGGGCGTCGCGAAGCATGGCCGCACGAGCGGTACGATGGTGGACCGGGTCGCCCTTGGTGCCGCACTCAGCCGGTACCCGGAGGCCGGGAAGTTCCTGCGGGACTTCTTCTGGACGGCAGCGCCCCGGGACTGCGAAGAGAACCGGCGCCTCTATGGGGAGCGGCTCGGCGCTCTCGCGCGAACCGACCGGTACATGCGCGACAACCGAGGCGGGCTGCTCGCTGCGTTCGAGGAGGTTCTGAACCCGCTCGGCGAGCCACCGAGGTGACTCCCCTGCCGGGCGTTTGATCTCGACGGCGAGGCCGACGAGCGGTGGGATTTCAGAGCGTGGCGGCTAGTCACGTGACTCTCCCGAACTCTGCCCCATGTGCGTTCGCGATGTCGACGTACTTCGAACTTAAGTCAGAATTCACCGAGCGGTCGGTGTGCCTTGCTCCGAGTCTCAGCTTCCATGCGAACCTCCCTGATGATCGGCAATAGCCCTTCTTCTGCAAAGTACCTAGGATCCCCTCTGAGTTCTGGCCTCCTCCAGTGCTGCCCCATCGACGCCACCAACGGCCTGAATCCCTGCAGGATGTCCACCACATCGCCTCGACCTGGCAACGCGGACAGCGGTTGTAGTGGTCCGGCGGCGATCCACTCCTTCTTAACGAAGTGTGGTCGAAGGGCTGACTCGCTCCCTCCGAAGCGGGCGCGCACGAGCAGGTCCTCGACCTCGTCGTCGTCACAGTCGCCCAGGAGTTCGCTCCTCCACGGAGCACGTCGGATGACATCCACGACGACCCATAGCCTTGCGTAGGTGTGGCTCGTGCATGGCCCTCGACCGAACAAAGGATCCCGAGCCTGCTCGAAGAGGACGCGCACATGGCCACGCGCGTACCCCATCGCATCTGCGTCCCCCTCTCCGATGCGATAGCACTCCGCAATCAGGGCGCCAGTCGCCTCACGAAGCACCCGATCGAGATTGCGCTCCGGGTGGACCGGTGGATCCTGAGCCCTCTTCAGCTCCAATGCATCGCGAACACCGCTCGTGCCGAGTCGCGATCGACTTGCTCTCTCCTCTGAAGGAACCTGTGACTGCGCTCTCACGAAGTCCAGAAGTTGGATGCACTCCTCGGTCGCCTTGTAGTACTCGAAGGCTCTCACGGCGAGGTACGCGTACTGGGCGAGTTTTCGCAGGGACTCCCACTGCGCCAATGGATCGTATTTGAAGCGCTCGTACAGCGAGTACAGGCAGAGTTTCAGCGCCACATCTTGGCGAACCTTGTTGAAAGTCCAGTAGTCGTGAGCCCTCAGCACGAGATCTCCATCTCGCAGCGCAATCCACTTCCCCGCCTCGCGATGCGGCGGATTGCAGTTGGCGCACAAGGGGAGGAAGTTCCAAAAGGTCGTGGGCCCCTCATCCGAATCGGCGTGGATGTGCGCTCTATGTGTCGGTGTCCAGTGGTCGGTCACGAAGTCGAGAGCACACTGCTGGCCGGTGGAAATGAGAGCCATGTTCCCCGGTGGCGGCACTGCCTGGTTCTGCTTGCCCGTGGTCAACTATCAAACCTCCCTCACCGAACGCGTCCTGAAGCCGCGAATCATCGCCTCAAACACCGATCGAGTCAAGCACTTGGAGGCCCAGACCTAGTTCCACAACACGGATGCCTCCCGCTCCAACCGCTCCTCTTCCGTGACGTCGAGCAACGGCATGAAGTCAAGCCCCGTGCGTTCCTCGACCCAGTCGATGGACCGAATGAAGACGCTCCAGTCGGCGGCCTCGGCGCTCTCGTGCTTCCGGTTCTCCAGGACGAAGGCCTGCGCCGCCCATCGGCCCGCATCGTCCTTGGCGGCCACGATCTTGTAGAAGTGCGTCGGCACGCGGACCTGGTTGGCCCCGATGGTCCCCGCCGGGGCGGCCGGGTCGAAGATGGGGCCCGTGACGACGTAGGCGAGGCCGCGGCGCTCCGCGATGCCGCGGACGAAGTCCTCGAGCTGGGCCCAGATGTGGCGGTTGAAGCCGATGCCGACCTGCGGGGCCATGTTCGAGAGGTAGTGGGTCTCGTCCATGAGCTGCTGCGTGCGCTTGTGGTCCGCGGCCGGTGCCATGTGCCCGCGGTCGTAGCCGGAGCCCTCGTAGTCGGACAGCTCGGCGCGGCGGCCCTTCGCTAACTCGGGGTCCGGGAGGAACCGGCTCCGGTCGCGGTCGCCCGGGCCGACGAGCTGCTCCGCGGGGATGCCCTCGCAGACCCATAGCGGGACCTTGACCGCGGCGTCGTGGGCCAAGGCGTAGCCCTCCCGGGCGATGAGGTCGACGTCCGTGCCCTGGAGACCCACCGGAGGGCCCATGAAGCAGTTCTTCTCCACCCACGGGGCGGCGGAGGCCGGGAACGGGGGAAGGACGACCGTCGGGGCGGCAGCCTCGCCGCCTGTCGGAGGCGCAACCGGTCCGATCGGACTCGGGGTCGAGGTGCAGCCCAGGACGGCGACGACCAGCAACAGGGCAAGCGGCAGGCGGGTGCGCATGGCTTCTCCTCCGGGGGCCGGGCCGGATTCTCCCAGATTCCCCGACAGATTCGGGCCCCTTCGGCGTTCTCTTGGCATGGAGGCACAAGAACGCTTCTCTCCCTGGCCCGCACGGCGGTGCCCGCGGGTCCTGCTCCTCGGGCTGCCACCGTGCCCGGGGTGGCTCCCATGGCCGCGCGAGGTGGCCGATGTGGCTGAGTGGCAGGAGGCTCTGGGGCACGGGTTCGACGGGAGGAGCTGCCGTGGAGCCTGGGCCTCGTCCCGGATGGAGGTTCAGCCGGGCAGGCGCTCTCCACCGAGGTTCTCCACCGCTGTCGGGGGGCGGGGGTAGTCTTCAAGTTGCGACGGCCGTATCTGGCGTCCCCGGTAGCGGTTGTGACTTCTCCAAGGTAGGCAACGGAGTCCATGGCAAACAGCAAGGGCCACAAGGCGCTCGACCTCACTTCTGCAGGCCGAGATGCCCCGGGAGTCCGGTTCATCGACCTCTTCGCCGGGATTGGGGGCATCCGCCTCGGATTCGAGCGCGCGGCGGCTGCTGTTGGCCTATCGACTGACTGCGTGTTCTCCTCCGAGTGGGATCGGTTCAGCCAAGTGACATACCGCGAGAACTTCGGCGAGGAACCGGCGGGCGACATCACGCAGGTTGAGGCAGATTCGATCCCGAAGCACGATGTTCTTCTGGCCGGGTTCCCTTGCCAGCCCTTCTCGATTGCGGGGGTGTCGAAGAAGAACGCGCTCGGCCGTCCTCATGGCTTCAAGTGCAAGGAGCAGGGCAACCTCTTCTTCGAGATCGCGCGGATCCTCGAGGACCGTGGCCCCCCCGCCTTCATGCTCGAGAACGTCAAGCATCTCCGCAGGCATGACGGCGGCCGGACTTACCAGGTCATCATGGACACGCTGACCGAGGAGCTCGGCTACACGGTCAAGGACATGGTCTACGACGCGCGCGAAGTCGTCCCGCAGCACCGGGAGAGGATCTTCATCATCGGCTTCCTCGATCCCGTGCTCGCTTCCCGTTTCCGCTTCCCAGATCTCCACGGTCCCCAGCCCACGCTGGGGAGCATCATGGACGAGGATGTAGAGGCCAAGTACACGCTGACGAGCCACCTGTGGAACTACCTCAAGGCGTACAAGGCGAAGCACCAGAGCAGCGGGAACGGCTTCGGGTACGGGCTCTTCGGCCCCGACGATGTTGCCAGGACACTGAGCGCCAGGTACTACAAGGACGGCTCGGAGATCCTCATCCGTCGGAGGGGCAGGAACCCACGCCGGCTCACTCCCCGAGAATGCGCAAGGCTCATGGGGTTCCCAGACTCGTTCCGCATCGTCGTTTCGGACACGCAGGCCTATCGGCAGTTCGGGAACTCGGTCGTGGTGCCCGTCGTGGAACATGTCGCCACGGCGCTGCTTCAGACGCTCGCCGAGGCGAACCTCGCGGCGCCGGTCGCGGTTGCCGCGACGTAACTGTCGGAGGACCATTGGCACCGAGTCCTTCCCGCCGGGGAGGTTCCGCACCCGTACGAGGCTCCTCTAGACAGGGGCATCCCACTCGACTCCCGAGCGCGCGTTGGGTCTGTTCGCTACGGACACGGCTCATCGACTGGTGGATCTCGACCGAGCGAGACGAGGACTTCCCGTGGCGCCGCTCCGGGCTGCCCCCGTATCGCTCCCTCATAACCGAGATCCTCCTCCAGCGTACTCGCGCGAAGGCGGTTGCCGGAGTCTACGAGTCGTTCTTCATGCGGTTCCCGGATGCGGAGTCGCTGGGTTCGGCTTCGGTCAGGAGCATCCGCAGTTCCATCCGGTCCCTCGGGCTCCATTGGCGAGCCGAGAAGCTCCGGGAGCTTGGCGCGGCACTCCGTACCGGCGTGCCGACAACTCCGAAGGCGCTCCTTGCCTTGCCGGGCGTCGGCCCGTACGCTGCTGGTGCATTCCTCTCGCTTCACATGGGACGGCGGTCGGCGGCGCCCGATAGCAACGTCGTTCGCATCTACGGTCGAGTCTTCGGCGTAACGGTCGGTCCGGAATCCCGGCGAAGTGGGTGGTTCCTTCGGCTGAGCGAGCACCTTGTCCCACGACGGAAGTTTCGCGAATTCAACTATGCGCTGCTCGACCTCGGCCGCGACATCTGCACACCGGCGAGGCCGCATTGCCCCGACTGCCCCATCAAGACGCTTTGCCGCTACGGAGGATGCCGTTCATGAACCGACGGACGGACTCAGAGCTGGAGCGGGTCTTCCGACGCAGGATGCTCTCCCCGGAGGCGGTAGTCACCGCGGCGCTCGAAGCAAAGCTCGTTGGCGAAGCCAACACGGTGCCGTACATCAAGGCCAACTTCAGCCAGCTCCTTGAGGACCTTCAGAGGGATGCGCACGCCATCTACACGAACGCAGAACGGAACGCCGGTGAGCAGGCCCTCCGGGAGGTTGCGCTCGCTCGGCTTCGCCCAGGGGACCCTCCGGATCGCGCCGCGGCGGTGCTTGCGGGGATGTTTGACGAGCTCAACGCGTTCTTCCTCTCCAGGGGACAGTCTCGGAAGTCCCGCGCCGGAGGGGCCTTCGAGACGCTCCTGCACACCCTCTTCCGCCGCCTGGACTACCCCTTCACCGAACAGGCGGTCATCAACGGCAAGCCAGACTTCCTGATGCCTTCCGAGGACCACTACCGCCGCTACCCGATGGACTGCATCATTTTCACGGCGAAGCGGACGCTCCGCGAGCGGTGGAGGCAGATCGTGACGGAGGGGACTCGCGGCCTCGGCTTCTACCTCGCGACGATAGACGAGAAGGTCTCCACCCCGCAGCTTGGGGAGATGCTGGCAAACCGCATCCACCTGGTGGTCCCCGCCTCCATCAAGGCCAGGGTGCCTCACTATGCAGCCGCGGACAACGTGCTTCCGTTCGAGGAGTTCTTCCGGCGGTTCGTCGATCCGAAGGTGCAGGACTGGCGGGAGAGGGGCATCTCCCATGCGTCGCCGTAGTTGAATTGGAGCGCGCGTCGAGCATACGTGCGCCGTGGTCGATTAGCCGCCGCTACAATGCCGCATCACTGGAGGCGAAGACATGAGCCCGATCCCGAGCACCCGAATGGAACAACGCGGCGGGCGGCGCATGGGCCCAAGTCGGCACCCCCCAACTCAACGGCCCTCGCGGGAGACATCCGCCCGCATGCGACGAGTACGCAGCCGCGGCACCGGCCTCGAGGCCGCGATGGAGTCCCTTCTTCGGGAGCTCGGGACGCCCTTCGAGCACCAGCCCCGCCTCCCGGGGCACCCCGACTTCCGGCTCGTTGGGACCAACGTGTTGGTCTTCTGCGACTCGGCCTTCTGGCACGGCAGGAACGAGCGGGACCGGTCCGGCGCTTCCTTCCGAAGGAACCGGGCCTTCTGGATCGCCAAGCTGGAGGCGAACCGGCGGCGGCGCGTGAACCGGCTTCTCCGGCACGCTGGATGGACGGTCCTGCGCTTCTGGGATGACGACGTGCTCAAGAACCCCCGGGTGGTAAAGAAGAGAGTGGAGAGGTTTGCCCATGCCGTCCGCTGATACGCGCCCCACCGCCATAGATCTGTTCAGCGGAGCCGGCGGTCTGACTCTCGGGCTGGAGAAGGCCGGGTTCCGCGTCGTGGCCGCGGTCGAGGTGAGCGAGAAGGTCTCCGAGACCTTCCGAGCCAATCACCCCAACGTGGTGTTGCTCACGAAGGACATCTGCAACGTCACCGGGAAGGACGTCCTCGAGGCCGCGGGCGTCGAGTCGGTGGACCTCGTCGCGGGGTGCCCTCCATGCCAGGGGTTCTCCAAGCTCACGGACAAGTACGAGAAGGAGGACCCGCGGAATCGGCTCGTCCTGGAGATGGCGCGGCTCGTCGTCGAGCTCAAGCCGCGCACGCTGATGATGGAGAACGTCCCGGGGCTCGCCCAGCGCGGGAAGCTGCTCCTCGACGCGTTCCTCGGGACCGTGCGCGACGCCGGGTACCAGGTCGACGCCAAGGTCCTCCAACTCGCGAACTACGGCGTCCCGCAGTCGCGGCGCCGCCTCGTCGCTCTCGGCGGGCTCGGTTTCGCCGTCCCGATGCCGAAGCCCACGCACTCCCGGCTC
Organism: Planctomycetota bacterium; assembly: GCA_023150535.1. GTDB lineage: Bacteria > Planctomycetota > JAJSAM01 > JAJSAM01 > JAKLKS01 > JAKLKS01. The sequence continues at coordinate 44,921 of JAKLKS010000002.1, forward strand.
GGCGACAAGATGGCCAAGCTCGCGCGCTGGCTGACGCTCAAGGACGCGCTTGCGGGCCTAAACGAGCGGCCCGTGACCTTCAAGCAGGCCAAGCGGGACGGCGGTCCGCAGAAGCACGAATGGCACGTCGTCGGAGATCTGTCTGAGGTCACCCTGGACCGGCTCCGTGCCGTGAAAGCCGGCACGAGCCGCGAGACCCTGCCGATGGACCTCAGACCCAAGTGCCACCAGAAGGTGAAGGCTGGGTTCCAGAACGTCTATGGCCGAATGGCTTGGGACAAGATCCCGCCGACCATCACCGGCGGCTGTACGACGCCGTGTAAGGGCCGCTACGGGCATCCCCGACAGCTGCGGACCATCTCCGTGCGCGAGGCCGCACTCATCCAGACGTTCCCGAAGTCCTACAAGTTCGTGACCGACGAGATGGGGACCGCGTGCGCAATGGTCGGGAATGCTCTGCCGCCGAAGTTCGCCGCCATTGCCGCCACGCAGTGCTTGGCCTCTCTTCCCGGGTCGAGGGTGACAGCCGATGGCTAGGAGAGGACGACCCTCGCCCGAAAACGGGGTGCCGACGCCAGCGGTCCTCTTGCCCGGTCGGACTCCCGACGAGCTGAAACTGTCCTTCGCCGGCAACATCGTGAAGCACCTAGGCGTCCAGATGTATGCGGGGCGCCCGGTCCCGGCCATCGCCGAGCTAGTCTCCAACGCGTGGGATGCAGATGCGAGGGTCGTTGAGGTGAAGGTGCCTCTAGACGTCCCGTGGGAGCAGGACAACGAGAAGCACTTCATTGAGGTCGTCGACAACGGCAACGGCATGACGTGGGAAATGGTCCGCGATGCCTACCTGGATGTGGGCCGTGACCGTCGAGAGGCGGAGAAGACAGATCGTTCCCCTGGAGGACGACGGCTCCAAGGCCGAAAGGGGATTGGGAAGCTCGCCGGCTTCGGCATCTGCGACACCGTCGAGGTCCAGACCGTCGCCAAGGCGAAAGACCGGTCATTGGATGACCACGTGCTGATCTGGTTCAGCATGTCGCTCGCAGACCTCAAGAAGGTCGACAAGGGGCCAGCGCCCGTCACGGTGCGCTTTGCTGGTCCCGTATCCAAGGCGCCGGAGGGCGGACGCACGACGCAAGGCACGACGGTGGTCCTCCGCCAGCTCCATGGCCGCCGAGCACAAAACGGCGAGCGGTTCCACAACGGAATGGCGCAGCGATTCCTGCTGCTACCGAAGTTCGCAGTCACCATCAACGACCAGGCCCTGCGCGAGGAGAAAATCAAGCTCCAGTGGCGCTGGCCCGCCAAGGGGTGGACCGACGACGAGGTGAAGGGTTGCGGTCCCGTGCAATACTGGATCGGATTCACGGAGAAGCCTCGCAAGCAGGACGAGGGCGAACTCTCCGGCCTGCTTCTCTACACGCGCGGAAAGGTGTCCCAGGAGGCGACGTTCTTCGAGATCAGCGGCGGCGTCACGGGCCAGCACGGGCTCCGGTACCTGGTCGGCATGGTGAAGGCCGAGTGGCTCGATGAAGACGGCGCCGACCTGATCGCCACCCATCGAGGCTCTATCGCATGGGAGAGCCCGCAGGGCCACGCGCTGCAGGAGTGGGGTCAGGGCCTCGTGCGGAGGCACTTGGCCGAGTGGGCAAAGCGGCGCGCCAAGCTGAGGGAGAAGACCGTCCTCACACTGAAGCCGGAGGTCCGCACTCGCATCGAGCGGCTCTCCGAACCGTACAAGGATGTAGCGGTCAGGTTCATCCAGAAGTTCCAGTCTGTCGAGATGGAGGTCGACGAGTTCGAGGACCTACTCTCGTGGTTCTTGGACGCCCTTGAGAATGCGACGCTTCGCAACATCATCGAGAAGCTCCGGCATGCTGATGTCGCCGACGTCAAGAGCCTCGACGACATCTTCGAGCGTATGCAGATCCGGACGGCTGCCAACCTCCTCAAGATCGTGGATGCCAACCTCGCTGCGATTGCCGCACTGGAGAAGATGAAGGACACGGACGCGCGAGAGCGCGGCGTAATCGCCAAGCACTTGGAGAGGAACCCGTGGCTCATCCATCCGTCGTGGCTGCTGAGCAAGGCGGAGGGTAGGGTCACAACCTGGCTCAAGGTCGAGTTCAAACTCGACAGTCCGGGCAAGGACACGAAGGACAGGGCCGACTACTTCTGCGTGGCGGTGGGAGGAACGCTCCACATCGTCGAGATCAAGCGCGGCGCCTACGTTGCGAGGGAGAAGGACATTCTCCAGGCGGACAAGTACCGCAAGTACGTCGAGCAGCGCTTCAAGGACCTCACCGAGCACGATGCGGTCAGGTACGGTCATGTCCAAAGCCACCTGGTTTCCGCAGAACTACACCAGGATGCTCGGAGCCTCTCGACTGCGTATGCCGACAAGGGGTGGGTCTCTTTCACTACCTGGGACGACCTCGTTGAGAGGGCGAAGCTGAGCCACCAGCAGTTCCGCGCGGAATTCGAGGCGATTAGTAAGCGTGCGGAGCCTGCCGCGGAGGATTAGGCCGACTACAGCTTTCTAGGTGCCTCTCCGAGCAGCCCCCGCTCCAAAAAGCTCACGTAGCTCCCGTCCCCCACCACCACGTGATCGAGCACTCGGATGCCCACGAGGTCGGCCACGGCGCACAGGCGGCGGGTGATCTCCACATCCTCGACGCTCGGTGTCGGGTCCCCGCTCGGGTGGTTGTGGACAAAAACGAGGGCACCGGCGCTGTCCCGGATGGCCGGCGCGAAGACCTCCCGGGGATGGACCAGGGAAGCCGTGAGGCTGCCCTCGCTGACCCGGTAGTCCCGCATGACCCGGTTCTTCCCGTCGAGGAGCACGGCGAAGAACTGCTCCTTCGGCAGGTCCTTGAGGCGCGGGGAGAAGTGGCGGTAGATGTCCGAGCCGCACCGGAACCGCTCCCCGCGGCGGAGTCGGGACTCGGCTGCGCGACGCGAGAACTCTCCCACGGCCCGGAGGCGGTAGGCGCGGTCTTCCGAAACCCCGTCTACGGTGCGGAGCTCGTCGTAGGAGGCCGCGCCGAGTTGGCGGAGGTCCCCGTAGCGTTCAAGGAGCCGCCCGCCGACTTCGCGGGCTCGCTCAGTGGGGTAGCCGGGGCCGCGCAGGAGAGCCGACACGACGTCTATGTCCTGGACCTGGTCGAAGCGGATTGCCTCCTCGGCCACGCGGTAGCGGGTCATGCCTTTCCCTCCCGCACGAAGGACTCGAACCGGACGGCTGCCCGGAGGACGAGCTCGGTCTTCTGGTCCGGGGAGCCGACGCTCAGCGAGTGGAGGGCGCTGGCGGACTTGAGGCAACTCATGCGCAGGAGCTGCACTTCCCTGGAGGACGTCATCGCGTGCATGGACATCACGGCATGACGTGGCAACGGGACCATATCAACTTCGACCCTGTGCGGGGCCGATAGTGCCGAGTGCTCCGTGTCCCGGCAAGCACCGGGCACTCTCGGCACGCCCTACGGTCCGACCGGATATACCCCTTCGGCCATGACCACGGGATGGCCCTGCACGAGGTTCCACCCGTGGTCCACCGGCACGACGTGCTGGAGGAACTCCACCTGCCCGCGGCGCTCGTGGCGCGCCAGGCGCAGGCCGCGGAGCTCCGGTTCGAGCTGACCTTCGGGCCGCAGAAGACTGCTGGACATGCGTGGCTTCACGGCCCGCCCGGAGCGGGAAAGACGAGCACGGCGCGGTTCGTGATCGAGGCTCTGCGCGCCGAGGCCGGGGTGCCGGTCGCCTACGTCAACTGCTGGAAGGCCAACACGGCCTACCTCGCGCTTGCGCAGGCCATCGACGAACTCCGCATTCTGGGCCTCGACCAGCGGCGGGACGCGCTCTCCCGGCTCGCCGTGCTCTCGAAGGAAGCTGCCCGGCGGCCGTTCGTGCTCGTCCTTGACGAGTTCGATGCGCTGGCCGCGCCGGACCGGTCGTTCCTGCTCTACACCCTGGCCGAGCTGGAACGGGTGAGCCTCGTGTGCATCGCGGGGTCGCAGGAACCCCTCGTTGAGTTGGAGGACCGCGTGCGCTCGCGGTTCCGGCCCGTGCAGGTCGCGTTCGCTCGGTACGCGGCAAACGACCTTGTGGCCATCCTGCTAGCCCGTGCCGAGACCGGACTGACCCCTGGTTCGTGGAGCCGCTCCCAGCTCGAGCGGATCGCTGGAATGTCCAACGGCGACGCGCGCATCGCCATCCAGACGCTCCGGCGCGCGGCCAATCTTGCCGATCGCGCCGGCGAGGCGTTCCTGACGGACGCTGCGGTGGACAGGGCCTACACGGAGATGCGGGACATCCGGAAGCAGTACGCGCTCCGCAAGCTCACGCCGCACCACCGGCTCATCTTCGACCTCGTCCTCGCGGAGAAGGGGCTCTCCGCCAAGGAGCTGTGGTCCCGGTACCTGCAGGCCGCACGGAGTTATGGGCTTCCACCCATCGCGCTCCGGACGTTCCGGAAGTACGCGAACGTTGAGCTCACGCAGGCGCGGCTGGTCGAGGTCCGGCCCGGAGGGCCGCGTCGCAATGTCTTCCGGTACTACGCGACCTGAGTGGGCGCGGCTGCTCCTGGAGGCGTACTCCTCGCTGCCTTCACCTGCGCCAGCGCCTGGAGGAAGAGCGGATTCTTCACGAGCTCGGCCATGAGGGACTGTGCCTGCTGGAACTCCAAGGAGCTCTGGTCTTCCGATACCGGTCTCCCCAGAAGCGGCTGCCAGCACCGAGTGCAGCTGACGGCCGTCGCGAGCACAGTCGCACGGCACTTCGGGCATGAGGGTCGCGTCGGAGCATCTGTCGGATGCTCATCCGCGCGCCGGAGTCCATGCATCGCGAGTACTGCATTGTCTACGTCTCTCCCCGACAGGTGTACGTAGGTGCGGGGCATGTCCGAGCCTTGGATCCACCCGAAGTAAGCGTTCATCTGCGCCTCGGTGAACCGGCTCGCGTTGAGACTGGCTCGCGAGTGACGGAAGAGATGGGGATGGACGCGCTTCGCGAGACCCGCGCGAAGCGCGACTCGCTTGATCATGCGGAGGACTCCCGCGTGAGTCAGGGTGTGGTGCCGATTCCACGGCCCAAGGCTGCACCACAAGGGCGCGTCTGGCTGCCTGACGTCGGGATGCTCGGCCAGCCAGGCGAGCAGCACGGGGACTGACTCGACAATGAGGATTCGCCGGCCGCCAGTCTTCCCAGTGACCGTCAGGACGGCGCCATTGGGGTCGGGCCGTACGCTCCCGACCCGCATCCCGAGCAGTTCGCCGATCCTCATACCGCTCTCATAGAGCAGCGCGATGATGGCTCGGTCCCGGAGGTGCTCCGTAGCATTGGCCATGGCGACCGCCTCCGCAGGCGTCAGCAGATCCTCGGGCAGCTTTGTCTCCGAGGCCCGGACGTGCGCTCGTATCCACTTCACTTCCGGCGGGTACTCCTCGCTTCGTCGGAGCCACCTCGCGAAGGACCGGAGAATGAGCTTGTAGTCCATCTTGGTGTAGGGGGAGATTGGCTTCGCGTCCAATCGCCGCACGTAGGCTCTGGCCGACTCCTCGGTGATGGCGGTCAGAGGTCCGTCGAACTGTTCAGCCATCTGTCGGAGGACGAGCGCGTACTTCAGAACGCGACGGCTCGACAGGCCGTTCGACAATGAGTCGCGCACAAAGTGGACAATCGCGGCACGGTCGGCATCGACCAAGCCCGGCGCGTCCTTGACGCGGGCAAGCGCGGTTTCCAGCCGAGCGTCCGTCTTATAGATGTCCTGCATGGGAGTTCCTCCTCGACAAAGGCGCTCTTATGCACGCACTCTCAAGATTGCCCCGTGGGCTCTGGCCATTCGGGCCGACGCGCGAGGGGGTTGCCGCCTGCAGACCGTGCGCGTCGAACGCATGGTGCGGCGTTTCCCCCGCGCATCCATCGTGAAGTGCGATGCGGTCGCCTCTGACTGGGCATGACTGGCACGCCCGAGGGGGCATTGTCTTTACCGCCTAAAGAGCTTGATGAGAGCGGCGAGCCGAAAGGCCCGTTACCGCTTCCATGCCCGACGAATCCCCTCCACCGGCCAACGTCATCGACGAGAAGCTCCGGCTCCTCGGCGAGGCCATCCAGGAGATCGACGACGCTCTCCTGACCCGGCACAAGCTCACGAAGCGGCACCTGGACCAGATCGACGCGGAGATCGGGGAGGTCCGCTACTACCTTTCGTTCCTTGGCGACCCGTGGAAGGCCGGGTTCCTCCCCCCGCTGGAGAACCTCCGGGTCACGCTCCACAAGAACATGACCTCGCGACGCCAGAACCGCCGGAACGAGGAGCTCAAGGCCTGGGCCGACCGTCTGATGCTGCTGGAGAAGCGGCGTGAGCTGGTGATGGAGTTCCGCGCCCTGCTGGCAGCTCGACGGCAGACCCGCGGCCCGGGGCCGTGAGATGGACATCGAGCGGGTCTTCCAGAAACTCCGACCCGTGCTGGGGCCGCGGCTCGACGATCTGTGGCAGGCGTACCTCCTCTCCGACGCGAAGACGCGCACCCTGCTGGAGGCATCCCTCCGCGCCGAGCTTGCATCCCTCGGCTCGACCTTCGAGGACGCGGAGATCCTCCTCGTCCCGCCGTCCCCCGAGCGGGCCGCCGGCGACCTTCCGCTCGGGACCGTCCACTACGCGGGCAAGCCGGTGTGCGAGTTCGGTCTCCGCATCGAGGAGTGCCTCCAGCACATCGGCTGCTTCGGCCGCTCGGGTGCGGGGAAGACGAACCTCTGCTTCCTGCTCCTGCGCTCGCTCGCCGAGAGGGGCATCCCCTTCCTCGTCTTCGACTGGAAGCGCAACTACCGTGACCTCGCGGGGCTCCCGGGCTTCGAGAAGCTCGAGGTCCTGACCGTGGGACGCTCCGTGGCCCCGTTCGAGTTCAACCCCCTGCGGCCGCCGCCCGGCACCGAGCGCCGCGTGTGGCTCAAGAAGCTCATCGAGATCATGGCCCACGCCTACTTCCTCGGCGAGGGGGTCGAGTACCTCCTCCAGGAGGCGCTGGACGCCGTCTACCGGGAGCGCGAGAATCCGACCTTGGCGAACGTGCGCGATTGGCTCCTCGCCTACAACGCCAAGGGACGGCAGGCGGCATGGATGGACTCGGCGCTCCGCGCGGTCGGCGTGCTGTGCTTCGGCCAAGTCGGCGAGGTCCTGAACAACCCGCGGCCCATGGACCCCGCCAAGCTTCTCGAAGGGTTCGTCGTCTTGGAACTCGACGCGCTCACCAACTCGGACAAGACGTTCCTCATCGAGTCGCTTCTCCTGTGGGTCCATCACTTCCGTCTCCAGGAGCCGGACCGCGAGCGCCTCAAGCACGTCGTGGTCATCGAGGAGGCGCACCACGTCCTCCTCCGAAAGAAGCAGGAGGCCACGGGGGAGGAGGCCGTCACCGACATCATCCTGCGCGAGATCCGCGAGCTCGGCGAGGCCATCGTCGTTCTGGACCAGCACCCTTCGCTCATCTCCAAGCCCGCGCTCGGGAACACCTACACCACGTTCGCCTTCAACCTCAAGCACCGCGGCGACCTCGCGATGATGGCCGACTCCCTCCTCCTCGACCGCGAGGAGGCCAAGGTCCTCGGTCGCCTCGACGTCGGCTGGGGCCTCGTCAAGTTGCAGGGCCGCTGGCACCGGCCGTTCCTCGTCAGGTTCCCGCACTTCTCGGTGGAGAAGGGCAGGGTCACGGACGCGATGCTTCAGAAGTCTCCGGAGCCGTCGCCGAGCATCCTCCCGACTCCTTCCAACCCGCCGGTCAATCCAACGCACGGGCACTCTTCGTCCGGCGTCGTCGCACCTCTTCCAGGGCCGGAAGAGACGCCTACGGCGTTGGAGAAAGGGGTAGTCAGGTTGATGGCGGACATCCACGAACGTCCGTCATCAACCTTGTCCGAGAGGTTCATTCGTTGCCATCTTCCTACGGGGTCGGGGGCGCGGTTGCTCAGTTCATCAGTTCGGTCAAACCTCATCTCGTCGGCGTACGTGAAGACGCCGGAGGGAAGGACACGATGGCTGGAACTGACTCCGGCCGGGTCCACCGCCCTCGGCGTCCCCCACCGCAACGCTCGCGAGGGGGGCCCGGAACACCGGTACTGGGTCTTCCGGACCAAGGCGTGGCTCGAGTCCCAGGGCTACGCGGTCGAGCGGGAGGTGCCCATTGATGGTGGGGTCGTGGACCTCGTCGCCACCCGGGGGCAGGAGCGCGTCGCAGTCGAAGTTGAGACCGGGAAGTCGGACGCCCTCGGGAACGTCGCCAGGCTCGCCGGGAAGGGGTTCACGCGGGTACTGGTCGTGGCGGTCAGGGACGGCCTCGCTGTCGCTCTACGGCCGCTCCTGGGGGCCGCCGTGGAAGTCGTGGGGCCGCAGGCGGTCGGGAGGTCGGAGGGGCCGGCCGTCTAGAACAGCCGGCCCCCCTTATCCGGGCCCCGGGTAAGGCACTGGCCTTCTACGCCCCGCCTTCTTGGAGAATAGGGATGAGGTGGAAGAGCGGGGCAACCCTGGTTTCCCGTCGGGGGAGAGCATATTGATGCGCGACCCTACCGTCACGCGCCAGTTTGGACAACGGAGGCGCTGGCGACTTCGTGCAGCGAGCTGAAGCTGACCCCCGACTCCCGATTCCAAACGACGCGGTAAGGAGACCCGGCACGACGCTGACGTTGAGGCGGACCGCCTGCAGGACCCGGGTCAGCATCCGCGCAGTCGGCGCGAGGCTGGAGAACAGCTGCTCGTTGAAGCCCGCGTTCCTGGCGTAGAAGTCGTCCATAGGCACCTCCCTGTTGTTGAGAGAGCCGAGGGCAGACTCCGGCGAGGCCGGCTTCAACTCGCTGCGATGTCAAGGGCGCCGCCGTCGGCGCGTGCCTCAAGGGCACGGCCATTCTACCCGCCCCGCGCAATCGTGCCGTTCGCGCGGTCCCAAATCCGTCTCAGTGGCGCCCCTGGGAGGTAGCCGCAGAGATCGGCCGCTCCGGCCGAAGTGCCTGCGCCGCAAAGGGATGGAGTTGGAGGCGGCACCCGGATTCGAACCGGGGGATAACGGATTTGCAATCCGTTGCCTTACCACTTGGCTATGCCGCCTCGGGAGGCCAGACCCGCAGTATGCCCCGGGGCCGCCCCCCGGACCACTTTCGGCCCGGGGCGCGGCCCTCCCGCTCCCCCCGCCCCCTACCGCGGCAGGGGCACGTCCTTGAACCGGAAGGGGACGTCCCGCTTCTCGACCTTCGTCCGGGCGCTGACCGTCGCCTTCACCGGCCGGCCGCTCAGGTCGAAGTCGTAGGTCATGACGTCCCCCCCGCCCCCGCCCCAGGAGCTGGAGGTCAGGACCTTCCCCGCCGCGTCCCGCAGGAGCACGCGCAGCGCGTCGGGCTTCGGTCCGAACATCCCCCCGCCCCCCTCCTCGCCGGTGACCACCTGCGGCCCCGGCGGCGAGGCGTCCGATCCCCCGAGCAGTGCCCCCGCGACCGTCACCTTCATCGAGGCGTCCCCCACCTCCAGAACCGTGAAGGTCGTCCCCCCGATCCTCGCCGTCGCCGGCAGCGTCGTCAGATCCAGCTCCGCCGTCTCCTCCGCCGCCGGCAGCAGCACCTCCAGCGCGCCGGCGAATTCCGCGAGCCGCTCCCCCGTCCCCCCCGACGCGTCGAAGACCGCCCACCGATCCCCGGCGATCCCGGCATCGCTCCCGAAGGAGGACATCCCGTCCCCGGAGGTCCGGAACGCCCGCCCCTTCTCGTCCACCGCCGCGTCCACGCGGAGGCTCCCCGCCTCCGCGAGGTCCAGCCCGGCCAGCGGCACGAACCGGAGGCCCACGCGGAGGACCTCCTTCCCCGGCTCCGCCGCCTCCGCCTCCGCGGAGAAGCGGGAGACCGCCTTGCTCGAGCGCTCGAGGACCACGGCCACCAGGGAGACCCGCACCGTCCCCGCGCTGCAGGGGGTCGAGGGAAGGAGGTCCTTCCCGGGAGGGGAGAGCCGCAGCGGGTCCATCACCAGGAACTCCCCGCCGGGGCCGCCCTTCTTCTCGAACCGCAACCCCGAGAGCGCCAGCCCCCCCGCCGCCGCGACCCGGTCCACGGCCTCCCAGAAAGGGACCTCCTTCAGTTCCAGCGTGATGCGCTTCCCCTTCCCGTCCACGCCGATGGCCGGGCAGCCGGCCTGGCGGCAGAGTTCCGCCACCGCCTTCCCCGCGGGCATCTCCTGGAAGTTGGCGGAGACGGCAGGGGGCCGATCGAACCGTTCGAGGAGGCCGGCGCCGCCCCCCTCCCCGGCGAGGGCGGCGGCGGAGGCGAGGAGGAGGAGCGGGAGGAGCGGGAGCGCGGGCAGGCGCGCCATCGGGGTGTCTCCAGGGGGGGCCGCCGGAGAGGGGATCCTACGCCGGGGGGAGCGCGCCCGTCGAGGAGCGAAGGTCGCGGGCGCCCCCCGGGCGAGGGCCGCCCGAGCCCCCGCGCCGGTCCGTCCCGGATCGCCGGGCCCCACGGGACGCCGCGCCCCCCTATCATGGCCGGGGCAACCGAAGGGGGGAACGATGCTCCTCGCCGTCCTCGTCCTCGCCGCCGCCGTCGATCCCGCGGCCGCCTTCCGCGACTCCCTCCGGGAGGCCGATGCCCGCGAGGCCGCGTGGTGGAAGGAGTTCCCCGACCGCCAGAAGAGGGCGCTGGAGGCCTGGCACGAGCCCCTCCGCACCCAGTACGCCCGCGGGGACACGGTGCCCCGCCCCGACTTCGCCCCCGTCGAGACCCTCTACGCCGGCCTCCTCGACATCGAGAGGTCCCGTGCCGACGCCTTCCGCGCCCTCGCCGCTTCCGGGGATCCCGCCGCCCCCGACCTCCTCCTCGACCGCCTCCTCGCCGCCGTGGACGCCGCCGAGGCCGCCGACGCCGCCAACGCACCGGGCGCCACGAAGGTCGTCGGCTTCCAGTTCGACCAGGAGCCCTCCCTCCGCCGCCACGCCCTCGGCCGCCGCGAGGAGGCCCTCCTCGACGCCCTCGCCTCCGCCCCCGGCTCCGCGGAGGCGCTCCTCGGGAGGGGGTGGGAGAGGGCCGCCGCGGCGGACGGTGCGAGGAGGACCCGGTCCCGGAGGGTCGCCGTCATCGACGCCCTCGCCCGGCGCCCCGAGCCCGCCGCCGCGGAGCGCCTCCACGACCTCCTGGCGGAGGAGGATCCCGGACTCCGCATCGCCGCCCTGGAGGCCTGCATCGCCCGCCGCACCCTCTCCCCCGCCGACGCCGCCCGTCTCCTCTCCGACCCCGTCCCCGCGGTCCGATTCGCCCTCCTCGAGGAGGTGCGGCGCCCCGCCGCCGACTCCCGGTGGATCCCTCCCCTCGTCGACGCGCTCCCGGCGGCGACGGGGCGGGCGCGGGTCGAGATCCTCCGGGACCTCCGCATCCTCGCCGGGGAGGACGCGGGCGACGATCCCGCCGCCTGGAGGGCCTGGCTCGATCGCCACCGGGGCCCCGTGGAGGCCGGCACCCACGCGCCGGAACCCGGCGCCTCGATCTCCACCCGGCGCCCCCCGCCGGGGCCCGCCCCCTGGGACGTTCCCCTCGGGAGCGACCGGGTGCTCTTCGCCATCGACGGCTGGCACACGCTCTTCCTGCCCGCGGACCACGAGTTCCAGCGGACGCGCCACGCCACCGACTGGGTGACCGGGGACCGGGGCTGGAGGAGGACGCGGGAGAGCCACCAGGAGGTGGCCGCCCGCCTCTTCGCCGCCGCCGCACGGACCCTCCCCGCGGAGGCCGGCCTCCGCCTGCTCCTGGCAGGGGACGCCGGCAACAGGCAGGACCTGGCCCTCCCGTTCCCGGTCCGGGGCTTCCTGCCGGGGGGCGAGGCCTCGGCGCGGAAGGTGCGGGAGGCCGTCCTCGACCACAGGCCCGGGAACGCCCGCTCCTTCCAGTTCCTCCTCGGGGCGGCCCTCGCCGAGGAGGCGGACACCGTCCTCCTCGTCAGCTCGGGGGACACGGGCACCTGCCGGTTCCTCCTCCCCGATGCCTTCCTGGAGGAGTTCCGGCGGCGGAGGAGGTTCCGCCGCGTCCGCTTCCACGTCGTCCGCGTCTGCGACACGGGGCCGGAGGCGGGCCGGATCCTCGAGGAGGTGGCGCGCTCCTCGGGGGGGGAGTTCCGGTGGGCGAAGATGCCGCCTCCGCGGTAGCCCCGCTACACTCCCCCCCCATGGACCTCCGCCTCGACGGCATGGTCGCGTGGATCACGGGCGCCTCCGGCGGCATCGGCCGGGCGCTGGCCGACGCCTTCGCCGCCGAGGGGGCCCTCCTCGCCCTCCAGGCGGGGAGCCGCGCCGACGACCTCCGCGCCTTCGTGGACGGCCGCCCCTGGAAGTCCCGGGCCCTCGTGATGGAGGGGGACGTCCGCGACCCCGCCTCCGTGGACGGCGCCGCCGCGGCCGCCGCGGACTGGTTCGGGCGGGTCGACCTCTGCGTCCCCAACGCCGGGATCTGGCCCCCCGAGGACCTCCCCCTCGACCGCATGGACCCCGGGCGCATCATGGAGGTGCTGGACGTGAACCTCCTCGGCGCCCTGCTGACGGCCCGCGCCTTCCTCGCCACCCTGCGCCGCACCGGACCGCGCCCCGACGGCCGCGGCGCCGCCCTCGTCCTCGTCGGGTCCACCTCGGGCCGCTTCGGCGAGCGGGGCCACGCCGAGTACTCCGCGTCGAAGAGCGCGCTCCGCGGCCTCTGCCTCTCCCTCAAGAACGAGATCGTCGCTCTCGACCCCGCGGGCCGGGTGAACCTCGTCGAGCCGGGGTGGACCGCCACGGAGATGACCCGGGCGCAGCTCGCCCGGCCCGGCGCCGCCGAGAGGGCGGTCCGCACGGCGGCCATCGCCCGCATCGCCTCCCCCGCCGACGTCGCCCGCGCCGCCTGCTGGCTCGCCTCCCCCGCCGCCGGGCACGTCACCGGCGAGGTCCTCACCGTGGCCGGGGGGATGGAGGGGCGCGTCCAGAGGGAGCTGGAGGAGGTGGACGGGGAGCGGATCCGGAGGGAGGCGGGGGCGGGGGGGAGCGGGTCCTAGCCGAAGAGCCGCAGCGCCCGGGGGAGCGCCTTCTCGAAGCGGATCACGTTCCCGTTCGTCATGAGGCGGCGGGCCCTCGCGGGGCGGACCCACTTCTGGCGCAGGATCTCCTTCGTGCGGCCGGCGAGGTTCCCGCGGACCAGCGACTTGGCGACGGCGTAGACGAACTCCCGGCGGCCGGCGCGGTCCTTCGCGACGATGAGTTCCGCGTCGCGGAGGCGCAGCCCGGTCTCCTCCCTCACCTCGCGGCGGACGGCGCGGCGGGGGGTCTCCCCCTTCTCGATGCGGCCCCCGGGGAGGCCCCAGGTGCCGTCCCACTTCTGCACGAGGAGGATGCGGCGGGCGCGGCTCAGGATGAGGATGAAGGCGGCGTCACCCGGTCTCGCGCGTGCCACGCGGCGTCCTCCAGGGTCCCGGCTGGGTCCGCGCCCCGCCGGCCGCCGTCGACCGTATCGGGTCGCGATACTCATACCATCGGCCGGGGACAGGCCGGCCTGAGCCCCCTTCCCCCGGGAGGTCCGGCCCGGGTAGGATCCCGCCGTGGCCACCGCCCCCCTCCGATTAGCCCCGCGCTGAGTCCCTCCCGGGGGCGAGTGGCGGAACGGCAGACGCGGAGGTTTTAAAAACCTCGGGGCCCTCGGGCCCGCTGTGGGTTCGACTCCCACCTCGCCCACCAGGGGGACGGCTCACCAGGAGGACGGGTCGCCGGGGGGACGGCCTCAGGCGGAGAGGAAGTCGAGGAACCTCAGGACGCCCCAGGTGAGGGAGACCGCCAGGGCGAGCCATCCGAGGAACCAGGCCTTCTTCAGGCCCTCCAGGAGGGGGGTCCAGCGGTCCCTGCGGCGGCGGCGGCGGGGGGCGGGCGCGCCTCCCCCGGGACGGCTCTCCTCTCCCATCGCCCCCTCCGTAGTCGAGACCGGTTCTCAGGAGGCTAGCACGGTCCCCGTCCGGATCAAGGGGAGGGATCCCCCGTTCCGCGGGGTCCCGCCGGCCCCCCGCCGGGCAGCAGGTACCGGTGCGCCTCCCCGCCGGCGTGGACGAGGAGGTCCACCACCGACACCTCGTGGAGGAAGGGCCCGTGGAGCTGGGGGTACTCCGGGTAGCCGGAGTAGTCCATCCACTCCACCGCGACCCCGGCCCGCTCGAAGAGGGCGGTGTCGAGGTAGGCCCGGGCCGAGGGGCCGCTCAGGTAGGTGGAGGCCCCGGCCTCGAGGCAGAGGGAGAGGAGCCGCTCGCTCCGCCCCGGCACGGGGGCGAACTCCGCCTGGTCCCTGAGCGGCGTCCCGATGCCGAGGAACCGGGCGACGGGCCCGAGGAACCGCCGGTTCACCGCCGCGAGGGAGGCCTCCCGGCACTCCCGGTAGAGGGGCTCCAGCAGGGGCCGCACCTCCCGGAACCGGGGGGCCCGCCCGTAGGCGTGGAGGAGGGTCCTCCAGTGGCGCTCCGCCCAGCCGGGGTCGGCCACCGCCGTCTCCCGGATCGACTGAGTGTATCTTCCCTTGATACACACGGGGACCGTCAGCCAGTGGGGGCCCCGCGGGGTCTTGATCCGGTTGCGGTTCCGCCAGTCCCGCCGGGTGAACTGGAGGTCGTCGAGGAGGACGACGACGTCGGCCCGCCGGAAGAGGTCGAAGGTCCCCTTCCAGGGGATGTAGGAGGACTGCACCGCGGCGAGGACGCGGGGGGGGCGCGGGGGGGGCGGGGGCTCCACGGCGCCATCCTACCCGTCCCGATGGGGAGCCCGCCCCGGGGGCCGGGGGCCTACAATCGCCCGCCATGGAGGGAGCGGAGGCGGAGGTCCTGGACCCCGGACGGGAGGGGTGGCTCGCGGAGGCGGCGCGCCGCCTCGACGAGGAGGGCTTCGCCGTGATCGGCGGGGTGCTGCCGCCGGGCATGCGGGCGGAGGCGGACGCGGCCCTCCTCCGCGCGCGGGAGCGGGTCCGCGCCGAGGCCGGGGCGGAGGCGCTGGAGGCGGCCCGGCGGCGGGGCGACTCCATGATCCGGTTCCTCGAGCGGGAGGAGCCGGTCTTCCTCGAGACCCTCGCCCTGCCGCCGGTGCTCGCCCTCGTGGAGGCCTTCCTCGGGCCGGCGGCCATCCTCCGCTTCCAGATGGGGAACGTCATGGCCCCCGCCGGCGCCGGGGACTTCGTCCCCTCCCAGCCCCAGGGCTGGCACCGCAACTTCGCCCGCAGGGGTGCGGGTCCCCGCCTCACCCTGGAGATGGCGCTCAACCTCGAGGAGATGACGCCCGACACCGGCGGCCTCCTCGTGGCCCCGGGCAGCCACCGGTGGGAGGGGGAGCCGGCGCGGGAGCGGCTGGAGGCCGCGGCGCGCCCGGTGCCGGGGCCGGCGGGATCCCTCCAGGTGCTGGCCGGGACCCTCTGGCACCGGGAGTCCCGGAACCTCGACCGGCGGGAGCGGAGGACCCTGGTCCAGCAGTACGGCCAGCCCTGGATGAAGCCCTACGTCGACCACCTCCGGATGCTCGGCGCGGAGCGGGCGGCGGCCCTCCCGGAGCGGACGCGGCGGCTCCTCGGCTGGGAGGCGCGGGTGCCGGCCACGCCGCGGGAGTTCTACCGCCCGCCCGGGGAGCGGCTCTTCCACGCGGAGGGCGGGGCGTGACGCCGGGGGAGCCCGAGGTGAGCGTCGTGATCCCGGTCTTCCGGTGCGCCCCCTGCCTCCCTCCCCTGCTGGCGCGCCTCCGCCCGGTGCTGGAGCGGGCGGCCCGGGGCCACGAGGTCCTCCTCGTGGACGACGGCTCCGACGACGGGGCGGCGGAGGTGCTGGCGCGGCTCGCCGCGGCCGACCCGGCGGTGCGGGTGCTGCGCCACCCCCGCAACCTCGGCCAGCACCCGGCCATCGCCACGGGCGCGGTGGCCGCGCGGGGGGCGCTGGTGGCCGTCATGGACGGGGACGGGCAGGACCCGCCGGAACTGCTGGAGACCCTGATCCCGCTGGCGCGGGAGGGGCGGCCGGTGGCGGCCGGGGACCCGGTCCACGGGACGGGGGGCTGGCGGCGGGCGGCGAGCCGCTGGTTCTCCCGGGTGGCGGGGTGGATCCGGGGGCGGCCGCTGGCCCGGGGGCGGGGGGTCTACTCCGTGGCGTCGCGGGAGGCGGTGGCGGCCCTCCTGGCGAGCCCCCACCGGGGCAGGGCCTGGCTCCTCGGCTTCGAGGCCCTCGGCATCCCCGTGGAAGCGATCCCCTACCGCAAGGGGCCGCGCTCCTCGGGGAGGAGCGCCTACGGGCCGCTCCGGCTCGCCCGGGTCGCCCTGGACGGGGCCAGGACCGCGGCCGCGGGGAGGAGGGAGCGGTGAAGGTGATCCTCTTCGGGACGGGCCCGCTCGCGGAGGTGCTCCATGCCTGCCTCTCGGAGACCGGGGTCCACGAGCCCGTCGCCTTCACCGTGGACCGGGCCTTCGCGAAGGGGGACTCCTTCCTCGGGCTCCCCCTCGTCCCCTTCGAGGAGGCGGCGGCGCGGTTCCCCCCGGGGGAGTTCGGGATGGTGATCGCCGCGGGCTACGGGGGGGTGAACCGCCTGCGCCGGGAGAAGCACCGGGCGGCGAAGGCCCTCGGCTACCCGCTTCCCTCCTTCGTCCACCCCTCCACCCCCCTGTCGCGGACGGTGGCGATCGGGGAGGGGACCGTGGTGCTGGAGGGCAACCAGCTCCAGCCCCACTGCCGCCTCGGGGACGGGGTGTTCCTCTGGAGCGGGAACGTCGTCGGCCACCACGCGGTCGTCGGGGACCACGCCTTCCTCACCTCCCACGTGGTCGTCGGGGGGAGGACCGTGGTGGGCGAGCGCTGCTTCCTCGGCCCCAACGCCACGGTCCGGGACGGGATCGTCCTCGGGGAGGGGTGCGTGCTCGGACCCGGGACGCTCCTCATGGCCGACGCCGCGCCGGGGGGCGTCTACGCGGCGGAGCCGACGCCGCGGTCGCGGGTCCCCTCGGACCGGCTGCGGGGGCTCTGACCGGCGAAGGCGAAGGCCCCGAGGAGGAGGAAGGGCCAGAGGGGGAGCATGTAGCGGGTCTCCGCGATCCCCATCCAGGGGCCGAACCAGCCGAGGCGCGCGATGCAGAAGACCGCCCCCAGGAGGAGGAGGGCCTCCGCGGGCCCCGCGCCGGGCCCGGGGGGGCGTCGGAGCGCGCGGGCGAAGGCGACGGCGGCGGCGGCGACCACGAGGACCTTGAGGACCCGCAGCAGGCTCCCGAGGAGCGTGCGCACCCGGTCGGGCAGCAGGTTCCCGACGTCGGTCGTGCGGTGGCGGCCGCGATCGAGGAGGAGGGCCCCCGTGCGCCACGCCCGCACCCCCGCCACGCGGAGGAGGCCGCCCACGCCCGAGGAGCGCTCCGCCGCGAGCCGTTCGAAGACGGCGTCCTGCGCCGGTCCGTAGGCCCCCGTCGCGGCGACCTCGGCGACGACGCGGCGGACCGCCTCCCTCTCCCCCGGCGAGCCGAAGGCGCGCTCCGGGAACCGGTCGAGGGGGACCGCCGTCCCCGCCGCCAGGGGCCACCAGAGGGTCCGCAGGTGCTCCTCCGAGGAGCGCCAGGTCTTGAGCCAGCGGGCCATGCCGGGCCCCTCGGGCTGGAACCGGCCGACGAGCGACGCCTCCCCGAAGACCGTCCACCGGTAGGCGGCCTGGGCGCCGACGGCGAGGAGGAGGACCGCCGCCCCCGCCGCCGCGGGGGCGAGGAGGGCGCGGACCCCGTCGCGGCGGGCGGCGAGGAGGAGCCCCGCCCCGAGGAGGAGCGGCGAGAACAGGAGCATCTCCGGCCGCATCAGGGTCGCCGCCCCGAGCGCGGCGGCGGCCGCCGCGGCGAGGCCGGTCCGCCGGGGGGAGGGCGGGGCCGCCGCGCACTTCGCGAGGAGGAGCGCCCCGGCGAAGACCAGCGCCGCGTTGAGGGTGTCCGGCACCCGCTCCAGCGCCCACTCCGCGGTCCAGGGCTGGAGCCCGAGGATCGCGGAGGCCGCCCACCACCACCGCGGCGGAAGGACCTCGAGCGCACGCCCGTGCACCCAGGCGACGCAGGCGAACATCGCCGCCCACTGGAGGAGCGCCAGCCGCCGCCGCGCCGCCGCCCAGTCCTCCCGCGTGGCCCCGAGGGCCGCCATCACCACCGGGTACCCCGGGGCGCGGAAGTCGGAGAGCCCCGGCGCCTCCCCCCGGAGGACCGCGAGGTCCTCCTCCGTCGGCCGCGGGAAGTCCCCTGTCCGGACGAGCGCCTCGCTCTTGTCGAGGTACCGCGACCGGTCCTCCCCCGGCGCCGGGGGCGCCCCCGGCCAGGCGGGGTCGAGGAGGACCGCCAGCGGGAGGAGGGAGAGGAGGGTGAGGAGGATCCAGGAGAGGCGGCGCCCCCGCTCCCCCGCGGCCGCCGTCATCCCCCGCCCCGGAGTTCGAGGACCGCCGCGATCACCTCCTCCTGCTCCGCCGCGGTCATGTCGGTGAAGAAGGGGAGGCGGAGGATCCGCGCCGCCGCCGACTCGGCCACGGGGCAGTCCCCCGGCCGGCCGCCGAGGCGCCGCCCCACGGGGGAGAGGTGGAGGGGGAGGTAGTGGAAGACGGCGCCGACGCCCCTCGCCCGGAGCGCGGCGAGCGCCCGGTCCCGCCCCTCGCCCGTCGGGAAGAGGAGGTGGAACATGTGCCAGGAGGGCTCCCGGTCGGGGGGGACGAAGGGGAGGGCCACCCCCTCCCGCGCCGCCCAGGGGGAGAGCGCCCCGCGGTAGCGGTGCCAGAGGGCGCGGCGCGCGGCCTGGATCCGCTCCCGCGCCCGCAGCTGGGCGAGGAGCACCGCGGCCAGGATGTCGGAGAGGAGCCAGGAGGAGCCGCGGTCCACCCAGGTGTAGCGGTCCACCTCGCCGCGGTGGAAGGCGGCCCGGTCGGTCCCCTTCTCCCGGAGGATC
Organism: Planctomycetota bacterium; assembly: GCA_023150535.1. Lineage (GTDB taxonomy): Bacteria > Planctomycetota > JAJSAM01 > JAJSAM01 > JAKLKS01 > JAKLKS01. The sequence continues at coordinate 63,858 of JAKLKS010000002.1, forward strand.
TCCGCCCGCCGGAGGAGGTCGGGGCGGTTCACGAGGAGCGCCCCGCCCTCGCCGCAGGAGAGGTTCTTCGTCTCGTGGAAGGAGAGGGCGGCGAGGTCGCCGAGCGATCCGAGGGGGCGGCCGCGGTACCTCCCCAGGGCCCCGTGGGCGTTGTCCTCGACGAGGGGGATCCCCCGGGCCCCCGCCACCTCCCGCAGCCCGTCCATGTCGCAGCCGACGCCCGCGTAGTGGACCGGGACCACGCAGCGCGTCCGGGGGGTGATCCTCCCGGCGACCGATTCCGGCGACAGGTTGAGCGTCAGGGGATCCCCGTCCGCGAACACCGGCTTCGCCCCCGCCTGCAGGAAGGCGTTCGCCGTCGAGACGAAGGTGAAGGAGGGGACGATCGCCTCGTCCCCGGGGCCGAGGTCCAGCAGCAGCGCCGCCATCTCCAGCGCGTGGGTGCAGGAGGGCGTGAGCAGCGCCCCCGCGCAGCCGAACTCCGCCTCGAGGATCCCCCGGCACCGGGCCGTCATGGGCCCGTCCCCCGACACCTGCCCCGACCGCACCGCCTCGTCGATGAGGGCGTGCTCCTCCCCCTGGAAGGACGGCCGGTTGAAGGGGATCCTCAGGAGGCCCCCGCGGCGGGGATCCCCGGGTGGCCGTCCCCGGGGGCGGGCGGCGCCGCCGCCACCCCCGCGATCCGGTGCACCAGCTCCACCGACGGCCGCGCCTCCGCGAGGCCGAGGCCGCGCCCCGCCAGGGTCTCCCGGTAGACGGCGGCGTGGAGGTCCTCGCTCCCCTCGGAGAACTCCACCGCCTCCCCGTCCACCGTCATCTCCCTCCAGGCCCCCCGCCCCGCCGCGGCCGCCGCCGCCGGGAGCCGGCCCCCGTCCACCGACAGCAGCCACCGCACCCGCGCCCGCGGCGTCTCGATCAGCCCCGCCATGGTCGCCGGCTCCCGCAGGTGGACCTCGCAGCGCTCCGCGGGCCCGAAGAGGTGCAGCACGAGGTCGAAGAGGTGGACCCCGATGTTCATGGCGAGCCCCCCGGACCGCGCCGGGTCCCCCTTCCAGGAGGCGAAGTACCAGGGCCCGCGCCGGGTCACGTAGGTGAGCACCACCTCCCGCCGCCCCGCCCCCGGCTCCCCGTCCAGGCGCCGCCGCAGGGCCTCCACGCGCGGGTGGTGGCGGAGCTGGAGCACGGTGAAGACCCGCCCGCCCGTCCCGCGCTCGAGCGCCGCGAGCTCGTCGAGCCCCCGCGGGTCGAGCGCGACCGGCTTCTCGCAGAGCGCCCGGGCCCCGGACCGGAGCGCCATCCGGAGGTGCTCCCCGTGGAGGTGGTTCGGCGAGCAGACGGCGACCCACTCCACGGCGGAGCCGGGCCCCCCGCGGCGTAGCTCCGCGAGGTGGGCCGCGAAGGCCGCGGGGTCCGTGAAGAACGCCGCCTCCGGGAACCAGCGGTCGAGGACGCCGGCCGCGTCGTGGGGGTCGAGCGCCGCCGCCAGGTCCCCCCCGCAGGCCGCCATGGCCGCCATGTGGCGCGGGGCCACGAACCCGCAGGCCCCGACGAGGGCGAAGCGGGTCATGCGCGGGGACGATGCCCGCGGAACCAGGCCACGGTCCGCGCGATCCCCTCCTCGAAGGGGGTGGTCGCCTTCCAGCCCATGAGCCGCTCGGCGCGGGACGTGTCGAGCATGCGCCGCGGCTGACCGTCGGGCTTCGAGGGGTCGAAGCGCAGGCGGCCCCGGAACCCAGCCGCCCGGGCCACGACCGCCGCGAGGTCGGCGATGGAGATCTCGAAGCCGGCCCCGAGGTTCACGGGCTCCGGCCCCTCGAGGCGCTCCGCCGCGGCGACCAGCGCCTCCGCGCAGTCCTCCACGTAGAGGAACTCCCGGGTCGCCCGGCCGGTGCCCCAGACCTCGACCTCCGCGGCCCCGGACTCCGCCGCCTCCACGAACTTCCGCACGAGGGCCGGTATCACGTGGCTGTTCTCGAGGTCGAAGTGGTCCCCGGGGCCGTAGAGGTTCACCGGGAGGACCGTCACGAAGTCGCACCCGTACTGCGCGCGGTAGGCCTGGGCCATGACGAGGAGCGCCTTCTTGGCCACGCCGTAGGGGGCGTTGGTCTCCTCGGGGTAGCCGTCCCAGAGGGTCTCCTCCCGGAAGGGGACCGGCGCGAACTTCGGGTAGGCGCAGATGGTCCCGAGCAGCACGAGCCGCTCCACCCCGTGGAGGCGCGCCTCGTCCAGCACGTGGAGCCCCATGGCCATGTTGCCGTGGAAGTAGAGCCCGGGGTTGGCCCGGTTGGCGCCGATCCCCCCCACCATGGCGGCGAGGTGAAGGACGACCTCGGGGCGGAAGTCGCGGTACATCCGGCGCGCCGCCTCCCGATCGGTGAGGTCGTACTCCGGGAAGCGGGGCACGGCGACCTCGACGCCCGAGGCCGCCGCGAGGCGCGGGACGAGGTGGCTCCCGAGGAACCCGTCCCCCCCCGTCACGAGGATCCGCTTCCCCCGGAGGTTCACGACCGGTCCCTCTCGGAGTGGCCGTGCTCGCGCAGGAGCCTCTCCCGCTCCGCGAGCCGGAGGTCGGACTCGACCATCATCTTCACGAGGCCGTCGAAGTCCACCGTCGGCCGCCAGCCGAGGACCTCCCGCGCGCGGGAGGGGTCCCCGAGCAGGTGGTCCACCTCCGAGGGGCGGCGGTAGCGGGGGTCCTCCTCGACGAAGCGGCTCCAGTCCAGGCCGACGAGCGAGAAGGCCCGCTCGCAGAGCTCCCGCACCGACCTCGAGACGCCCGTGGCGAGGACGAAGTCCCCGGGGGCGTCGGCCTGGAGCATGCGCCACATCCCCTCCACGTAGTCCCCCGCGAAGCCCCAGTCGCGGCGGGCATCGAGGTTGCCGAGGAAGAGCCGGTCCTGGAGGCCGAGGGAGATGCGCGTCGCGGCCCGGGTGACCTTGCGCGTGACGAAGGTCTCGCCGCGCCGCGGGGACTCGTGGTTGAAGAGGATCCCGTTGGCGGCGAACATCCCGTAGGCCTCGCGGTGGTTCACGCACTGGTGGAAGGCGAAGACCTTGGCGCAGGCGTAGGGGCTGCGCGGATGGAAGGGGGTCGCCTCGGACTGGGGGGGCGGCGAGGAGCCGAACATCTCGCTGGAGGACGCCTGGTAGAAGCGGGCGGGGCTGCGCAGGACCCGCAGGGCCTCGAGGAGGCGGAGCGTGCCGAGGGCGTCCACGTCCACGGTGTGCACCGGCTGGTCGAAGGAGACCCGCACGTGGGACTGCGCGGCGAGGTGGTAGACCTCGTCGGGGGCCAGCTCCCCGAGGAGGCGGACGAGCCCGCCCTCGTCGAGCATGTCCCCGTGGTGGAGCCGGAGGCGCACCCCGGAACCGTGGGGGTCGGCGTAGAGGTGGTCGATGCGGGCGGTGTTGAAGGAGGAGGAGCGGCGGATGAGCCCGTGGACCTCGTAGCCCTTCGCGAGGAGGAGCTCCGCCAGGTAGGAGCCGTCCTGGCCGGTGATGCCGGTGATGAGGGCGCGCTTCGTGGTCATGGGGCTCCGTCGCTGGCCGGGGGAAGGGGGGACATCATAGTCCGGGGGCGGGCGCCGGGGATGGTCCCCCGGGGCGGGGGGGGCCTCAGCGGGTCCCCCGCCCGTCGAGGGCGGCCAGGTCCGCCTCGACCATCATCTCCACGAGCCCGTCGAACCGCACCCGGGGCCTCCATCCCAGCGCCGCCGCCGCCCGGGAGGCGTCCCCGAGGAGGAGGTCCACCTCCGCCGGCCGGAAGAAGGCCGGGTCGGTCCGCACCCGCCCCTCGGCGGGGATCCCGGCGCAGGCGAAGGCCTTCGCGACGAACTCCCCCACGGAGTGGGTCTCCCCCGTCGCCACGACGTAGTCCCCGGGCTCCGGCTGCTGGAGCATCCGCCACATGGCCTCCACGTAGTCCCCGGCGAAGCCCCAGTCCCGGCGCGCCTCGAGGTTCCCGAGGACCAGCTCCTCCTGGAGCCCCGCCCGGATCCGGGCCGCCGCGCGGGTGATCTTCCGCGTCACGAACTCCAGGCCCCGCCGCGGCGACTCGTGGTTGTAGAGGATGCCCGCCGACACCTTGAGCCCGTAGGCCTCCCGGTAGTTCCGCGCCAGCTCGTAGCCGGCCACCTTGCTGATCCCGTAGGCGGAGCGGGGGTGGAAGGGGGTCTCCTCGTCCTGCGGCGTCTCCCGCACCTTCCCGAACATCTCGCTCGAGCCCGCGAAGTAGAACCGGCTCCCGGGGACCACCTGCTTGACCGCGCTCAGCACGAAGTGGGTCCCGTTGATGTTCGTGTTGAGGGTCGAGAACTCGTCCTCGAAGGAGTAGGAGACGAAGGACTGGGCGGCGAGGTGGTAGGTCTCCTCGGGCTGCACCTTCCGGACGATCTCGAAGAGGCTGGGGTAGCTCTCGAGGGAGGCGGGGTGGAGGACGAGGTCCTTGAGGATCCCCCGCAGCCTCTTCAGGCGGTAGTCCGGGTCCTCGAGCGCCACCCGCCGCACGACCCCGTGGACCTCGTACCCCTTCCCGAGGAGGAGCTCCGCCAGGTAGGAGCCGTCCTGCCCGGTGATGCCGGTGATCAGCGCCCGCTTCGCCATGCCCCCCCCCTCGCCTTCCCGCCGCTCCGGCCGGCCGCCCTAGGAATACCCGAACCCCCTGTTCATCTCCCCGGCGATCCGCTCGAAGACCCCGAGGTCCTCCTTCCCGAGCTCCGTCCGCCACCGCTCGTCGGCGGCGACCGTCGTCTCGTCCCTGCGGTAGCGCATGGGGTTCCCGCCGATGATGTGGGCCTCCTCCTTGCGCAGGACCGCCCCCGGGCGGGCGGGCCCGGCGCCGAGGAACCGGAGGATCCGGTCCATCTCCGACTCCGGCGAGGCGCAGAGGTCCTCGTACCGGGTCCGGATCACCCGCTCCGCGGGGAACCGCCGCAGGACCAGGAGGAGGTTCCCGTTCACGCGGCGCCAGGAGCGGGCCGCCGTCTCCATGGGGACCCCGTCCCGCCGCATGGCCGAGGCCGCCACGGCGCGGCCGTCCCGGACCTGGTGGATCACCCGCAGGAGGCCCGGCGCCTCCAGCTCCAGGCAGGCGAGACGGCCGGCGTCCTTCGTCGAGTCCACGAGGACGGGGCGGCCGGAGACCGCGGCCACGGCGCGGAAGACCGCGAGGCTGTTCCGCGTGGCCTCCCTCTCCGCCCGGACGGAGGGGGCCGCGCTGGCCGCCGTCCGCCACATCCACCCCGTCCCGGCCGCGCGGAGGAGGTCGAGGAGCCGGGGGACCCTCCGGTGGAGGCCCGAGGCAGGCTTCGGGACGCAGGTGGGGAACGCCGCCAGGTCGAGGTCGGGGCGGCCGAGGTCCGCGGCCAGCCGGTCCCGGACGCGCGACCAGAAGGGGCAGCCGGGGACGGGGCGCCCGCAGGAGCAGGTGTGCTCCCCCGGGGCGGCCGCCCAGAGGTGCAGGCGGTGGACCTCGCCGAGGCCGATCACCTCGGGGTGGTTCCCGAGGAGGAGGTCGAGCAGGGTGGGCCAGGTAGGCGACCCGGAAGGAGCCGGCGGCGCCGCCCGCGTCCGTCGGCCGGGCCTCACCCACGCGCGGCGCCCCGGAGGATCGCGATCACCCGCTCCCGGTCGCCGTCGGACAGGGAGGATCCGCTCGGGAGGCAGAGCCCCCGCTCGAAGATCCCCTCCGCCACCGCCCCGCCGCGGGATCGGCAGCCGGCGAAGACCGGCTGCAGGTGGAGGGGCTTCCAGGCGGGGCGGGATTCGATGTCCGCCTCCTCGAGGAGGAGGCGGAGGTCCTCCCGGGAGGCCCCGAAGGCCGCGGGGTCCACCAGCGCCACCGTGAGCCACCGGGTGCCCGTCCCGTGGGGGGCCTCCGGCATGAAGGAGAGCCCGGGCAGGTCCCCCAGGGCCCGGCGGTACTCCTCGAAGTTCCGCCGCCGCGCGGCCACCCGGTCGGGGAGCACCCGCAGCTGCCCCCGGCCGACGGCCGCGAGCAGGTTGCTCATGCGGTAGTTGAACCCGACCACGGAGTGCTCGTAGTGGGGAGCGGGGTCGCGCGCCTGGGTGGAGAGGAATCGGGCGCGCGCCACGAGGCCGGGGTCGTCGGAGGCGAGCATCCCGCCGCCGGAGGTGGTGATGATCTTGTTCCCGTTGAAGGAGAAGATCGCGATCCGCCCGAAGGCGCCGGCGGGGCGCCCTCCGCAGGTTGCGCCGAGGGCCTCGGCGGCGTCCTCGACGAGGGGGACCCCCCACCGCTCGCAGACGGGCACGAGGGCGCCGTAGTCCGCGCACTGGCCGTAGAGGTCCACGGGGACGACGGCCTTCGGAAGGCGGCCGCGGCGGGCCGCCTCCGCCAGCTCCTCGTCGAGGAGCCCCGGGTCGAGCGTCCAGGACCCCGGGTCCACGTCGAGGAGGACCGGGCGGGCGCCCAGGTGGACGACCGGCGAGGCGCTGGCGATGAAGGTGAGGGTCGGCACCACCACCTCGTCCCCGGGGCCGACCCCGAGGATGGCGAGCGCCAGGTGCAGGGCGGCGGTGCCCGAGGAGAGGGCCGCGGCGTGGCGGCGGCCGGCCGCGGGAGCGAACTCCCGCTCGAAGGCGTCCACGTGGGGTCCGAGGGGGGCGATCCAGTTCGAGGCGAAGGCCTCGGCCACGAGGCGCTGCTCCTCGCCGCCCATGTGGGGAGGGGAGAGGTAGACCCTGCTCATGGCCCCCCCCACTCCCGGACGAGGTCCTCGACGATGCGCCCCGCGGCCCGCCCGTCCCAGCCGGGGATCTCCCCTCCCGCCTTGTAGGATCCCGCCATCACCGCGTCCAGCAGGCCCTCCGCCCGCGCGTGGTCGGAGCCGACGAGCGTGCTCGTCCCCCGCTCCACCGTGATCGGCCTCTCGGTAGTGTCTCTCATCGTGATACACGGCACCCGCAGGAAGGAGGTCTCCTCCTGGAGGCCGCCGGAGTCGGTGATGACCACCTTCGCCGATGCGACGAGGCCCAGGTTCTCGCGGTACCCGAGGGGCGGCAGGAGCCGCACCCCGCCGCCCTCCGCGAGCCTCTCCCGGAGGCCGAACCGCTCCAGCCTCTCCCCGGTCCGGGGGTGGACGGGGAAGAGCAGCGGAAGGCGCCCGGAGGCCCGCCGCAGGAACTCCACCACCGCGCGCAGGCGCTCCTCCCCGTCCACGTTGGAGGGGCGGTGGAGGGTGACGACGCCGTAGCGCGGGAACTGCTGCTTGAGCGCCTCGGTCTCGAGGCCCGCTCCGCCTGCAGCTCGTGGATCAGCGTGTCGATCATGACGTCGCCCACGAGCCGCACCTTCGCGGGGTCCGCCCCCTCCCGGAGGAGGTTCTCCTCCCCGCTGCGCTCGGTGACGTAGAGGAGGTCCGCCACCGCGTCGGTCACGATCCGGTTGATCTCCTCCGGCATGGTCCGGTCGAAGGAGCGGAGCCCCGCCTCCACGTGGGCCACGGGGACGCCGAGCTTCACCGCGGCGAGCGCCGCCGCCATGGTGGAGTTCACGTCCCCCACCACCACGACCCCCGCGGGGGCCGGGTCCATGGCGAGGAGCCGGGCCTCGACCGCCTCCATCACCCTCCCCGTCTGCGCCCCGTGGCCCCCGGAGCCCACGCCGAGGTGCACGTCCGGCTCCGGGATCCCCAGCTCCTCGAAGAAGACCGCCGACATGCCGGCGTCGTAGTGCTGGCCGGTGTGGACGAGGACGCGGCGGAAGGGGTCCCCCGCCGCGCGGAGCGCGCGGACGAGGGGGGCGATCTTCATGAAGTTGGGCCGGGCCCCCGCGACGAGGACCAGGGCCGGCGCGGCGTCGCTCACGGTCGTCCGGTCCTTCCGGTCACAGGCACCCCAGCAGGGCGAGACCCGCCGCCACGCAGGCCGCCTGGAGGCCCGCGCACGCGAGGGCCACGGCGGTCCGGCCCAGCCCCCGCCGCGCGAGGAAATCGTAGAGGTGGCTCCGGTCGCCGGCGAAGGGAGATGCGCCCCGGGCGACCCGCCGGGCGATGGCGAGGGCCGCGTCGAGGACGGGGAGGCCGACGAGGAGGACGGCGCCGGCGAGCCCCCTCGCCGACCCCTCGGCGAGGCCGACGGTGAGGGCGAGGGTCCCCGCGAGGAAGCCGCAGAGGTAGGCCCCGTTGTCGCCGAGGAAGACCGAGGCGGGCGGGAGGTTGTGGAGGAGGAAGCCGGCCGCCGCCCCGCCGAGCGCGGCGGCGAGGGGGGCGACCCCCGGGGGCCCGATCTCCGCGGCCGCGGCGAAGACGCCCGCCGCCGTCAGGAGGACGGCGCTCCCGGCGAGGCCGTCCATCCCGTCGAACATGTTGAGGGCGTTGACGCCGCCGGCGGCGAAGAGGGTGCCGAGGAGGATCACCCCCGCGATCCCGGCCGCGGCGAAGGGGCCCGGGAGGGAGGAGGGCCAGAGCCCCGTGCCCGCGGCGAGGGCGGCGGCCGCCGACCCGAGGAGGACCTCCACCAGGAGCCGCGCCGCGGGGGGGACGTCGGCCACGTCGTCCCGGAAGCCGAGGATCCCCGCCGCTCCCGCGGCGGCGAGGAGCCCGAGGAGCCCGACCGCCTCCGCTCCCCCCGAACCCCCGGGCGCCCACCCGGCGAGGACGCCCGCCAGGAGCCCCGCCGCCACGCCGATCCCTCCCACGAAGGGCACGGGCGCGGCGTGGATCTTGAGGGGGTCCCCTCCCGCCTCGTCGAGGAGGCGGCGCCGCTCCGCCCACCGCCGGAGGAGGGGGATGAGGGCGGCGGACAGGAGGAGGGCGGCGCCGGCGGCGGCGGCCGCGGGGCTCATCGCGCCTCCTCCGCCAGCGCCCGCGCGACGCGGCGGGCCTCGTCCTCGCGCAGGGTCGCCCCCGCGGGGAGGAGGAGGAGGCGGGAGGAGAGGGCCGCCGCCCGGGGGAGATCGGCGGCGGACCCGGGCAGGGGATAGGGGGTCTCGGTCTGGATCCCGCGGGCGTGCAGCGCGCGGCGCAGGCGCATCGCCTCCTCCCTTCCCGCCTCCCCGCCCGCGCGGACGACGAGGGGGAGGAAGTGGACCGGCACGGCGCCCGCCGGGAGGACCTCCGCCAGGGAGGGAGCCGCCGCGACCCCCTCCCGCAGGACGGCGGCGATGCGGGCGCGGGTCGCGGCGAGGGCCTCCCTCCGCTCCCATTGAGCCCGGGCGACCGCGGCCTGGAGCCCGGCCATGCCCCCCGCCTCGGGCCTCCGCGCGCCCTCCCGCACCGGTTCCGGCCAGGGGACCGGCGGCGCCGCGCCGCCGAGGAGGCGCGGGATGCGGTGGCGGAGGATCCCCCGCACCGCGAGGTCGGCGAAGAGCCGGAGGGGGGTCGGCGCGGGCGGGTCCTCCGGGGGGGCGGCGTCCCCCTCCCTCGTCCAGAGCACGCCGCCGCCCGGCGCCGCGAGGGCCTTGAACCGGAAGGACCAGGTCCCCGCGTCGCCGCGCATCCCGCAGGGCTCGCCGGTGGCGCCGTCCCGCAGGCCGGCCCCGTAGGCGGCGTCGTCGATGACCGGGAGGCCGAGCCGCCGCAGCGAGGGGAACTCCTGGTCCGCGCCCCAGGTCCCCGGGGCGAGGACGGCGGCGACCCTCCCCCCGGCCGCGGCGGCGGAGAGCAGGGCCGGGTCGAACCGGAGGGAATCCTCCGAGACGTCGACGGGCACCGGGCGCGCCCCCGCGGCCGAGAGCCCGGAGAGGACGGCGGGGCAGAGGACCCCGGGCACCGCCACCGGCCTCCCGCGGAGGCCGAGGTGCTCCGCGGCCCGGGCGATGCCGGCCCGCGCGGAGGCGACGAGATGCGGCCGCCATCCCGGGGCGTGGCCGCGGAGGGCCTCCACGAGGCGCGCCCGCTCCCGCGCCCCCCGGCCGGGGAGGAGGAGGGCGGCGGCCCCCCCGCCGATCTCCGCCCCCGTCCAGTCGGGCACGTTCAGGCGGAGGTGCACGGGGGCTCCGGGGGCCGCTCGAGGACGATCACCTGGTAGTCGCCGAGGAGCCGGGGCGCGAGGCGCAACGCCGCCTCCCCGGCCGCGTAGCCGGCCCGCGTGAACCGCGGGAACCGGGCGAAGGCGGCCCGGGCGAGGAGGAGCCGGACGGGGATGCAGTGGAGGCCGGTCCAGGCGACGAGACGGGCCCCCTCCCCCTCGAAGGCGGCGATCACCTCCCGGGAGGTGATCCGGCAGGTCCGGACGAGCGGCGGGAACCGGTGGAAGGGGTCCACGAGGATCACCCGTCCCCCCGGGCGGACCGACCGCAGCAGCCGGGGGGCCAGGGCGCGGAGGTCGGCGGCGGTGCAGGCGCTGGCGAGGCAGGCCATGGAGAGGACGAGGTCGAAGCGGTCCCGCGGGTAAGCGTACTCCTGCACGCTCGCCGTCTCGTAGCGCCCCGCGAGGCCGGGGTTGCGGCGGCGGGCCTCCTCCACCATGGTGTCGAGGTCCACGCCCGTGTAGGAGGGGAAGAGGGAGGCGAGGCGCTCCGAGAGCCGCCCCGTGCCGCAGCCGAGGTCGAGGACCGATTCCCGCCGGGCGGGGAGGCGCCCCTCGATGGCGGCCCACTGGTCCCGGTGGGCCCCCTCGTTGTAGGCAGGGTTCCTCCACATGACCGAGAGCCAGCCGGGATCCGCGGCGCGGCTCCTCCAGAAGGAGACCGCCTTCTCGCGGCGCGCGTCCTCGGAGGGGGGGGAAGCGCCCTTCACCGTCAAGGTCCGCCCCTCCCCCCTCCGCCGCCCACGGCCCCCCCGGCGGGGAGCCACGCCGACAGGTCCCGTCCGAGCAGGGTCGAGAGTTCGCGGACATCCTCCGCGAAGGAGCCGCGCAGCTCCGCCATGGCCGCCGCGGGCGGGTCCGGGCGGGGGAAGTTCGCGCGCCGCACCATCCCCACGATCCCCTTCCGGATCCCGTCCGGGAGGAGCGCGCGGGCCGCCGTGCGGAGAGCGGAGGGTTCCTGGAGGAGGCGGTGGAGGGACCGGCTCCTCGGGATGCCCGAGGCGTTCACCCTCTCCGCCGGCCCCGGGTCGAAGCCGGGGTCCACGCCGATGTGCCGGAAGACGGACTCCCGCACACCCCTTGGATCCCGCACCCAGTCCTCGTAGAGGATCCAGAGCAGTTGTTCGGGGGGGAAGCAGTCCCGGTACCTCCGAACCTGGGCGGCGTAGAACCCCATCCCCCGGTACCTCCAGATCCAGGCCCACCCGTCCCGGGCGCGCTCCTCCTCCCGCGCCAGGGCCGCCGCGAACTCCGCCTCCGGCTCCCGACCGTCCCCCCGCATGTGGAGGAAGGCGGACCAGGCCCGCTCCGCGGGATCGCGAAGGACCCCCACGATGCGGCACCCGGGGATCTCCTCCCGGATGCGGGCCGGGGCCTCGGGACTGTACAGGTACCAGGTGGAGGCCTCTCCCCGCGCCCTCGCCCCGCCGGAGCCGTGGAACAGCGCCCCGTAGGCGGCGGGATCGGTGACCGCGTAGCCGTTCACCCGTCCGTCCCCCGGCCCCCGGAAGCGGGCGGTGCTCCCCCGCAGGGCGAAGTACATGGGCTCCTTGATGCGGGGGGTGAAGACCCCGGGATGGCGCGCCACCTGCCCGATGAGGGCGGTGGTGCCGGCCTTGGCCGTCCCCACGAGGAGGAAGGTCGGGAGCGGGGCGGGCTCGCTCATCCGATCATCCCCTCCTCCACCGGGTTCACGCTCCCCGAGGCCAGCAGCCGCGTCCCGTACCAGAGTCCCTCGAAGAGGAGGGGCAGGGGATCTCTCCATCGGAAGTCGTCGTTCCCGTCCGCCCTCCGGAAGAGCTGGTCGAAGGCGACGGAGGCCGCCGCGCGCAGGCGCAGGCGCAGGCGCCGCACCTCGTTGAAGAGCGCCATTCCCTCCCCCACCAGCCACCGGGACCGCAGATCCGGCCGCGCCTCACCCGCCTCCGGCGCCCTCCCGTCGAGCGCCATGCGGTAGAGGAGCCAGGGGAAGTCCACGCCGGATCGGACGGCGAGATCGAGCGCCCCCCAGAACCGCGGGTTCACCTCGATGAGCCCCGTCCGCCCGCTCCCCTCGTCCACGATGAAGTCGAGGTGGGCCACCCCGTGCCACCGGGCGGCGTCGAGGAGGGCGCGGGCCGCCGCCACGAGGGCCGGCGCCCGCACCCCCTCCCGCAGCACGCTCGTCCCGAACTCCCCGTCCTTGCACCGGAGGTAGCGCTCGGCGAAGGAGGCCCGGCACTCCCCCCGGTCGTAAAGGAGGCAGACCCCGTAGCCGCGCCCCGGGAGGAACTCCTGGATCATGGGCAGGCGGTGGGGCGCGATGCGGAAGCGCTCCACGGCGGCGTCGAAGCGGGCGAGGGATTCCTCCGGGTCCGCCGCGGGGAAGACCCCCTTCCCGCTGTTGCCGAGCCGGGTCTTCACGACTACGGGATAGCGGAGCGAGGGCGCACGCGCGGCAAGGTCCTCCCGCGAGGCGGGGAAGAAGGTCTCCGGGACCGGCACCCCCGCCGCGCGCGCAGCCTCCACGAGCCTCCCCTTGTCGTTGAGCCGCTCCAGGTCCTCCGCCGGCCCCACCGGCAGGAGCGTCCCCGGGGGCAGGAGGTCCCTGTGGCGCGCCAGCAGGAGGGCGTCCTCGTGCCCCGGGATCACCACCTTCGCCCCCGTCCGGCGGACCGCCTCCCCCACGGCGGCGGCGTAGGCCTCCCCGCCGCCCCAGGGACCGGGGAGGCGGGTGAAGGAGGCCGCCCGCCGGGACCAGCGGCACATGGCCAGGCGCGAGGCGTCCCCCACGTGCACCTCCACCCCGCGGGCCGCCAGGGAGTGGAGGATCACGAAGGAGACGCGGCACCAGCCGTAGGTGAGGAAGACCGGGGGATTCCCCTCGCTCACGGACGCTTCCCCGGCGGGCGGACCCGCGCCGCCATCCCCCTCTCGAGGAACTCCGCCAGGTCCGAGAGGATGCGCACCTGGGCGAAGCGCTCCTCGGCGACCCTCCGCGCCGCCGCGCCCATGGCGGGGAGGCGATCCCGTCCCGCCGCGAGGCGCTCCACGGCGTCGGCGAAGGCGGCGGGGTCGTCGGGTGGGACGGCGACGCCGCACCCCCCCTCCTCGACGATGGAGGCCATCCAGCCCGGGTAGTTGACGAGCACCGGCCGCCCCGCGGCGAGGTAGTCGAAGAACTTGTTGGGCGAGGTGCCCCAGCGGAAGCCCGGGACGTTCTTGAGGATCTGCATCCCCACGTCGAACTCCGCGAGGACCTCCGCGTAGCGGTCCTTCCCGAAGAGCCCGAGGAAGCGCACGTTGTCGAGCCCCTCCCGCCGCGCCCGCTCCACGAGGGCCGCCTTGTCCCGCCCGTCCCCCACGAGCACGAGGAGGATCCCGGTCCGGCCGCGGCGCTTCAGTTCCGCGGCGGCGTCGAGCACCGCGGGGAGCCCGTTGGCGGGCCCGTGGGTCCCGGTGAAGCCGAGCACGAAGGCGTCGTCGGGGACGCCGAGATGGCGGCGGGGCCTGCCGGGGAGGGGGAGGATGCCGACGGTGTCGCACCCGTTGGGGATCATCGCGACCCGCTCCCGGGGGATGCCCGCCTTCGCCACGATGCCGTCGGCGATTCCCGGGGCCAGCGCGACGAGCCAGGAGGCGCGCCGGTAGGCGATCCTCTCCCACCGGTAGAGGAACCACCGGAGGAGCCCGTTCCTCACCACGCCCATCTCCACCGCGAGGTCGGGCCAGAGGTCCCGCACCTCGAAGGCGTAGGGGAGGCCGCGGAGGAACCGGGCCGCGAGCGCGGGAATGCTCACCGTGAGGGGGGTCGAGGACGCGAAGACGAGGTCCGCGGGGCGCCGCAGGACCACCCAGGAGGCGAGGAGCGCCCAGGAGAGGAAGGAGCCGACCCTCGCGGGGAAGGACATGTGGTTGGAGTAGGGGACGCCGATGCGCACGATGCGGAACCCCTCCGTCTCCGTCTCGTCCACGAGGCGGCCCTTCCCCGCCGCCGTGGAGCGGTCCCTCCAGTTGTGGCCCGACACGACGGTCACGTCGTGGCCCCGGGCGACGAGGGTGCGGACGAGGTTGTAGCCCCGGACGCCGGCCTCCCCCCTGCCGGTGGCGAAGTGCTGCTGGACGTAGAGCAGTCTCACCTTGGACCCTCCACCCCCGCCACCATGCCCGCCTCCCCTGCCCCGGCTCCGCCCCCGAACGCCACCCTCCACCGCCTCCCCGCGACCTCCACCTCGCAGTCCGATTCGCCGAGTCCCAGCCGGGCCCCCTCCCTCCCCTCCCCCCCCGCGAACAGCGCC
>JAKLKS010000300.1 GCA_023150535.1 Planctomycetota bacterium
GCGGGCGGCGCTATAGTGGAAAACGGAGCCCGGGACCCAGGCCCGGCGGCCTCCTTCCCGAATCCCGGAGCCCGACGATGCCCCGAGACGCCCTCGACGCCTCCCTCCGCGCCGGCCTCCTCGCCGCCGCCGCCCTCCTCGTCGGGGGCGCGCCGGCCCCCGCCAGCGCGCAGGACCGCGGGGACAAGTTCCCCAACGACCTCAACGCCCCCCTCCCCGTCCGGGTCAACCAGGCCATCGACTCCGGCGTCGACTGGCTCATGGACCGCAACCAGCCGGCGGACCACAAGAAGAACATCTTCGTCTCGGGGAACTGGAGCGACGAGATCACCTCGGACCACACCTACGATCCCGATCCGAAGGGGGAGCGCTACGTCAACCCCACGGGATGCACCTCCCTTGCGCTCTACGCGCTCCTGAAGAGCGGGGTCCCCGCCAACGACCCGGTCATCAAGAAGGGGTTCGACTGGCTCCGGGGCGGCACTTCCTCCATGACGAAGGGGAAGACGACGAAGAGCAAGGCCATCACCAACCGCATCCCGAGCGGGACCTACGAGATCGCCTGCCTCATGCTGGCCCTGGAGGCGAAGGCCAACCCCCACAAGCGGGAGAAGGACCGGGAGCGGGAGGTGAAATTCCGGCTCAAGAAGGGGGAGAAGCTCAAGCTCGGCGTGAAGCTGGAGCCCGCCGACGAGGCCTGGATGAAGGAGCTGGCCGCGGCCCTCCTGAAGCGGCTCTCCAAGGGGAACGCCTGGAGGTACGGGCACTGGAACGGGCAGGCCTTCGACCAGGGCTACAAGTACGACCGCGACATGAGCGCCACGAACCTCGCCATGCTCGGGCTGGCCGCCGCCGAGCGCTGCGGCATCCAACAGTCGGACAAGCTCTACGCCGACGTCCTCAAGTGGACCTTCACCATGCAGGAGAAGGAGGGCCCCGAGACCCCGAGGGTGGACCCCGCCATGAGGGAGGAGGACAAGGCCTACGGGGTCCGCAAGGATCGGGCCCGCGGGTTCGGCTACGCGGGGACCGACGGGACCGAGAAGGACACGATGGTGACCTCCAGCATGACCACCTGCGGCCTCGCCAACATCGTGATCTGCACGACCTTCCTCGAGGCCCGGGAGAGCCCCCTCTACACGGACGCGCTCGCGAGCCAGGCGGAGCAGTCCTGGTGGGACGCGGTGGCGTGGCTCGACACCCACTGGTCCGTCGACATGAACGTGAACAGCCGCGTGGGCTACCACTACTACTACCTCTACTGCCTCGAGCGGGCCTGCGACCTCAAGGGCATCAACCTCATCGCCGGAAGGCCCTGGTACCAACTCGGCGCGCAGGTGCTGGTGGACGACCAGCACAACGGCCTCGAGGGGGGGAAGCCCGACGGCGGCTGGCACAAGAAGGACACCCACCGGCCGGAGTCCATCCTCAACACCTGCTTCGCCCTGCTCTTCCTCAACCGCGCCACCCCGGCCATCACGGGGGATTGATGGGCCGCCGAGGCGGCCCCGGAGGCACCGCACCCCGGCACGGCCCGGGGGCGGAGGACGGGGAGGAGGGGTACCCCGTGGAGGACGGGGACGAGGTCGTCCTCTACGAGATCGGCCGCAGGGCGGCGGGGGACGCGCCGGCGCGGCCGGTCCGGCGGCCCCGCCCCCCCGTGCTCGTCGTGATCGCCGAGACCCCGGGGTGGACCGCCGTGCTCAAGCCCGCGGGCCTCGCCTCCGTGCGCGAACGCTGGGACCACGACGCCCCCACCGCGGTCTCCCTGCTGCACGATCTCTGGCGGGCCCGGGACCCGGAGGCGCCCCTGCCCTTCGTCATCCACCGCATCGACAGGGCGACCAGCGGCCTCCTCCTCTTCGGGAGGACCCGGGAGGCGGCCCGCGCCCTCTCCGAGGCCTTCCGGCACCGGACCGTGGACAAGGAGTACCTCGCCCTCGTCGACGGCTCCCCCCCGGAGCCCGCCGGGGAGGTGGAGCTGCGCCTCGCGCCGGACCCCGCCCGCCCCGGGGCCATGCGGGTCGAGCGCAAGGGGGGGAAACGGTCCGTGACCGCGTGGGAGATCGCGGAGTCCTTCCGCGGGCACACCCTCGTCCGGTTCCTGCCCCGCACCGGCAGGACCCACCAGATCCGCGTCACCGCGGCCCACCTCGGCTGCCCCGTGGTCGCGGACCCGATCTACGGGGACGGGAGGGGGCTCCTGCTCTCCTCCTTCAAGCGGCGCTACGTGAAGCCCCGGGACCACGCCGAGTTCCCACTCCTCGGGCGCCTGGCCCTCCACGCCCACCGGCTCCGGTTCCCCGACCCGGAGGCAGCCCCTCCCGCGCCCGGGGAGGCCGCCCCGCGGGCGGCCGTCGAGGCCCCCCTCCCGAAGGACTTCCGCGTCGCCCTGGAGAAGCTCCGCCGCTGGGGGGCGGTCCGGAGGCGGGAGCCCCTCCCCGGGGAGTCGGCGCCGGAGGGGGAGGCCCGGGGGTTCGAAGGGGAGGGGGAAGCCCGGGGCGTCGAAGGGGGGTTGTGAAGGGGGGCCTCTTCCGTCGCGCGTCGAGCCGGAACCGGCGGGCCCCGACCCGGGGACTGAAAGCGACCCCCCCCTGACCGCCATGATACCGCAGGGGGTCCCCCGGGGAAGGGGGAACCGGCTCCATCCGGCCCCCCCGGCCGTCCGATAGAGGAGGCGGAGGTTTGCCGGATCGGCGGGAGGCTCCATGGCGCGGCTGCGGACGTTCCTCATCCTTCTCCTCCTCGGCGCGGGGCTCGCCCTCTCCCTCTCCTCGGGCTGCATGACCGACCCGGTGACGGGGAAGCGGTCCCTCGGCCTCGTCAACCCGACGGACGAGGAGGAGGTGCTCCAGGGCCGCCAGTACGCCCCCTCCTTCGTGGCGGAGTTCGACGGGGTCTACCCCGACCCCGGGGCCGCCGACCACCTCTCCGGCATCGTCCGCCGAATCGGCTCCCTGAGCCACCGCCCCGATCTCCCCTACCGGTTCACGCTGCTGAACTCCTCCGTCCCCAACGCCTTCGCGCTCCCCGGGGGGGAGGTCTTCATGACCCGCGGGCTCCTGGCCCGCCTCGGCGAGGAGTCCCAGTTCGCGGTCGTCATGGCCCACGAGATCGGCCACGTGAACCACCGCCACTCGGTGAAGGCCATGAACGACGCCCTCGTCGTGGGGCTCGGCACCACCCTGCTCGCGGGGTCCCTGAAGGACGAGAGGGAGAGGGAGGTGGCGGCCGGCCTCGCCGCCGCCGGGGGCGGGCTCCTCCTCCTGCGGTTCAGCAGGGACCAGGAGCTGGAGGCCGACGACCGGGGCGCGGAGTACGCCTACGGGGCCGGCTACGACCCGCGGCGCGGGACGAAGGTCTTCGAGGAGTTCGCCCGCATGAAGAGGGAGGCCGGCGGCGGGGGCGGGCTCCTGGAATCCTGGGTCTCCTCCCATCCCCTGGACGAGGACCGGGTGCGCCACCTCGAGGCGGAGATCGCGCGCCGCTGGCCGTCGCTGCGCGGGAACGCGTCCGCGCCGGGCCTCACCGTCTCGACGCCGGAGTGGAGCGCCCTGCACGCGCGCATCGCGGCGGCGGAGGAGTCCTACGCGAAGCTCGACCGGGCCCGGTCGGCGGCGGCGAAGGCCCTCGCGAAGGGGGACGGGGGGGAGGCCCAGCGCGCGCTGCGGGAGGTGGAGGCCGCCGGGAGGACGCTGCCGTCCCACGGCCTCTTCCCCGCCGTGGAGGGGGCGATCCTCCACGCCCTCGGGGACCGCCGCGCCGCGCGGGAGCGGCTCGAGCGGGCGCTCCGCCTGCAGCCCGACCTCTTCCTGGCCCGCATGCGCCTGGCGGTGCTGGAGAACGACGAGGGGCGCTTCGAGGCGGGGGCGGCGGCGGCCCGGTCCGCGGCGGAACTGGTGCCGGGGAGCGTGGAGGCGCGCCTGGAGCTGGGGCGCTCCTTCGAGGGGGCGGGGCACCGCCCCCAGGCCGTCGCGGCCTACGAGGCCGCCGCGCGGGTCGCCGCCTCCGGGAGCGCGGGGGAGGCCGCGGCGCTGAAGAGGCTCGCCGTCCTGGCCCCGGAGGAGTACGGTCCGCGGAAGCCGAAGGACGGCGGGCGGCGGTAGGCGGGGTCCCGGGTCGGGCGTGGAGGGGCCCTGGGGGACCGCCGGGAGGGGGTGCCCCTCGGACCCGTGGCGACCATCCCCGGCGGGGAGGGCAGGTCCGTGAGGGGCTCGATGGAAGGCCCTCCCACGGGAGGGCGTTC
>JAKLKS010000301.1 GCA_023150535.1 Planctomycetota bacterium
GCGAAGCGGCGGATCTCGAGGATCGCCGCCTTCGGGACGTGCACGGCGCCGCCGGTGAACCCCAGCTCGACGCGCCCGTCGGCCTCGGCGCCGGCCCTGCAGCGCAGCACGCGGCCGTCGGCGAGGAAGACGACGTCCTTCCCGTCCTCGGGGACGCCCTCGGTCCCCGCCGGCGCCGGGGCGGCGGCGGCGAGCAGCGCGAGGAGAACGGAGATCCCCCATCCCGCGAAGTTCCGCACGGTTCATCCTCCCGTGGTCCGGGGGGATCGTGACCGGGCGGGGGGCGGCGAGGCAAGGGCGGTTCCCGGGCGAACGTGACGGTGGTACACCCGGCCGGGCGGGGAAGCGCGTCCTCCCCGGAGCCCGCCGGGAGCCGACCGCCGTCCCGGGGCGGGTCCGCGGCGTCGCGCCCTCGACCGGGGCCGCCCCCTCCGACCCGCCGCTCCCGGCCTACTCCCCGTCCTCCCCCGGGCGGATCCCCGACCGGGCCAGGAGCACCAGGAACCCGATCCGGTCGGAACCCTCCAGGGCGGCGCTCCCGGCGATGCCGCGCTTCGTGAAGGCCTTCCAGTCCTTGGTCAGGACGGGGCCCGCGAGGTGGAGGATCCACTCCGCCTCGATGCGGGGCTCCCGCCCCGGGACCGCGAACCAGGGGTCCACGGCCTTCCGCATCTCCCGGGGCCGGTCCAGGGCCAGCGCCTGGGCCGCTGCCTCGACGAGGGCCTCCGACACCCGCATCCCCGCCGAGGGGCCGGCCCCCGCCGGGGCCCCCTTCCCCCGGGGTGCGCCGACCCCCTCCAGGGCCCGCGCGAACTCCGCCGCGTCGCCGCAGGCGCAGGCCGCCCGCGCGAGGACCCGCAGCGCCTCCGCGTCCCCCGGGAGCCCCTTCACCGCGCGCCGGGCCGCCACGAGGGCCGTCTCCGGCTCGCCGCCGGCGAGGAGCAGGCCGGCGAGGCGCAGGCACTCCTCCGGCGCGACGGCCGCGCCCCCCGCCACCGAGGCCTTCGCCTCCGCGATCCCGGACCGCGCGGCGCCGCCTCCCACCCACCGGTCCCGGCCCTCCCCCCGGTAGGCCAGCCATGCGGTGGCCGCGAGCGCCACGGGGTCCCCCGGGGCCATCTCCTCGCAGAGCAGGAGGTGGGGGACCTCCGCCTTCTCCGAGGGGAACCACCCCGACATCTCGTAGCGGCGGGCGACGTTCAGCGGATCGAGATCGAGGACGCGCCGGAGCAGCCGCTCCGCCTCCTCCTCCTTCCCCTCCATCGCGGCGTACGCCTTGACGATGGAGGAGAGCACCTCGGCGTCGTCCCCGGCGGCCTCGAGCGCCTTCCCGAGGTACCCGTCGGCGGCCGCCTCGTCCCGGTCCCTGTAGAGCTTGCGCAGGCCCCGGGCGAGGAGACCCCGGGCCCCGGCGAACTCCAGCCCGGACACGTACTCCCGGAACTCCTTCTCGATCGCGTCGAAGTCCTTCGCCTTGAGGCTCCTGAGGAGGAGGGCGCGGTCGTCGGTGTACTTCATGAAGTAGTACTCCCGCCCCGTCCCCGGCGCCGCGTCGCCCGGCTTGAGCCCGAGGTGGCCGTTCATCCAGGCGGCGAGGCGAGGCTGGTACTTCCCGCCGGCCCCGTGCATGAGGAAGTGGATGAAGGCCCAGGCGTGGGCGTAGTCCTCCACCGAGAGCTGCTTCCACCCGCCCGCCGACATGTCGGGGTGGCCGTGGGCGAGGAGGACCTCGAGGGAGGGGAGGGTCCCCGCCTCGATCATCGATCGCAGGTCGGCGAGGCGCTCGTCCTGGATCCCGCCGCGGACCATCCTCCCCTCCACCATGAGGTTGGCGCCGTAGTACTCGCTGAGCCCCTCGTTCAGGAGGGCGGGGAGGTCCACCTCGTTGTTGGCGAGGTGGAGGAGGAGGTGGGTGCACTCGTGGAAGAGGACGGAGAGGGTCTCCGCGCGGTTCCCCTGCCAGTCGAAGAGGACGAGGTGCTCCTTCCCCTTGCGGGGGACGAAGTAGCCGACGGTGTGCTCCCCGGCGGACCCCGTGTCCTTCTTCTGGAAGGCCCGGAACTCCTCGCGCGTCCGGAGGATGTAGACGGGGATGCGCCGCTTCACCGAGACCTTGAAGGCCGAGGTGAAGTACTCGTAGTACTGCTCCAGGGCCTGCTCGTAGAAGTCCACCGACTCCTTCGGGAGGTTGGCCTCGATGGTGAAGTGGGCGGTGTCGCGCTTCCAGCGGTTCTCCCACTCGGAGCGGGAGGCGGATTCCTTCCAGAGCTTCTCGGCCCGCTCGCGGTCCTTCGCGAGGAGGGCGTCGGCCCGGGCGCGGGGGATCCACTCGCCGTCCCAGCGGACCATGCCGGCGGCGGCCTTCGCCCGCTCGGCGTCGTCGCGGGGCGCGGGGTCCCAGCCGGCGAAGCGGCGGATCTCGAGGATCGCCGCCTTCGGGACGTGCACGGCGCCGCCGGTGAACCCCAGCTCGACGCGCCCCTCGGCCTCGGCGCCGGCCCTGCAGCGGAGCACGCGCCCGTCGGCGAGGAAGACGACGTCCTTCCCGTCGGCCGGCACCCCCTCGACGTCCGCCGGCGCCGCGGCGGCGGCGGCGAGCAGCGCGAAGAGAACGGCGATCCCCCATCCCGCGAAGTTCCGCACGGTTCATCCTCCCGTGGTCCGGGGGGATCGTGACCGGGAGGGGGGCGGCGAGGCAAGGGCGGGGTGATCGCCGCCTTGACGGGGGATTCCGCGGTTGGGGGACCCGGGGGGCGTTCCCCGGCTTCCCGCGGGCCGGGCCTCCCCCTCGCGGAGTTATCCACAAACAACCGAGGAACCGAGGAGCGTCCCCCTCCTCTACGTCCCCGCCCCCGCGTATGTTCGTGTTTGGTTAGCATGTGCCCGGGAGCCCGCCCATCGCCCCCTCCGACCTCTACGCCCCCGCCCGCCGGACCATCGTCCACCTCGACGTGGACGCCTTCCTCGCCTCGGCCGAGCAGGTGCTCGACCCCGCACTCCGGGGGCGGCCCGTCGTCGTCGGCGGCCTCCCGCGGGACCGGGGCATCGTCATCTCCTCCTCCTACGAGGCCCGCGCCCTCGGCGTGCGCAACGGGATGCGCCTCCGCGACGCCCACCGGGTCTGCCCCGCCGCCGTCTTCCGCCGCGGCGACGTCCACGCCGCCATGGCGCTGGCGGAGCGCGCCTGGGAGATCGCCCGCCGCGAGACGCCCCTCGTCCAGGTGACCTCCCTCGACGACGCCTTCCTCGACCTCGCCGGCACCGCCGGCCTCCGGGGCCCGCCGCTCGCCGTGGCCGAGCGCCTCCGCGCCGCGGTGCGGGCCGAGGTCGGCCTCTCCCTCTCCGTCGGCATCGGGGACAGCAAGGTCCTCGCCCGGGTGGCCGGCGATCTCTCCAAGCCCGGGGGCCTGCGGCAGGTCCCCCCCGGCGGGGGGCCGGAGTTCCTCGCCCCGCTCCCGGTGGAGGCCCTCCCCGGGGTCGGCCGCTCGACGGCGCGCCTCCTCGAATCCTTCAGGATCGGGACGGTGGGGGACCTCCAGCGGGTGGACCGGGGCCTGCTGGAGGAGACCTTCGGCCGCCACCACGGCGGGGTGCTCTTCGCCGCGGCGCGGGGGGAGGACGACGACCCGGTGGTGCCCGACGCGCCGCCGCGGTCGGTGTCGCGGGAGACCTCGCTGGCCGCGGACACCGCCGACGGGCGGTTCCTCGAGGGACTGCTCCACTACCTCCTCGACCGTGCGGCGGGGGAGTGCCGGGCGCGGGGGCTGGCCGCGCGGCGGGTCGAGGTGCGCCTCGCCTACGCCGACTTCGCCGCGGCGCACCGCTCGGCGACGCTGCCGGGGCCCTCGGACGACGCGCGGGCGATCTGGCCCGTGGCGCGGGGGCTGTTCCGGGCGGTGCGGGAGCGGCGGGTGATGGTGCGGCGGGTGGGGGCGTCGCTGCTGGATCTCGGGCCGGCAGGGGGCCGGCAGGCGGGGCTGTTCACGGCGGCGGCGGAGGCGAAGGGGCGGCGGCTGCTGGCGGCGGCGGACGCGGTGCGGGAGCGGCACGGGTTCTCGGCCCTGCTCGCGGGGCCGGAGATCGCGCTCCTCGGGCGGATGGAACTGGGGGAGAAGGGGTTCGTCCTGCGGACGCCGTCGCTGTCGCGGTGAGGGGGGGCGGAGGCCTCCCCTGCCTCCGGAGGCCCGGGGTCCCGTCTCCCGTCGGCCGGAACGGATCGGCCGACGGGAGACGGG
>JAKLKS010000302.1 GCA_023150535.1 Planctomycetota bacterium
GGCCTTCGCCATCTCCTTCTCCATGGCGGCCCGGAGGGCGTTCGCGTCGAGGCCCCCGCCCTCCCCGGCGGAGGGCGCGGGGGCCGGGGCGGCCCCCCCGGGAGCCGCCGGCTCCTTGCCGGGCGCCGCCTCCTCCCCGCCGCAGGAGGCGGCCAGGGCGGCGGCGGCGGCGAGGGCGGCGGCGCGGAAGGGGTTCATGGCGGGCCTCCGGGGGCGGGGGACCCCCGGATCGTAGTCCCGCCCGCCCCCCGGATCAACGGGAGCCGGCGCGGCCGGAGAGGGCATCCATCATCGTCACCCCCGCCGCCCCGAACAGGATGGTGGCCGCCCAGGTGCCCGGCCCCACGGGGATCACCCCCCGCCCCGCGAGGTCGCAGGCGATGGAGTCGGCCACGAAGTAGGCCGCGCAGACCCCGAGCGCGGCGAGGACCGAGAGGAAGAGCGAGGCCCCCTCCCCGCGCAGGACCAGGGGGACCCCGACGAGCAGGAGCACCAGGTTGGCGAGCGGGTGGGTGAGCCTCCGGTGGAGGAGCACCGTCAGGTACTCGAGGTCGGGGTAGCGGTCGCGGAGGCCCCGCAGCCGCGAGGAGGAGAGCCCCTCGAGGTCCTCCGAGGCCCGCATCAGCTCGACGTCCGCGGGGCGGAGGTCCGTGGGCAGGGGCCGGTCGGCCGGCACCGCGACGAGGTCCCCGGTCCCCCCCGCCCTCTCCGCCGGCGGGAGGAGCCGGCCCCCCTCGGGGTACCAGCCCGCGCCGGCGCCGCCGGCCGCGCCCCCGCCGCCGCCGCCCCTCCAGGCGAGCCGGTCGACCTCCAGCAGGTCCCAGGTCCGGTCCCCGCTCCGGAAGGGGGCCACCCGCACTCCCCGGGCGACGAGCGCGGCGGAATCCCACCCGGTGAAGTTCCAGACGTTCCCCTCCCCGTCCCGGAGGTGGGGCACGCGGGAGGTGAAGGTCGACTTCCCCTCCTCCAGGGAGCGCTCCACCTCGAGGCGGGCGCGGACCGCCGCCGGCGCGATCCGGTCCTGGGCGACGGCCAGGACGGCGGTGAGGAGGGCCGCGAAGAGGACCACCGGGGCGAGGATCCGCGGGAGGGACCTCCCCGCCTCCACCATGGGATGGAGCTCGTTGGTGCGCCGGAGGTCCACGAGGGCCATGCAGGCCCCCATGACGGTGACGAAGGGGGCCACCTGCAGGACGACCAGCGGCAGCCCCGCCCCGTAGAACCGCAGGACCGCCCCCGCCACGGACCTCCCCGCCTTCTCCAGCACCGGCCGCGCCTCCAGGAACTGGTCCAGGCGCGCCGCGGCGTCCACGAGGAGGAAGAGCCCCGCGAGGTAGAGGAGCGAGAGCCCGTAGAAGGCGAGGAACCGCCGGAGGACGTACCGGTCGAGCCGGCCCCCGATCACCGGAGCGCCGCCTTCCGCAGGAGGACCACCCCCGCCGCCGCGAGGAGGACGTCCGCCGCGAGCATGGCCGGCGCCGCGGGGAGGGCTCCGGACTTGGCGAGCCCGTTGCCCGCCTGCCAGGCGACGTAGAAGGCCACCGCCACGCCGAAGGCGAGCACCGCCGCCGCCGCACGGGACCCCTTCCCCACCAGCAGCGCCAGCGGGATCCCGCAGAGGGCGAAGCACAGCGGGGCCAGGGCCACGGAGATGCGGCCGAAGATCTCCAGGTCCATCTCCCGCCACCGCTCCGAGCCCTCGGGCAGGCGGGCCCGCCGGAAGAGGAGCTCCTCGTAGGTGAGGGCCCGCGGCTTGGCCGCGGAGCCGCGCACCGCGAGCAGCTCCTCCGCGGGGATGGCGATGGTCGTGGAGGCCCCCCGGCTCGAGGCGCGCCGGGTCCCGTCGGAGGTGACGAGGAGGAACTCCTTCAGGGTGAAGACGAGGATGCGCCCGCTGGCGTCCCGCTGGAGGACGGCGCGGCGGGCGTGGATCTCCTGCGCCTCCCCCCCCTCGAGCCCGCCGCGGCTGATGCGGAGGCCCAGCAGCTCCCCCCTCTCCACGCCGTCCCAGGAGATGCGGAAGTCGCGGTGGGTGAAGGAGTTCCTCGCCCCCCGCTCGACGAGCTCGAGGAACTGCGCGTAGGCGTCCCCGCGCAGCGCGTCCTGCCCGGCGACGGCGGCGGGGGCGAGGTGGCCCTGGAGGTCGAGGCAGAAGAAGGACAGGACCGCCCCCGCGAAGACCCCCGGGGCCGCCACCGCCCAGGGGTGGATGCCGGCCATGCGCATGGCCAGCACCTCG
This sequence comes from Planctomycetota bacterium, assembly GCA_023150535.1. GTDB lineage: Bacteria > Planctomycetota > JAJSAM01 > JAJSAM01 > JAKLKS01 > JAKLKS01. The sequence continues at coordinate 2,240 of JAKLKS010000302.1, forward strand.
TTGTCGTCGGCGAGGCGCCCGTAGGTGAGGACGGCGGTGACGAGGAAGGCGAGGGGGAGCGTGAGGGCGAGGGTGACCGGGAGGAACATCGGGAGGACGGCGGCGATGAAGCCGAGGCCGACGTCGGGCATGCGGCCGAGGAACTGGTAGGTCTGCCCGACGAAGAGGATGGTGGAGACGACCAGCACCACGAGCAGGAGGCTCGCGGCGAGGCGGCGCAGGACGTAGAACTGGAGACGGAGCAGGGAGCCCTCCCGTGCCGGGGATGGTACCCGGCCCGCCGGACGCCCTTCCGCAGGGATCGTGCCGAAGGGGAGGGGGACGGGCTCCGGTTCCCCGGTTCTCCCCCGTCGAGGGGTCGGCCCGGGGTCCACCCCCCCGACGGGGGAAGACCGAGGAACCGGAGCCCGTCCCCTTCCTTCCGCCCTTCCGGAAACCCTTTCAGGGCGGGATGATGGGACCGTGGACCCCGCCCCCGACCCGGCCCCCCTCCCCCGGCTGCTGGGGCTGCTCCGCCCCCACCGGGGGACGCTCCTCCTGGCGGCGGCCCTCGGGGTGCTGGTGGCGCTGCTCGCGGGGGCGACGGTCGGCCTCCTCAAGCCGGCGGTGGAGGCGATCTTCGACCCCGCCGCCATGGAACGGACGCTCGCCCTCCTCGAGGCCCGCTCCCCCGCCTTCCTCGCCTCCCTCCTCCGCGACCTCGCCGCAGCGGCCCGGGAGGACCCGCTCGGGGCCCTCGCCTCCCTCCTCGCGGTCGTGGCGGTCCTCTCCGCGATCCGCGGTCTCCTCCGGTGGGGCCACGAGACGCTCGTGGGCACGGCGGCCCAGGAGGCGACGGCCGACCTCCTCCGCCGGCTCTTCTCCTCGCTGGTGCGGCAGGACGTGGGCCACCTCCAGCGGACCGGGGCCGGCTCCTTCCTCTCCCGCTTCACCGCCGACGCCGACGCCGTGGCCAAGGGGCTCGAGACGCTGGGCGGGGCGCTGCTGTTCGAGCCGGTCTCCTTCCTCGCCTACGCGGGGGTGGCCTTCCTCGTCTCCTGGAAGCTCGCGCTGCTGGCGGTGGTGGCGACGCCGCTGCTGGCCTTCGTCGTGCGGCGGGTGGGCGCCTCGGTCCGGCGCACGACGCGGCGGGTGCTCGACCAGCGGCAGGCGCTCACGGTGCGGGTGGAGGAATCCCTCCGCGGGATCCGGGTGGTGCAGGCCTGCGGGGGGGAGCCCTCCGAGGAGCGGCGCTTCGGCGCGGTCAACGACCGGGTCCTCGCGGAGTTCCGCCGGCTCGTGCGCCTGGAGGCGGCGACGGGGCCGGCGCTGGAGCTGGCGGCCCTCCTCGGCGTCTCGGCGGCCCTGCTCGCGGGAGGGGCGCTGGCGGTGCGGGGGGAGGTGACGCCGGGGGACCTCTTCGCGCTCGGGGCGGCGCTGGCGGGGATGTACGCGCCGCTGCGGAAGATCGGCGGCGCCCTCAACCGGGTGCAGGCGGCCCGGGCCGCGGGGGCGCGGCTCTTCGAGGCGCTCGACCGGCCGCCGGCGGTGGCGGACCGGCCGGGGGCGGCCGCCCTGCCCGCGGGTCCCGGGCGCCTCGAGTTCCGCGGGGTGTCGGTGCGGCACGAGGGCGGGGTGGAGGCGCTCGCGGGGGTGGACCTCGCGGTGGCGCCGGGCGCGCGGGTGGGGATCGTGGGTGCCTCCGGGGCGGGGAAGAGCACGCTGCTCAACCTCGTGCCGCGGTTCCTGGATCCCTCCGCGGGGGCGGTGCTGCTGGACGGGGTGGACCTCCGGGACCTGCGGCTCGCGGACCTGCGGGGGGCGCTCGCGCTGGTGCCGCGGGCGGGCTCCTCGGCCGCGTTCCTGTTCCTGGCCTGCGGCGTGCTGCGCCTCGCGCGCTTCAACGTGCAGCGCCACGTCGTCGACAGTCGCTTCTTCGTGGGCCTGCCGATCCCGGCGGCGGCGGCCCAGGTGGCGGCGGTCGTCTT
>JAKLKS010000303.1 GCA_023150535.1 Planctomycetota bacterium
TACTCGGTTTTCTGTGGATAACTTCCCGCGGTCGGAGACCGCGGGAAGTTATCCACAGAAAACCGAGTAACCGAGGAGCGTCCCCCTTCCTACTTCCCCCCGAGACGCTCAAGTGCCGAGAGGGCCGCCTCCCGCACGGACGGGTCCCTGTCGTCGAGGAGCGCGAGGAGGAGCGGCACGCCCGAGGGTTCGCCGAGGGCGCCGAGGGCGAGCGCCGCCCCCTTCCGCATCACGGGGTCCGGGTCCTTCGCCAGCGCGGCCGCGTCGTCGAGGGCCTTCTTCGATCCCTCCATGCCGTAGCGCTCGAAGGACTCCTTGAGTTCGCGGTACTTCCGGATGGAATCGAGGGCTTCCCGGGCCTCGATGCGGACCTTTTCGTCGGCGTTGTCGAGGAGGGGCAGGAGGCGCGGCCAGTACTCCACCATGTTGAACCGCCGGACGACCCAGGCCGCGGCGGCGGCCATGTCGGGCCGCGGGTCGGAGAGATAGCCGTTGACGTACGCGTTCCGCTTCTCCGCGGGGAGGACGAAGGAGACCTGCTGGAGGAGGCGGGGGGTGCGCCTCTCCTCGGGGCAGGCCTCGAAGTAGGCGACGGCCACCTCCGGGGGGACGCCGAGGTCGCCGGGTTCCGGGGGGTTCGACCACCGGGGGCCGAGGATCCACCACTCGGAGGACTGCGGGCGGGCGAGGCAGGCGGCAAGGAGGTCGGGCACGGCGTCCACCCCGGCCATTCGGACGACGAGGTTCCGCGCGAGGGAGTTCCCGTACCTGCCGAGGTAGCGCCGGGCATCCGGCAGGGCCTCCCCACCGAGGAGGCCGAACAGCTGGTCCAGGAGCCCGTTGTTCTCCTTCACCTCGAGCCGGGCGCGGATCTCCGGCGCGGCGTCCCGTCCGGCCACCTGGATCAGCAGGTCGAGGGCGGAATCCGATTCCGGGTGCGCGGCGAGGAAGGCCCGGATCTCCGGGATCGCCTCCTTTCCGACGAGGTTCACGAGGATCCGGAGCATCGGTAGGTCGTCGAACTCCCGGACGAAGGCCGCGACATCGTCCCGCGCCTCCCTGCCCGCGCAGGCGATGAGGAGGTGGAGGGTTTGCTCCTTCGGCGCCTTGGCCTGCGTGCGTGCGAGCAGGGCGCGCACCGGTGCGGACAATGACGGGTCGGGGCGGAAGCGCGCGACCTGCTGCGCCTGACCGGCCAGATGGGCATTGGTCTCGTGGAGGAGATCCTCCCCGAGGCTCGCGTGGAGCGCAGGCGTGAAGGGCGGCCAGGTCTGGGTTTCACGGGCGAGGAGCCAGGACCAGGCGAAGGACCGGAGGTACACGTCCTCCCGGATCTCCCCGAAAGCGACGAGAGCGGACCCCGGGAGGAGGGCATGGCGGCTCCCCCACAGGGTCACCCAGGAGTGGAGCGCCTGCCCCCGGAGCCGGTCCAGTCCGAGGAGGAAGACCCGGCCCAGCATCCCGGGGTCCTTCTCCGCCTGGTGGCGGGAGAAGACCTGCCGGAGGGTGGTGTCGAGAATCCCGTTGGTCTCCTTGCTGCCGAGCGCTGAGCAACGCCGGGCGAGATCGAGGAGATCCTCCTCCCCGAGGTCCCGGAGACCCTCGTGCATCGCCCTGACGAAGACCGCGACCCGCTCCGGGGCCTCCGCCCCCGCCTCCAGCGCCCGCCGCATGCCCGCGAGGAGGCCGGGGGCGTAGCCCGGGTCCCAGTGGCCCGGGAGCCCCCTGCCGACATCCCCCCCGACCCAGTCGAGGACCCACTTGAGGACATCCGGCTCCCCCTCCGCCAGGAACCGGTTGACGAGGGCGATCCTCTCCTCCCGCGCCAGCGTGTCCTCCCTCACGAGGAGCAGGAAGGCCCGGGACCGCTCCACCGGTTCCCCCGCATCGAGGACCCTCCGGAGGGCCGCGATGGATTCCGGCGTCTGCTTCTTCGCGTAGCCGCAGGCGGTCAGCGCCGCCGCCCGGACCGCCGGGTCCGCCGAGGAGAGGTACCCCGCCGCCGCCGGCAGGATCGCCGCCGAGGCCTCTCCCGGGTTCGCATTCAGGAGAACCGCCCTCGACGTGTCGTCCGCCTCCCGGAGGAGCGCGAGGAGGAGGGGCCCCACCTCGGCCGCGGGCTCCTTCTGGATGCCCATCCTGAGGACGGCCTGGAGGACCATCCCCCTCGCCGGCTCCTCGAGGCGCAGCGCCTCCCGCAGGAGGGCGTACCGCCCCGGCCGATCGACCTCCTTCCCGGTGACGGGGATGTTCCCGGTCGCCCGCCGCACGATGTCCGGGAAGGCCACCTTCGGGTCCGCCAGGGCCCGCGCGAGCCCCGCCCGCGCCCCCGTGGCCGGGAGGTCGGCGAGGATGCAGGCGCAGCCGGTCACGATCCCCACGTCCGCCGTGCGCAGCCCCTCCTCGAGGAAGGGGACCGACCGCGCTCCGATCTGCCGGAGGTCGTTCGTCGCCTGCTCCCGCTCCGCCCCCCCGAGCTTGAAGACGAGCGCCGTGATCCGGTCCCGCAACTCCTCCTCGATCCCCCCCGGCCCAGCCTCGGCCTGCGCGATCGCCTCCGCCGCCTCCTCGCAGGCCGGGTCCTCCGCCAGCGCCGCCCGGAAGGCCGCCTTCGCCTCCTCCGCGCGCCCGAGCCGCGCGAGGCAGCGCCCCTGCCCGAGCAGCGCCTTCACCAGCGTCCCCGGCTCCTTCGCCGCGCGCGCCGCCGCGGCCACCTCCCCGTAGAGCGCCGCCCCCTTCCCGAAGTCCCGCAACCCGTTCTCCTGGTAGAAGGCGCGGAAGAGCCGCTCCTCCAGCGGGGGATCCCCCTCGGCGGGGGCGGCGGCGGGCGATCCGAGCGACAGTCCGAGGGCGAGCGCGGCGGCGAGCATCCACCTCATGGGCGTCTCCTTTCCGGTCGTCGCGACCGCCCCATTCGACCGCGCGCGCGACCCGGGGGCCGGTCCCGGAATCGTCACGAAGTCGTCTCCCCGCCCTCGAGCCGGTACCCGGTCCCGTGGACCGTCACCAGCACGCGCGGCCGCGTCGGGTCCTCCTCGAGCTTCTTCCGGAGGCGCGCCACGTGGTTGTCCAGCGTCCGCGTGGCGTGGCGGGAATCCACCCCCCAGAGGTCCTGCAGCAGCCGCTCCCGCTCCACGGCCTGCCCCCGCCGCGCGAGGAGGTAGCGGAGGAGGTCGGTCTCCGCGGGGGTCAGCTCCTCCTCCGCGCCGCCGCGGCGGATGCGCCGCGCCCCGAAGTCCACCTCCGCCCCGCCGAGCACGACCACCTCCCCCGCCGCGGGCCCGGCCCGCCGCAGGAGGGCGGCGATGCGCGCGAACAGCTCCGCGAGGCCGAAGGGCTTCGTCACGTAGTCGTCGGCCCCGGATCCGAGCCCCATCACCTTGTCCGTCTCCTGCCCGCGCGCGGTGAGGCAGAGGACCGGCACGCGGCTCCCGGCGTCGCGCAGCGCGCGGAGGATCTCGAGCCCGTCGCCGTCGGGGAGCATGAGGTCGAGCAGGAGGAGGTCGGCCTCCCCGCGGAGGGCGGCGCGCCGCCCCTCCTTCACGGTGCCGGCGAGGAGGACCTCGTAGCCCTCGTGGCGCAGGTTGAAGGCGAGGCCGCGGGCGAGGTCGGCGTCGTCCTCCACGAGCAGGATGCGGGCCTTCACCGTTCCTCCTCCGCGAGGGGCACGCGCATCACGAGGACGGCGCCGCCTCCCTCCCTGCCGGACGCCGCCGCCGCGCCGCCGTGGGCCTCCGCCGCCTCGCGCACGAGGGCGAGGCCGAGGCCCGCCCCCGGCCCCGCGGCGCCCGGCCCGCGCACGAACCTCTCGAACATCCGCTCCTCCATGCCCGGAGGGACGCCGGGCCCGCGGTCGAGGACGCGCAGCGCCGCCATTGTCCCGTCCCGGGCCGCCTCCACCTCCACCGAACCCCCGGAGGCCGCGTGGCGGGCGGCGTTCTCGAGGAGGTTCGAGAGGGCGCCGCGGAGGGAGGCGGAATCGCCGACCACGGGGAGCGGGCCCGGGGCGCGGACCTCCAGGCGCAGGCCCGCCCGCTCCAGCAGGGGGCGGTGGAGGGCGGCCACCTCGCGGGCGAGCGCCGCGAGGTCGAGGGGGCGGCGGGCCGGCGGGCCGCCGGGCGCGGCGACGCGGGAGAGGTCGAGCGCCTGCCCGACGAGGTCGGTGAGGCGGGCGGCCTCGCGGGCGGCGACGGAGGCGAACTCGC
>JAKLKS010000304.1 GCA_023150535.1 Planctomycetota bacterium
CCGATGCAGGCGAGGACGACGAGTCCGCGCGCCCAGATCCGGATCCGCCGCGGGTCGCGGACGCCGGGGTGGTCGGGGTCCTCGGGGGGGTCGGTCACCGCCCCCGAGGATACCGCCGGAGGAGGCCGCTACCCCCCGCCCGGCAGTCCGTGCGGATCGAGCAGCTGCATCGCGTCGTGCACGCCGCGGAGGACCTTCAGGAGGGCGCCGGAGACCGACTTGTGGGGCTTCCCCTTCTCGAAGGACTTCCCCGCCTTCGCGATCCCCTTCACCGCGCCCTTCACCTTCTTCGCCGCCTTCGCCCCCGCCTTCGGGTCCGCGAGGTCCCCCTTCCCCGCGTCCACGGCGGCGGCCGCCGCCGCCAGCGCCGCCGCCGCGTCCTCCATGTGGCCGGCCGCCTCCTCGAGATCGCCCCTGTCCACGGCGTGGGCCGCCTCGGAGACCGGCATCCCGGCGTCCATCACCGCCCGGGCGAGGACCCGCTCCGCGTCGGAGCCCCCGGGGAGCGGGCCGTTGAAGACGACCCGCGGGTTGTCGAAGTCCGCCTCCGCCCCCGCCGGCGCCTGGGCGAAGCCGACGCTCGGGACGAGCGCCTCGCCCTGCGTGTGGGCGAGGGAGAAGATGGTCGTGTACTCCCCGTCCGCGGGCCTCTTCACCTGGAAGTGGAGCGTGTCCCCGTCGTGCTCCACGGCGAGGTCCACCGCGGTCGTGGAGTTGAACTGGGTGACGCCCGCGTTCCCGGCGCCGGCCCGGGAGACCCAGCAGAGGTAGCCGCCGGCGTTGGCCTGGGCGCACAGCGCGTAGAACTCGAGCGGGCTCGAATCCCGGACGTCCAGTTCGGTGCAGAAGAACCCCGTCCCGGGGCCGGGGGATTCGGGATCGAGGACGCCCCCCGTCACCTCCCACCGGAAGGGGGCGTGCAGGTCGAAGGGGCTCGTGACGAAGCCGTAGGCGCCGGCGCCGCCCCTGCGGTTCACGATCCGGATGATGACGTTCCCCTCCGTCTTGAGGGAGCCGGGAGCCACGAGGCGGGAGCCGCTTCCGAATTTGTAGCTCCCGACCTCGACGCTGGCGGACCCGTCCACGGGTGCGCAGGCGGCCAGCAGGGGCGCCACCGCCAGGGCGAGGGCGAGCGACGGGCCGGAGGCGAGCCTGCGGAGTCCGCGCATGGGTGGGTCCTCCTGTACCTGTCCCCTGGAACCGGTCCCCCGCCGGAGGCGGACCTCTACCCGCCTCCGGGGAGCCCGTGCGGGTCGAGCAGCTGCATCGCGTCGTGGACGTCGCGGAGGACCTTGAGGATCCCCAGGGCGACCGACTTGTAGGTCTTTCCCTTCTCGAAGGACTTCCCGACCTTCCCGATCCCCTTGACCGCGGCCTTCACCTTCTTCGCCGCCTTCGCCCCCGCCTTCGGGTCGATGAGATCCCCCTTCCCCGCATCCACGGCGGTCGCCGCCGCCGCCAGCGCCGCCGCCGCGTCCTCCAGGTGGTCGGCCGCCTCCTCGAGGTCCCCCAGGTCCACGTCCCTGGCCGCCTCGGAGACCGGCATGCCGGCGTCCATCACAACCCGGGCGAGGACCCGCTCCGCGTCGGAGCCGCCGGGCAGGGGGCCGTTGAAGACGACTCGCGGGTTGTCGAAGTCAGCCTGCGCCAATGCCGGGGCCTGGGCGAACCCGATGCTCGGGACGAGCGCCTCCCCCTGCGTGTGGGGCACGGTGGCGATGGTCGTCCACTTCGGGTCGCTCGGCTTCTTCACCTGGAAGAGGAGGTTGGTCCCGGTGTGCTCCACGGCGAACTCCACCATGCCCGTGGCGTTCACCTGGGTGATCCCCGTGTTGCCGACGCCGGCCCTCGACAGCCAGCACTGGTACCCACCCCCGTTCTTCTGGGCGCACAGGGCGTAGAACTCCAGCGGACTCGATCCCCGGACGTCCAGTTCCGTGCAGAAGAAGCCGGTGCCGGGGCCCGGGGAGCCGGGCTCGATCTGCCCTCCCTTCACCTCCCATCGGAAGGGGGCCCAGAGGTCGAAGGGGGAGGTGACGAAACCGTAGGCACCGGCGCCCCCTTGCCTGTTCTCCAGCGTGATGTAGGCGTTGCCCGGGGACTTGAGGGAGCCGGGGGGGACGAGGTCGCTGCTCGCGAAGATCGAGATCCCGAACCCGTTGAAGACGGGGCCGTCCGACTGGCGGGAGCACCCCGCGAGGACGGGGGCCAGGGCGGCGGCGAGGGCGAGCAGGGCGCGGCCGGGGGCGCGGATCATGGGGTGGTACCTCCTTGTCCTCTCCCCGGGAACCGGGGCCCCGCCCGGTGCGGACTCCCCTTCCCCGGGTTATCCTCCCGCAGGCTCGAATCCTGCGCGGAGGGGGACATGGCGGCGGGACGGACGGTGCGGCGACTCCTCGGGGCGGTGCTCCTCGCCCTGGCGGCGGGTGCGACCGCCTGCTCCTCCGGGGAGGGGCCGGCCCCCGCCCCGGTCCCGGAACCGGCCCCCGCCCCGCGGCCGAGCGAAGGAGGGACGATGCCGGCGGCGGAGAGGCGCGAGACGGTGATCCTGGCGGGGGGCTGCTTCTGGGGGATGGAGGAGCTGCTCCGCGCCATCCCCGGGGTGCTCGAGACCGAGGTCGGCTACAGCGGCGGCACGGTGCCCGACGCCACCTACGAGATCGTGAAGAAGGGGAAGTCCGGCCACGCCGAGGCGGTGCGGGTGGTCTTCGACCCGGCGCGGCTCCCCTTCGAGGACCTCCTCGGGTGGTTCTTCCGGATGCACGATCCCACCACCCTCGACCGGCAGGGGAACGACGTCGGGACCCAGTACCGGAGCGCCATCTTCTGCACGAACGGCGGGCAGCGCGCCGCCGCCGAGCGGGTGAAGGCGGCGGTGGACCGCTCGGGGAAGTGGAGGAAGCCGATCGTCACCCGCATCGAGGAGGCGGGTCCCTGGTACCCCGCCGAGGAGTACCACCAGGACTACCTGCGGAAGAACCCCGGCGGCTACACCTGCCACTGGATCCGGGACTGATCCCCCGACCCTCCTCCCCCGCCGCCGGCCGCCTCCCCCCTCAGGAGCCGGACCGTCCCCCTTCCTCGAGGAGCCCCCGAGGGTCCCTTGCGCCGTGGAGGACCCGGAGGACCGTGACCGACATCCCCGAGGGGAGGTGGAGGACGAGGTGGGAGGGGAAGCCGGGGACGGGCCAGGAGCGCCAGCCGCGCAGGGAGGTCCGGCGGAAGGGGAGCGGGTGGCCGATCTCCGGGTGCTCGGAGAGCCTGCGGACGCCTCGTTCCAGGGCGGAGGCGAACCGCTCCGCCGTCCCGGGACCGGAGGCGGCGAGGGCGTCGAGGATCCCCTCCACGTCCCGGAGGGCGGCTTCGCGGAAGAGGACCTTCGCCTTCACCGGCGGCGGGTGGACCGGTCGGCCCGGCGGGCGCGCTCCCGGATCGACCTCCAGAGCGCCGGCGTCGCCTCGACCTCCGGGGTGGCGAGGCCCTCGAGGGCGAGGGCCTCGAGGCGATCCAGGGCGGCCCTGCGGAGCGAGTCCCGCACCGCTTCCCGGACGAATTCGCTGACGCTCCCGTAGCCCCCGGAGGCGACCTCCCGGACGACGAGATCCCGGAGCTCCTCCGGGAGCGAGATGTTGAGGGTCCGGACCGCCATGGGCACCTCCCCCCGGATCCTGGGGCCGTTGGCAAGCCTTGTCAAGTACCTGACGGCCCCCCTCCCCGCCGCCGCCCCCTCCCCGGTCACCGGGGGCGCTCCCCCGCCCCTCCCCCCCCGCCCCCCTCCCGGCTATCCTCGTCGCCGATGGCCTCCCCCGAGCGCTTCCGCGTCCTCTCCTGGAACGTGCGCTACTTCAGCCAGGCCGCGGGGGGCCTCGGCTCCACCCGGAGCTCCCGGCACCGCATCGCGGCCGCCCTGGCCGCCCTCGCCCCGCCCCCCGACATCGTCTGCCTCCAGGAGATCGAGTCCCGCTCGCTCCGCAGCGCCGTCGGCCGCCCCCCGGAGCGCGGGGAGGGGACCCAGCTCGAGGCCTTCCTCGGGACCCTCGAGGAGCGGTACCGCGCCAGGGGCCGCCGCCTCCCCTACGACGCCCTCTACTTCCCCGCCCACCGCTACGGGATCCTCGACGCCAACCTCTACACCACCGGCCTCGCGGTCCTCCTCCGCCGCCGGCGCCTCTCCGTCGAGGGCCACAAC
>JAKLKS010000305.1 GCA_023150535.1 Planctomycetota bacterium
CGCGGAGGCCGGGCGGCTCCGGGGCGGCGGCCGGGGGGAAGGTCCACCGCCGCGGCGGCCCGGCGGGGGGCGGGGGGGGCGGCGGCGGCGGCCCCGGCGGCGAGCGCGGGAGGGCGGACTTCTGGAAGCGCGCCCGCGAGCGGCAGGAGAGGAACCGGCGGCGGCGGGGGTAGGGCCGGCGGCCGGTCCTCCCGGGGTGAACCCGTTGCGTCCGGCTCCACGGAGCGTCCCTCTCCCCCGGAAGGAGGTCCCGTGAACCCCGGCGTCCTCGCCCTGGTCGTCCTCGCCGTCCTCGCCGCCGGCTGCGCCTCCGCCGCGGCGCCTCCCCCGGGACCCCCCGATCCCCGCTCCATGGCCCCCCCGGGGGTGAAGCAGGAGTGGCTCCACTTCCACGATTCCGTCGTGGAGCCGGGCGCCCCCGCCCCGGACTTCACGCTGGCGACGGCGGACGGGCGGAACACCCTCTCGCTCTCCACCTTCCGGGGACGGCCCCTCGTGCTCGTCTTCGGGTCGAACACCTGAGGGCCCTTCCGTCGCCGGTTCGGCGACGTCGAGGCGGTGAAGGCGCGGAACGCGGGGCGGGCGAACTTCCTGCTGGTCTACGTCCGGGAGGCCCACGCGAGCGACGAGTGGGTGACGCCGGACAACGAGAAGGCGGGGATCCGCTACCCCCAGCCCCGCACGGAGGAGGAGAGGCGCGCGGCGGCGCTCCGCTGCCTCGAGGGGCTCCGGACGACCATGCCCGTGGTCGTGGACGGGATGGACGACGCGGTGGCGCGGGCCTGGGGCGCCTGGCCGGACCGGCTGTACGTGATCGACGCGGAGGGGCGGGTCGCCTGGCGCGGCGGGCCGGGCCCCTTCGGGTTCCTGCCCGCGGAGGCGGAGGAGGCGCTGGCCCGCCTGGAGGAGGGCGGGCGCCGTCCATAGTATCACAATGTGATACTATCGCGGCGGCGGGCCGCCCCTCCCCGCCTCGATCTCCGCCGCCCGCCTCTCCAGCGCCCGCGCCATGTCGTCGAAGGACCGCTCGAGGTCGCCGATCTCGCTGGGGTCCTGGCAGACCCGCGTCCGCGCCCTGAACCTCGAGAGGTCCGAGGACGCCACCCGCCGGGTCGCGAGGATGAGCCCGTTCACGCGCCGCAGCACCAGCCGCTCCGCGAGCATCCGCGCGCCGACGAGGGAGAGGAGGAGCACCCCGGCCGCGATCCCGAGGCTCAGGCGCAGCGCGCGGTCGAGCGGCGCCGTCACCGCCTCCTCCGGGAGCCCGACCACCACGCCGAACCCCTGCTTCGATCCCCCCGTCACGAGCGGGCAGTAGCCGAAGAACCGCCGCGCGCCGTCCGGCCCCGCCGCCACCACGGGGGCGTCCTCCCCGAAGGAGAACAGGTCCCGGGCCGGGTGGACGCCGGACCCGGGCCTCCCCCCCGGGAGGCGCAGGAGCACCGTCCCCTCCGGGTCGAGCACCTCCAGCGTCGCGTCCCCCGCGAGGTCGAGGTTCCGCTGGAAGGAGGCGAGCCAGCCGATCCCCACGGTGGCGCAGAGCACCCGCCCGTCGCCGGAGCCCCTCCCGCCGAGCGGCCGCACCAGGTGCACCACCGGGACCCCGTCGGCGCCGGTCCGGAAGTTCCCGACCACCGGGAGCCCCGTGGCGACGGCCCGCTTCCGGTCGTCGTCGTCGCAGAGCGCGAGGGACGCCGCCGCGGGGAGGGCCGAGGCGGCGACCGCCCCGTCGGGGGCGCGGAGGTGGAGGTCGTGGAAGCCCGCGAGGCGGGGGAGGAGGTCGCGCAGGTGCGCCCCCCGCTCCTCGTCCGTCCCCGAGCGGACCACCGCGGAGCCCGCCAGCGTCTCGAGGAGCGCCTGGGCCCGCTCGAAGTCCTGCTCCTGGTTGCGCGCCGCGATGCGCGCCAGGCGCCCCGCCTCGCGGCCGGCGGCCCGGATGGCCCCGTCCCGGGCGGCGAGGTCGTCCCGCACGAGGAGCGCCGCCACCGGGAGGACCGCCAGCAGGACCATGGCCCCGAGGCGGAAGGGGAGCCGGTGGAGGAAGGGCAGGGCGGGGGGGGCGTAGGAGGCGGGACCCTCGGGGTTCGCCGCCCCGTCCGGCTTCCTGTCCGCCATGGTCCGCCTCCCCGCCTCCCCGACCCTAGTTGGTGACCTTCCAGACGTCTCCATCGGCTCCCGCGGTCCCCACCGCGAGGGCCGAGGTGATCCCGGCCCCGAGGAAGGCGCTCTCCCCCCGGATCGGGAGCGGGTTCACCTCGTGCTTCGCGGCCTCGTTGGCCGACTGCAGGATGTCCCCCTGCTGGTTCGTGAAGAAGGCCCGGTTCCCGCTGGAGCCCCGCCGCACGGGGCGGGCGTAGGCGCACCAGGTCGACTCCGAGAGGTCCACGCCGACGAGCCCCGGGCCGCCGCTCTCGTTGGAGAGGGCGACGAACTCCAGGGTCCGGCTGCGGGTGCCCCGGCGGAAGGTGAACCGGAGCGACCACTCGTGGACCCACCCCGCCTGGGGCCGGGCGTCGGGGAGGAAGACCATGATCCCGTAGCCGGACTTCTCCAGCTCCCCCCGGGCCCCGAGGTACTCCAGGAGGGTCGGGCTGAGGGCCGGCGGCTTCAACGGCGGCCCCGCGACGCCGAAGAAGGAGCCCGCGAGGTAGGCGCCCGTCCCGTCCTGGAACCCCCGGCGGACCCCGAACTCGCCGATGAGCTCGACCAGCGTCCCGTGCTCCCCGATGGAGTCGTTGTCGGTGTCGATCCGGCCGGTCCCCTGCACCTGCGCCTGGGCGGAGACGAGGGTGCGGAGCGTCGCGATGGCGGCCGCCTCGTTGGAGGAGAGCTTCGCCGCGAGCAGGTTGGGGACCGCGATGGCCGCGACCACGGCGATGATCGCCACCACGATGAGGAGTTCCGTGAGGGTGAACCCGGCGTCGCGCGGGCGGCCCATGGATCCATTCCGTGCCCCCCCGGGCAGGGTGAGTCAACCGCGCCGGCGGGGGAGATCCCCGGAAAATCAGCCCCGCAGGCCCCCGAGGAGCCGCTCCTCCGCGCCCGCCGCCAGGACCACGTCCCCCCGCGGCACCGCCCGGAGGTCGAAGCCCCGCCGCAGGAGGTCGGGCGCGGAGGCCTCCCCCCCGTTCCCGAGCCCGCTCCAGGCGGCGAGGAGCCCCACCACCCTCTCCGCCGGGACCCCGGCCTCCCGGAAGCGGGCGATGCGGGTGTCCCCGTGGCGCTTGGCGAGGCGGCGGCCGTCGGGTCCGCGGACGAGGGGGAGGTGCACGTGCCGCGGGACCGGGAGCCCGAGCGCCCCGCACAGGAGGATCTGCAGCGCCGTCGAGGGGAGGAGGTCGTCCCCGCGCACCACCGTGTCCACCCCCTGGAAGGCGTCGTCCACCACCACCGCGAGCTGGTAGGCCGCCCCCCCGTCCCGCTTCGCGACGACGAAGTCGCCGCAGGTGCGGGCCGGCCGGTCCCGGACCGGGCCGCGGAAGCCGTCCTCGAAGGCGACCTCGCGGTCCGGGTCCACCCGGAACCTCCAGGCCGGCTCCCGCCCGGAGGCGGCCCGGGCCTCCTCCGCCGAGGCGAAGCGGCCCCGGCAGGTCCCCGGGTAGGGGGCCGTCCCGTCCCCCTCCTGCGGTGCCGAGGCGGCCCGCTCGATCTCCGCCCGCGTGCAGACGCAGGGGTAGAGGAGGCCCGCGGCCTCGAGGCGGTGGAGGGCCGCCGCGTGGGCGGGGGCGCGGGTGGACTGGAGGAGCGGCTCCCCGTCGAAGTCGAGCCCCAGCCAGCGGAGGTCCTCCAGCGCCTCCGCGGCGGCGCCCGGCTTCACCCGCGGCCCGTCCAGGTCCTCGATGCGCAGGGGGAGCGCCCCTCCCGCGGAGCGGACGAGGAGCCAGTTGAGGAGGAAGGTCCGGGCGTTGCCGAGGTGGAGGGCCCCGGTGGGGCTCGGGGCGAGGCGGGATCGCATGGGGGGAGAATAGCGCCCGCGGGGGGAGGGCGATAGGCTGGACGGTGCGGGACGCCGGCGCCGCGCGGGAAGCGGAGAGAACCATGAGAACGCTGGACTGCGGCGGGTGCGGCGCGACGCTGGACGTCACGGACCTCGCGCCCGGGACCGTCTTCTCCTGCGGGTCCTGCGGGGCGTCCCTGACGGCGGGGGGGGAGGCGGCGGCGCCCGCGGCGCCCGCGGCCCCGGTG
>JAKLKS010000306.1 GCA_023150535.1 Planctomycetota bacterium
GGGCGAGGTCCCGCACCCGCTTGAGGAAGCGGTTGGCGACGCGGGGGGTGCCGCGGCTGCGGGAGGCCAGCAGCGCGGTCGCCCCCGCCTCGATCTCCACGGACAGCATGGCGGCGGAGCGGCGGACGACCTCCTCGAGGTCCTCCGGCGGGTAGGGCTCGAGCTTCTCGGTGATGCCGAAGCGGGAGCGGAAGGGGGCGGAGAGGAGGCCCTCGCGGGTGGTGGCGCCGACGAGGGTGAAGGGCTGGAGGGTGACGCGCACCGACCGGGCCGAGGGGCCGGAGTCGATGACGATGTCGATGGCGTAGTCCTCCATGGCGGAGTAGAGGTACTCCTCGACCACGGGGTGGAGGCGGTGCACCTCGTCCACGAAGAGCACGTCCCCCTTCCTGAGGTTCGTGAGGAGGCCGGCGAGGTCGGCGGCCTTGCCGAGGGCGGGCCCGGAGGTGAGGCGGAGGTCGCTCCCCATCTCCCGCGCGAGGAGGCAGGCCAGGGTCGTCTTGCCGAGGCCGGGGAGCCCGGAGAGGAGCACGTGGTCCAGCGGCTCGCCGCGCTGGCGGGCGGCCTCGACGGCGACCTTGAGGTTGTCCACGGTCCGGGCCTGCCCGACGAAGCCCTCGAAGTTCCGGGGGCGCAGCGCGAGGTCGAGGCCGCCGTCCTCCTCCCGGGAGACGGGGTCGAAGGGGGCGGGGTCGGCGGGCGGGGAGGGCTTCGGGGGCATGGAATCTCTCCCACAGTATCGGACGGGGGAGGGACGCCCGCGAATCGAAGCGGCCCGGGGCGGGGGCCCCGGGCCGCGGGAGGCGTCGCCGCGACGGGAGGCTAGGTGTCGAGGGGGCCGTACTTCTTGAAGACCTTCTCGGCGCCCTTGGCGGCCTTGGACCAGAACTTCAGCGCCTTGGCGCAGTCCTCCTGCTCGTTCCCCTTGTTGAAGTGGTTGGCGACCCACTTCGCGTAGGTGAGGCCCCCCTTCACGGGGCCGAGCTTGTTGAGGAGCTGCACGCCGGCCGCGTTGGTGCCCTGGGAGGTGAAGACGAGCTGGAAGAAGACCGATTCCGCCCCGCCCTCGGGGCTGCAGAGGGCGGCGATGGAGTTCGCGACCTGCTCGTCCGCGGGGAAGGCCTTCCCGACCGCGATGACGATCTTCGAGTAGGCCGCCAGTTCCTTGGAGAAGGAGGCGTACTCCTTGTCGGCCAGCGCG
Organism: Planctomycetota bacterium; assembly: GCA_023150535.1. Classification (GTDB taxonomy): domain Bacteria; phylum Planctomycetota; class JAJSAM01; order JAJSAM01; family JAKLKS01; genus JAKLKS01. The sequence goes on from JAKLKS010000306.1 coordinate 1,202, forward strand.
TTGGCGGCGTCCACCGCCTTCTGCTGGGCGGCGGAGAGCCCCGTCTTGTTGTTCAGCATGGTGAGGAAGTTGTTGAACTGGCTGTTGCTGAAGTCGGCCTTCGCGGGGCCGGCGAAGAGGGCGCCGACGGCGAGGGCGGCGGCGGCGGCGAGGGTGCGGAGACGCATGGGGTAATCCTCCAGGAAGCTCGGCCGGGCGGAGGGCGGGGGGGAGGTCCGGCGGCCCGGCCGTCGGCCGGACCTCCCCCGGTGAAGGCGGGCGGCTACCCGTCGGAGGCGCTGACGAAGGGGCCGGAGTAGGACCCGGTGACGTTCACGGACCCCGTGGTCCCGGCCGTCCCCGTCGCGGTGAAGGAGAAGGTGAAGGTGATGGTGTTGGCGGCGTTGTCCAGCGCGGTCACGTTGAAGGAGCCGGAGGAGGCGGCGTAGCTCCTGGGGAGGGGGAGCTCCGCCTTGAGGACCGAGGCCACCGAGATCCCCTTCTCGCCGGTGGACAGGACGGAGCCGGGCGTGAGCTGGACGGTGAAGCCGCCGAGCTTCGTCTCCGAGGCGTTGAAGACCAGGAGACCCGCGAGCTCGTTGAGGGAGACGACCACGGTCTCCTTGTTCGGGCTCAGCTTCTTCCCGTCCACGGAGACGGAGTACCCGGCCGTCGGACCCGGGTCGTTCTCCACGATGTTCTGCGCCTTCAGGGCCTCCTTGTAGGCCTTGGCCAGGAGCTTGGCCCAGGCGGGGAGGTTGCCGAAGTCCGCGTCCTCGTCCCCGAGGGCGGCCAGCGCCTTCGCGAGGCTCGCCTCCGCCTTCGCCCGGCCCTTCTCGCTGAGGCCGCCGAGGTCGCCGTCCACCTCGTCGAGGTCCTCCTCGATGAGGAGGGAGAAGGCGTTGAACAGGGTGTTGTAGATGCTCCCGAGGTGGGAGTCGGCGCTGGGCTCGAACTCCCCGGGGAAGGCCTTCAGCAGCCCCTTGACGGCGGCGCCCGCGGCCTTGATGTCGTCGCCGAGGTCGTCGGCCGGCTTGTCCAGGGACTTGAGCGCCTTCTGGACCGCCTTCAGCTGCTTCTTCTCGACCTTGTCCGTCGTCCCGGCGAGCGCCTCCTCGCGGGCCTGGAGCTCGCCCCGGAGGTTCTCCAGCAGCCCGGAGAAGTCGCCGGCGGATGCGGGAAGGGCCGTGGCCAGGACGCCGGCCGCGGCGAGGGCAAGGGACTTGAGGGAACGATGCATGGCGGGAAGCCTCCTCTCGGTTCGCGCGACTCCACCCCCCCGGGCGCGGGGCAGGATCCTATCCTCCGTGACACCTGTCAAGGAGTTCCGGGGAGATGGTTGATCCGCGGTCATTCCCCCTCCTTCCCCTCCCCTTCCGCCGCTCCGCCCCCGCCTCCCCGTAGAATGGCCCCCCTCCCATGCAACCCCTCCAGCGCCCGGAACGGATCCGCGGCATGTTCGCGGGCATCGCCCCCCGCTACGACCTCCTCAACCACCTCCTCAGCGCGAACCGCGACCACGGGTGGCGGAGGGCCACGGTGGCCGCGGGGGAGGCCCGCCCGGGGGACCCGGTCCTCGACGTGTGCACCGGCACCGGGGACCTCGCGCTGGAGTGGGCCCGGACCCTCGGCCCCCGGAGCGCCGTCGTCGGCACCGACTTCTGCGAGCCCATGGTGCGCCTCGGCCGGGAGAAGGTCCTCCGCGACCGCCTCCCCGTCCGCCTCGGCGTCGCCGACACCCTCCGCCTCCCCTTCGCCGACGGGGCCTTCGCCGTCGCCAGCGTCGGCTTCGGCATCCGCAACGTCGCCGACCTCGGCGCGGGCCTGCGGGAGATGGCCCGCGTCGTCCGCCCCGGCGGGCGGGTCGTCGTGCTCGAGTTCACCCGCCCCGCGAACCCGCTCTTCCGATTCGTCTACTACGTCTACTTCCTCCTCCTCCTGCCGCTCCTCGGCAACCTCGTCTCGGGGAGCCGGGAGAACGCCTACGGGTACCTCCCGCGGTCGGTGCTTTCCTTCCCCGACCGGGGGCGCCTCGCGCGGAAGATGGAGGAGGCCGGCCTCCGGCAGGTCCGGGTCCTGGATCTCAGCCTCGGCATCGTGACCGTCCACGTGGGGGTGAAGCCGTGAGCGAGCGCCGCGTCGGTCCGCCCGTCGCCTACGACGACCTGAGGGAGTTCCTCGCCGCGCTGGAGAAGGCGGGCGAGCTCGCCCGCGTGAAGGCGGAGGTCGATCCCGAGCTCGAGATCACCGAGGTGGCCGACCGCATGGTGAAGGCGGGGGGGCCGGCCCTCCTCTTCGAGCGCGTGAAGGGCTCCCCCTTCCCCGTGCTCATCAACGCCCTCGGCTCCGAGCGGCGCATGGGCATGGCCCTCGGCGTGGAGCGGCTCGCCGACCTCGAGGAGCGCGCGGCGGAGGTCATCGGCCTCCTGGAGCGACGCCCCCAGGGGATCATGGACAAGCTCGCGCTGCTGCCGAAGCTCAAGTCCCTCTCCGAGGTCTTCCCCGAGGAGGTCCGCTCCGGCCCCTGCCAGGAGGTCGTCGAGAAGGAGGTCGACCTCGGGCGCCTCCCGATCCTCCGCTGCTGGCCGCAGGACGCCGGGCGGTTCATCACCATGCCCATGGTCTTCAGCCGCGACCCGGAATCGGGGCGGCGGAACTGCGGCATGTACCGCCTGCAGGTCTACGACGCGCGCACCACGGGGATGCACTGGCACCGCCACCACGGAGGGGCCCACCACTACGCCCGGGCCGAGGAGCGGGGCGAGGGGCGGATCCCCGTGGCGGTGGCCGTCGGCGCCGACCCGGCGTCGGTCTTCTGCGCGGCCATGCCGCTCCCCCCGGACCTCGACGAGATGGCCTTCGCCGGCTTCCTCCGCGGGAAGGCGGTGAGGATGGTGAAGTGCCGGACCGTGGACCTCGAGGTGCCGGCCTCCTCGGAGTTCGTGCTGGAGGGCTGGGTCCCGGCGGGGGAGCGCCGGACCGAGGGCCCCTTCGGGGATCAC
>JAKLKS010000307.1 GCA_023150535.1 Planctomycetota bacterium
CCCCCCTCCCGCGGCCGCCGCGACGCCGGAATCCCTCCTCGCCGAGGCCGAGGACTACGAGCGGCGCCACCCCCACGACGTGCCGGGGCTGCAGGCGCGCTACCTCCTCGTCTCGGGCGCCGACCCGAGCCTCGCGAACCCCGTGGTGCGGAAGGCCCTCGACCGGGTGGGGGAGCTCGAGGGGCGGCTCAAGGACGCCTACCGGGTGCTCCGCGACGGGGACCCCGACGCGCTCGAGGGGATGACCGACGTCCGCATCAAGGGGATGGTGACGGTGGTGGCCCGCGACCTCGCGAGCCGCGACCCGGCGGTGCGGGAGCGGGCGGCGAAGACGCTCGGGCTCCTCTCCCACGCGGAGGGGATCCACGCGCTGAAGAAGGCCCTCGACAAGGAGGAGGAGGGGGCCTGCGTGGAGGCGTCGCTCCAGGCCCTCGTGCTCATCGGGGGGAAGAAGGGGGCGGACGCGATCGGGGACTTCGTGGGCCACGAGCGCCACTCGGGGGCGGCGCTCGGGGCGATGATCCGGATGACGGCCCGCAACCCGGTGGACCGGCGCATCGCGGCGAAGGAGATGTCGCGGTGGATGTCGGCGCGGGACGAGGGGCTGTGGGAGCGGATGATGACGGCGCTCCGGGGGCTCGGGGTGGACGGGCTCCACGGCCTCGCGGCCTGCTGCGACCGGAACACGACGCCGGCGCGGCTGGTGGCGGTCATCAAGGAGCTGTCCCGGACGAAGGAGCCGGCGGTGGCGCGGGTGCTGGCGCGGTACTTCCGGCCGGGGGGGGCGCCGGGGGACGAGGCGATCCGGGCGGCGGCCCTGGACGCGGTGCGGACGATGGCGAAGAAGGAGAACCTCGGGGAGGCGGTGATCCCGCACCTGTTCGTGGGGCTGCGGCACCGGGAGACGCGGTACCAGACGACGCTGCTGCTGCAGGAGCTGACGGGGAAGGACTTCACGGTGAAGAACTGGGGGTCCTGGAGCGCGTGGTGGAAATCGACGCATCCGGGGTGGACGGAGGACGGGGAGGGGAAGTAGGGTGCCCCCCGTCCCCACCGGACGCGGAACCAGAGGAGGTGCGACGATGACGAACCTGCGGCGCCGGCTGCGGCTCCCGATCCTCGCCTTCCTCCTCCTCTTCCTGGCCTCCTGCGTGGAGGTGGACGGGCAGAGGATCACGCTCTCCTACGACCGGGAGGCCGACGTCCTGCGGCTCCTCCTCCACTACGACGGGATCCACGACAAGGAGGACGGGAAGAAGGGGGCGGACCAGCTGGCGACCTTCGTGGCCGAGGGGGACCTCATGCTCCTCGACTGGTACGGACACGTGGAGATGGCTGAACTTCGGAAGGAGGCGGGGAAGGAACCCGGGTTCCCCGCGCTCGGCGCCTTCAAGGCGGCCCTCGTGGATTCCGTGAAGTGCACCGTCGTCGGCCACTACCGGGATCATCGCGGGACCCTGGGGGCCCTGCAGCTGGTGGAGGTCCGCCGGGCGAGCGCCCTCGTGCGGAAGGCGAACGCCGCGCTGAACGAGGCGATCCTGGGGCGGATCCCCGAGAGCGAGTGGGCCCGCACCGCCGACCGGATGCGGCCCGGGGCGGCGGAGGAGAAGCAGTGGATCTTCCTCGACGGGCACTCCGTCGGGATCTCCTTCCCCGCCCATCCCGCGGAGTGGAGCCGCAACAAGGTGGAGTTCATCGCGGACGGCGTGAAGGAGACGGCGCGGAAGGTCGCGGACCTGGACGCGAGGGTGGCGGAGGAGGCCCCGGAGGAGGTCGTCGAGGTTCCCGTGGAAGCGGGGATGGAGCCCCCTTCCGCAGCGGAAGCGGAGGCCAGCTCCGAGGAGCGGGAGAGGCGGCAGGCCCGCGAACGGAGGTCCGCGGAGGCGGGGGCCGGCTTCTTCGGGCAGTTCCTCGGCATGAGCCCGGTGGCCATCGTGGAGACGGCGGAATCGGTCATGGTCCGCATCGGGGACCCGGGCCGGCCCTCCACCTTCCGGTTCCGGCTGAGGGACGAGGAACTGGCGAACATGGACGCGGCGGTTCTCGGGGTCGCTCCCCGATCGCTGGACGACGCGCTGGCCGATCGCCTGCTGGGGGGACCGGTGCCGGAGGACCCGGGGGTCCGCGCGGACCTGGAGTGGGGTCCGCCGGAGGAGGCCGTCCGCGCCCTCCTCGCGCGCGCCGCCTCCTCCTCGGGCGAGAGGCGGAAGGCCGCCCTCGACGGGCTCGTGGCCTTCGCGGCCCGGTGGAACCGGGAGGTGGGGATCCCCCGGGCGCCGGCGCCGGGGGAGACGGCGGGAGGCCCCGTGCCGCCGGCCACCCCGCCGGGGCCGGCTCCGGTCCCGAAGCCCGGCGAGGCGGAGGGAGGCGCCCGCCCGGAGGCGCGGCCGGTTGCCGTCGAGAAGCCTCCGGAGCCGGTGTTCGACCCGGAAAAGGACCCCGCGGGCTACCTGCGCGCATGGGGCGGCTGGTACGAGGCGGTGCTCCGGGGGCCGGGGAAGTAGGTGGAGCGCGGGACGGGGTGCGTCGGCCGTTCCGCCGGATCCGGGGGAGGAGTGAATGCCCGGCACGATCAGGACCCGCCTGCTCCAGAACCTCTGCCTGGTGCTCCTGGGCGCCCTCGCGGCATCGGCCCTCGACCTCGTTGCGGGGAATCACGCGGCACGGGCAGGAGAAGACGTCCATCGAGCCAGGAGGATCGAGACTCGCGTCCGGCCTCCCCCTGATGGCTGGTGACCCGATGGAGTCCAATCCGAGGTCCCGATTCCCGGGTGCTCCTGCATGGAGGGCCGTGGCGCTGGTTGCTGCGGGCCTCGTACTCTGCGAATTCCTCGCTCTGCGGGTGATGGGGGAGAAGCGCGTCGTTCACCCGCTCGCCATAGATCTGGCGGAGTCTCTTGTCGATCCGGACTGGACGGGGATCCTGACTCCCGAGACGAGGGTCTGGCTGGGCGGGCAATCGCTGGAGATTCAGGAGGCCGCAGGAAAGGCAGTCATGCTGCACCTGACCCTGTGGAGCGACCGGAGGAGGATGGGTGGCCAGGAGATGGGAATCCGGGATCCTCGACGCCTGTTCGAGGAATTGCCCCCGGGAAGTCGGGACGCATACCTGTCGGAAATGGGAAGGGCAGCCCAGTGCCTCCGGGAAGGGAGGTACGAGGAGTTCTCCGACATCGTGAACGCGCTTCATGGACGGTGGACCTGGGAGAGGGTCGAGGCCAGGTAGGCCGGTTGCATCCCTGCCCCTGGCAGTCCGCAGGTGGACCAGCGGAAGAAGATGGCAGCGCCGGCGGCCGAGAAGGCCCCTCGCCTCCGGAGGCCGGAGGCGGGACCTTGCCCCCCCGTCGCCCCCCCGTCATACTCACCACCGGAAAGTCGTGGCCGGAGGGGACCGCCGCCCCGGGGAGGGAAGCCCCGGGCGAAGCAGGTGATCCCTGTCCTCGCGATCCGCACAGCCCCGGAAGAGGCGTCCGTGAACCTCGACGCCTTCTCCGCGATCGTCGCCTTCCTCGCCTCCGCCGAGGCCCTCCTCGGCGGGGCCGCCCTCCTCCTCGCCCTCCGCGAGTTCCGCGCCGCCGCCGACCCCGCGGAGGAGCACCGCCGCCCCCTTCTCGCCCTCGTCGCCGGCACCCTCCTCGTCCTCTCCCTCGCCTCCGTCCCCCTCTTCCACCTCCTCCTCGCCTCCTTCGTCCCCCGCTGGCCCGGCATCATGTGCGTCGAGGGCGTCCGCCGCATCGGGACCGGCTCCCTCGGCGCCGCCGGCTGGCTCCCCGCCATCCTCGCCGTCCTCGACGCCACCCGCCTCCTCGTCCCCTTCGCCGCCGGCGCCTGGTGGATCCTCCGCCGCCTCCCCGGCCCCCCGGCCCCGACCGTCCGCCGCGCCGCCATCGCCGCCGCCGCCCTCGGCGCCGTCGCGTTCCTCGACGGGGCGCTCGCCACCGCCTACGTCGTCATCCCCAAGGCGGAGGTCTACCCCACCGCCGGATGCTGCATCGCCCCCCGCGCCGCCGCCGAGAGGGAGGCCGGCCTCGTCGCCGTCGGGCGGGAGGAGGAGAGCCGCGCCCCCCTCTCCGCCGCCCTCGCCGGGGGAGGGGCCGTCCTCGGCGCCGGCGCACTCCTCCTGCGGCGGCGGGGCGGCGGCGGGAGGGCCGGCGCCGCGGCGCTCGCCGCCCTG
>JAKLKS010000308.1 GCA_023150535.1 Planctomycetota bacterium
CCCCGGCCCCGACCGGGGGCTAATGTTGCAGCTCCCCGAAGCGGGGGGACACTCGCTCCCGTGACCGACCCCGGGCCCCTGGAGCTCCTCAAGTGAACCTCCTCCGGTTCTTCCTCGCCCTCGTGGTGCTCGCCTTCCTCGCCTCCCTCCTCGTGCTCGGGATCCCCTCCCTCCGGCGTGTCGCCGGCTTCGGCAACGTGGACCCCACGGGGGCTCCCGCGGCCGTCGCGAACGTCCTCTCCCCGCCCCCGGCCAAGTAGGAGATCCCCCCCCATGCGCTCCACGTTCGAGCGGCCCCTGCCCCCCGTCGCCATCCCCTCCGGGTTCGCCGGCCAGTCCGTCATCGCCCTCCCGGCCTCCCACTACCTCGTGGGGATCCGGTTCAACCTCTCCGTGACCGCCACGGGGACGACGGCCGTGCACGCGGACGGCCTCGCGCGCTCGATCACGTTCCGCTACAAGTACGGCTCCTCCCCCTCCGTCGCCCTCCCCGGGCACGTGCTCCTCAAGCGGGATCGGGCCGTGTTCGGCGTGGCGGGGGACTACACGGAGATGGCGGCCGGCGCCGGGCCCGCGACCGCCACGTGGAACGGGATCATCCCGCGCGCGGACTTCTCGAAGAAGGCCCCGCTCCTCACGATGGACGACATGAGCGGCGCCGACGACCCGACCCTCGAGGTGCAGTTCAACGGCGCCGCGGCGATCTCCCCCACGGGCGGCGCGGCCATCACGGCGATCTCCCTCACGTGCTCCGCCATCATGATCCCGCGGCGCGCCGGCCCCCGCTCGGGCCGCGCGACCCCGCACCTCATGATGAACGTGACCCGGATCTCCGACCTCCAGGCGTCCACCCTCGACCAGCTCCGCCGCATCCGCTCCGGGCTCCGCAACTCCCGGATGATGCTCATCGCGGAGACGGCGACCGGCACCCTCGCCTACTCCGACGCCCTCGTGTCGGCGGTGGAGCGGGTGGTCAACCTCGGCCGCCGCGGGAAGGAGTCCTGGACGAACCTCAAGACCCTCAACCGGGCCCAGTCCGCGCTCGCCCCGGAAACCGGCGTGGTCTACTTCGACTACGACCCGACCCGGGAGCTCCGCTCGACCGACCTCCTCGACCTCCGCGGCGTGGAGACGATGGAGCTCGGCTTCGACACGGGGGCCTTCGCCGCGGGGTGCAACGTCCTCGTGTACCAGGAGGAGATCATCGACCCCGACCCGGCGGCCCAGCAGCGGATCGGGGTGCTCCGCTAGAGCGGGGCCAAGCCCGTGGCGAACAAGAACCGGAACCGGCCGCGGGCGGGGGCGACGCCCCCGCTCGCGGCCGTCATCCCCCCCCTCGCCGGGGGCGGGACCGGGTCCTCCGCCATGGACGACGCGATCGCCTCCGCGGACCCCGGCTCCATCGTCAACACGGGGGGCTCGGCCGTGGCCTCCGCCGTCGCCCCCATCGTCGGGGCCCCGGCCCCGGGCGCCTCCCCCTGGCCCGGGCGGATCGTCGCCGGCGTCCTCGCCCTCCTCGTGTTCTTCGGCCTCTGGAAGCTGGCCGGAACGTCCTCCATCGTCGCGCTCGGGGCCGCGCTCCTCCTCCTCGGCTGGCTCCTGTGGTGGAAGGGCTAGCCCCATGGACCCGACCACCGGCAACAACCTCACCTCCGGCTCCCAGACCTCCGGCTCCGCCTTCTCCATCGTCAACGTGTTCGACGCGGACCTCGGGCCCCTCGTGATCGTGCTCGCGCTCCTCCTCCTCGTGGGGCTCCTCCTGTGGAGGATGTTCGCGTGATCGGGGCGCTCGCTCCGGCCCTCGGCGCGGCCCTCGGCGGTGGGGGGGGCGGCGGCCTCGGCGGCCTCACGGGCGGCCTGACGGGGGGCGGCTCGGAGGCGGCCTCCGAGACGAACAACTCCATCACCAACCGCGGCCCCAAGATTTCCACCACCGTCAAGACGGGCGACAAGGGGGGCGGCGGGAAGGGCGGGAAGAAGGGGGACGACGGCGACGGCACCATCGGCGGCATCCCCCCGGCCTACCTCATCGGCGGCCTACTTCTCTTCGTCCTCGTGCTCGTCATCCTGGCCCTCGTGCTCGGGTAGACCCCGGGAAGGAAAACACCCATGACGGAAACCGACGGCTTCGGCTCCGACGACCTCGCCAACCTCCTCCGCGACGCGGGCTCCACGTGGATCCAGGTGGAGCAGATCCGCAACAACGCGGGCGGCCGGGAGGCGGGCTCCGTCTCCACCAAGCCCCGCACCCAGGAGACGACGGCGCCGGCGACGGGCCAGGACAAACCGGCCCTCCCCGCGGGCTCCTTCGCGGCCTGGGCGCCGGCGCTCGTGGCGCTCCTCGTGGCCTGGCTCGTGTACCGGGCCACCTCGGGGAAGCTCCTGTGGACCCTTCTCGCGGCCCTGGCGGCCTTCTTCCTCGTGAAGCGGATCGCGGGCTAGGGGGACGACGTGCTCCGGGCGGGGGAAACCTACTGGACGTTCCCGGACCTCGGGGACCTCCAGGCCGTGACGGGCCGGCGCGTGCGCGTCGGCGCGACGGTCTACCTCCGCTCCCGCCCCTCCGCCGAGGACGCCCAGGCCGCGACCGACTACCTCGCCGTGTACGTCCTCCGCGGGGTGCCGGGCTCCGACAACGGGGAGATCCGCGAGGCCCCCGGGGGCTACGTCCTCGAAACCTCCCTCGATGGGGACCTCCGGGAGAGCTGGACCCGCGGCGCCCTCCTCCGCTCGATCGAAGAGGGGACGGCGGAGCTCCTCGCCGCGCGCGGGCTCTCCGTCTCCGACGTGGAGGGGGCCGCGCTCGACCAGGGGCCCGGGACCGGCCAGGCCGGCGCCGGTGTCGCGACGGAGCGGGTGTTCTCCGACTCCTTCGAGGACACGGCGGGCACCGTCAACCCCGATCGCTCCCTCAACTGGGGGGCCATCGTCGGCAAGGGGACGGGGGATTTCGTCCGCACGGTGGGCACCACGGCCGGCAACGCCCTCGGCGGGTTCGCCTCGGGGCTCGGGCTCGTGGGGACGATCGCCCTCGTGCTCGTCATCCTCGCCGTCCTCGTCGTCCTCGTCCTCGTCGTCAAGGGAGGTGTGTAGCCATGGCCGGAGACGGAATCGCTCCCAACGCCCAGGGGCTCACGGCCTCCTTCTACCGGGCCTCCCCGGTCCCCCTCGACAACGTGGGGGCCTTCGAGGTGTCGCTGCCCCGGGCCTTCCGCTCCTTCGTCGTCCGCTTCCCCAACGGGGAGCCCGTCGCCGGCGCGGTGAAGCTCTCCGCCGGCACCCTCGACTCGGGCGCCATGGTGGCCGGCGCCGGCGTCGGGTTCCTGGGGGACGTCATCGACCCCCAGGACACCCCCTCCTTCTCCGTCGCCCTCGACACGCGGAAGCTCTACGTGCACGTGGTGACGGCCCAGGCCGGGCTCACGCTCGAGATCCAGGCGATCGACGGCGTGGCCTTCCCCGCCGGCCGGGGCGCGGTGCAGACCAAGCCCGTGGCCCTCGCGGAGAACACGAATTCCGACGTCACGATCTCCGGGGGCTCCGGCGTCATCCTCTCCGCCAACGGCCAGCGGCGGGGGTTCTCCATCCGCAACAAGGGGGACACCCGGATCCACCTCCGCTTCGCCCCCCAGGCCGCGACCACCGACGACTACCCCCTCGACCCGGGGGACGTCTACGAACACCCCCTCCCCTCGGGCTACGTGTACCAGGGGGAGATCCGGGCCATCGACGGGGCCGTGCCGACCACGGTTCCCAACGTGGCCCGGCTCGAATGGACCTAGACCCGTGGGGACCATCGTTCGGCCCTGGCAAGCGGACTTCGACGCCCTCCGGCACGTCTCGGGGGGCGGCGGGCTCGTGTGCCAGTACGCGGCCGGCGTGGTGAACGGAACCGCCCTCACGACCGGCAGCCCGACGAACAACAACCTCCGGGCCCTCCCCTTCGTCTCCCCCCGCGGCGGCACCATCGACCGCATCGGGATCCGCGTGACGACGGGGGGCGGGGCGGGCTCCGTCGCTCGGATCGGCCTCTACCGTCCTACCTCCCGCTCGAACCTCTACCCCTCCGCCCTCGTGGTGGCCTCCGGGGAGCTCGATACGAACGTGACCGGGCTCGTGTCGGTGGCCGTCTCCGTGCCCGTCCGCGAGGGGGATATCC
>JAKLKS010000309.1:0-298 GCA_023150535.1 Planctomycetota bacterium
CCTGCCCCAGCCGATCTCCCCCCCGGGCCCCCGCCGGAAGCAGGAGACCTCCGGAATCGGGGACCTCGTGATCGGGCCGCGGTTCTGGGTGTTCGACCCCCGGGAGAACCCCGACGGCAACCTCCAGGTCGGCCTCGGCCTGAAGTGCCCCACGGGGGACGAGGCGGTGGAGGAGCGCTACCCCGACATCACCGGCGCGAACTTCGCGATGAAGCCCGCCGACGTGTCCATCCAGCCCGGGGACGGCGGATGGGGGTCGGTCCTCGACCTGCAGGCCTTCCGCGACCTCGGCCCGGTG
>JAKLKS010000309.1:308-4122 GCA_023150535.1 Planctomycetota bacterium
CTGTTCGCCGGCGGCACCTACCTCGTGAACCCCCGGGAGACGAACCGCACGGAGTCCATCGTCACCGGGCTCGTCGGGTCCGCGGCGACGGCCGACCACCTGCGCTACAACTCCGTCCCGGACCAGTTCCTCGTGATGGCGGGCGGCTCCGTCGCCCTGGGCGACCGGCTCTCCGCGGGCCTCGCGCTGCGCTGGGAGGGGGTCCCGCCCCGGGACCTCGTCGGGGGGAACGACGGGTTCCGCCGCCCCGGCTACGTGGTCGCCCTCGCGCCGGGGCTCTCCTGGAGCGGGGACGGCTGGTCGGCGGGCCTCTCCGTCCCCTGGAACTTCCTGAAGAACCGGCTGGACAACGCCCAGGGGGAGCCGGGGGACGCGACCTTCGCGGACTGGTCGCTCATCCTGAGCGTGACCGTGGACTTCTAGGAGGCGGCCGCGGGGCCCTTCGCGACCATCCCCTCGGGCATCCTCACCGCGATCACCTCGCCGCGGACCGTCTCCACGCCGCCGCAGAGGACCCGGACCGCGACGACGACCTTGCGCCCCTTGACCTCGAGGATGCGGCCGCGGATCTCCAGTTCCGGCCCGAGCGGGGTCGGCTTCAGGTACTCGACCCTGAGCGCGGCGGTGACGTAGCGCAGCGGCGGCTCCGTCCCCGGCTCCCGCCCCTCGGCGCGGTACCCGGCCCCCGCGGCGGATCCCGTCCCGTGGCAGTCCACGAGGGAGGCCAGCAGGCCCCCGTAGACCACGCCCGGGACCGCCGTGTGGAAGGGCTCCGGCGTGAAGCGGGTGACGGTCTCGTCCCCGTCCCAGCGGGTGCGCAGGCGGTGGCCCCGCGCGTTGAACCGGCCGCAGCCGTAGCACTGCCCGGCGTCGTCGGGGTAGAAGTCCTGGAAGGCGGGGGTGTCCATGGGGGGGATCGTAGGGGTCCGGGCGGGGACCATTGATCGCGAATCGGGGCCCGGCGCCGTACCCTCCCGCCCATGACACCCTCCCCATCGCCCCCGCCCCGCACCCTGGGCGCGCTCCGCGCCTCCGGCTGGCGCTCCCGCTCCGTGAAGGACGAGGTCCGCGCCAACCTCCTCGCGCGCAGGCGCTCCGGCGCGCCGCTCTTCCCCGGCATCGTCGGCTTCGACCGCACCGTGATCCCCGCGCTCGAGAACGCGATCCTCGCCCGCCACGACTTCATCCTGCTCGGCCTCCGCGGGCAGGCGAAGTCGCGGATCCTCCGCTCCCTCTCGGGCCTGCTGGACCCCCTGCTCCCCGTGGTGGAGGGCTGCGAGATCAACGACGACCCCCTCGCCCCCGCCTGCCGCCGCTGCCGGCGCCTGCTGCAGGAGCGGGGGGAGGACCTCCCCGTCGCCTGGCTCCCCCCCGCCGACCGCTACCGGGAGAAGCTGGCGACCCCCGACGTCACCGTGGCCGACCTCGTCGGGGACGTGGACCCGGTGAAGGCCGCCGTCCAGCGCCGCACCATGGCCGACGAGGAATCCATCACCTACGGCATCGTCCCCCGCACGAACCGCGGCATCTTCGCCGTGAACGAGCTGCCCGACCTCCCGGCCCGCATCCAGGTCGCCTTCCTCGACATCCTCGAGGAGCGGGACCTCCAGATCCGCGGCTTCCCCGTGCGCCTGCCGCTGGACCTGCTGGTCGTCTTCTCCGCCAACCCCGAGGACTACACCAACCGCGGCTCCATCATCACGCCGCTGAAGGACCGCATCGACTCCCAGGTCCTGACCCACTACCCCCGCACCGTCGGCGAGTCCCTGGAGATCACCCGCCAGGAGGCCTGGTGCCGGAGGGGCGGCCCCGTGGAGGTGCTCCTCCCCGTCCTCCTCGAGACCGCCGTCGAGGAGGCGGTCTTCGAGGCGCGCCGCAGCGAGTTCGTGGACCCGGCCAGCGGGGTGAGCCAGAGGGCCGCCATCAGCGCCGTCGAGTGCCTCGTGAGCAACGCCGAGCGGCGGGGGCTCCTCTCCGGGGAGACCCCGGTGCGGGCTCGCGTCGCCGACCTCTGGGCGGCGGTGCCGGCGCTGGTGGGGAAGCTCGAGCTCGTCTACGAGGGGGAGCAGCAGGGGACCGAGGCCGTGGCGCGCCGCGTCCTCGGCGCCTCCCTCCGCCGGGTCTTCGAGTCCCGGTTCCCGCCGGTGCACGGGAAGCCGGGGAGGCGGAAGGGGCAGGGCGGGGAGCCGCCCGCGGAGCCCGACGACGCCCGCTACCGGTCGGTGGTCCGCTGGTTCGCGGCGGGGAACACCGTGGACGTGGAGGACGGGACGACGGAGGCGGCCCACCGCGCCGCGCTCGGGCGCGTGGACGGGCTCCTCGACCTCGTGCGCGCCCACGGGGCCCCGGCCGACGCCGCCGAGGAGACGCTCCTCATGGAGCTCGTCCTCGAGGGGCTCCACCAGCACTCCGTCATCGCGCGGGAGGACCTCGACGGGCGGACGACCTTCAAGGACATGCTGAAGGAGATGCTGGCGGGGATGGAGGAGGGGTAGGCGCCCGGTGCGCTTCCGCTACTCCCGCCCGGACCCGGAGATCCTCGCGCTCCTCCGCACCATGGAGCGCATGCGGCAGGTCTTCGACGAGCTCGTCCTCCGGTCCGGGGGGGACGTGGAGGAGGCGCTCCGCTGGATGCGGGAGCTCCAGCGGCGCGGCTTCCTCCCGGGGGACGTGGACGTCTCCCGGTTCGCGGAGACCCTGGAGAAGGGCGGCGTCCTCCGGGTGGAGCGGGACCGGCGCCGCCTGACCCCGCGGGGCGCCCGCGATCTCCGGCGCGGGGCCTTCGACCTCGTGTTCCGCAACCTCCGCGGCGGCCCCCTGGGCGACCACCGGACCCGCGCGACGGGCGAGGGCGGGGAGCGGCGCTCCGAGACGCGCCCCCTGCGCTTCGGCGATTCCCCCTCCTCCATCGACGGCGCGGGAACGCTCCGGGAGGCGCTGGCCCGGGGGGGGATCGAGGACCTCTCCATCGCGCCGGGGGACTTCCGCGTCTTCGAGACGGAGCATTCCGCGTCCTGCGCCACCGTCCTGCTGCTCGATGTGTCTCACAGCATGATACTTTACGGGGAGGACCGGATCACCCCCGCCAAGAAGGTCGCCATGGCGCTGGCGGAGCTCGTCGAGACCCGCTACCCGAAGGACTCCCTCGACTGCGTCCTCTTCGGCGACGAGGCGAAGCCCGTGGAGGTGACCGACCTCCCGTACGTGAACGCCGGCCCCTTCCACACCAACACCCGGGACGGGCTGCGCATGGCGCGCACGATCCTCCGGCGGCGGCGCCACCCGAACCGGCGCATCGTCATGATCACCGACGGGAAGCCCTCGGCCCTGACCGAGAACGGGATGATCTACAGGAACCCCTTCGGCCTCGATCCCCACATCGTGGCGCGCACGCTCCACGAGGCGATCCTCTGCCGGCGGGAGCGCATCCCCATCACCACGTTCATGATCGCGGAGGACCCGGTGCTCCGGGACTTCGTGACGGAGATGACCCGCGCCAACAGGGGCCAGGCCTTCTTCGCCTCCCCCGGCGATCTCGGCGGCGCGATCTTCGTGGACTTCCTGCGGAACCGGCGCCGGCGGGCCTGAGGCGGACCGCCCCTCCGACGAAGCGGGGGCGCGGCCTCTCGGCCGCGCCCCCGGTGGGACCGTCGATCGTCCCGTGGTGCGGGAAATCCCCCGATCCCGTCGCCGACCCGGGTCGGGTACGGTGCGGCGGCTAGAAGTCCATCCCGCCCATGCCGCCCATGCCGCCCATCCCGCCCATGCCCCCCATGCCGCCGCCGCCGCCGCCGCCGGGCGCCGGCTTCTTGTC
>JAKLKS010000030.1:0-22971 GCA_023150535.1 Planctomycetota bacterium
CGTCCGCAAGCTCGGCGAGGGGGGCTACGGCGCCGTCTACGAGGCCGTCGACCGCACCCTCCGCCGCCGGGTCGCCGTCAAGCTCATGCTCCCCTCCCGCGCCTCCAACAGGGAGTACGTGGACAAGTTCTACCGGGAGGCGCGCACCGCGGGGCAGCTGAGCCACCCGAACATCGTCGCCATCCACGACGTGCGCAACGACGAGACCCTCAAGACCCACTACCTCGCCATGGAGTACGTCGAGGGGACCACCGTCCACGACATCCTCCAGGCCAGGGGGCCGATGCCCGTCGACGAGGCGGTGGACATCATCTCCCAGTGCTGCCGCGGCCTCGCCCAGGCCCACCTCAAGAACATCATCCACCGCGACATCAAGCCCGGGAACATCATGGTCACCCCCGGGAAGGGCGTGAAGATCGCCGACTTCGGCCTCGCCAAGGTCTTCGACGCGGAGGAGCAGGCGAAGTCGATGGTCATCGGGACCCCCTTCTTCATGCCCCCGGAGCAGTTCGAGGGCAAGGCGAAGGACGGGCGCACCGACATCTACGCGCTCGGCGTCACCTTCTACTACATGCTCACGATGAAGCGCCCCTTCACGGGGTCCACGCCGGCCCAGATCCTCGTCGGGATCATGACCAAGGACCCCGTCCCGATCACCGAGATCCGCCCGGAGCTGCCCGAGGCCCTCTGGAAGATCGTCCGGAAGATGATCCACCGGGACCTCGACCAGCGCTACCAGAACTGCGGCGAGATCCTCGACGACCTCGCCAAGCTCGGTTCCGCGGACGAGGGGGGGGACAAGGCCTTCTGCCCCGAGTGCGGGGTCCCCAACGAGGTCGACGCCACCAAGTGCAAGGGGTGCGGCACCTCCATGCGGGAGCGCTGCCCCGTGTGCGGCGCCGAGGAGGACGCCGGGGTCAAGTTCTGCGGCGACTGCGGATCGAACATCCCCCTGGAGAAGGAGGTCAAGGCGCTGGCCCAGGAGGGCAAGGCGCTGCTGGCCGCGGGGGACTTCAAGACCGCCATCGAGCGCCTCAAGGCCGCCCAGGAGAAGTCCCCGGTCAACGCCGAGGTGATCTCGCTCCTGCGGGAATCGGAGTCCCGGCGCGACGGACTCGGGGACGAGCGGTCCGCGGTGAGCGCGCTGCTGGCCGCGGGGGACTTCGACCGCGCCGAGCAGCGCCTGAAGTCCGCCCTCCAGTCCTACCCCGGGGAGCCCCACCTCGTCGCCCTCCAGGGGGACCTCGACCGCGCCCGGCAGGCGAGCCGCAAGGGGCAGGGGAAGTTCACCGTGCAGGCCCTCCTCAACGCCCGCCGGTTCGCCGAGGCCCGCGAGGCGGCCGAGCGCCTCATGATGTCCGAGGGCCGCAACCCCGAGCTGGTGGACCTCCTCCAGAAGGCGGAGCAGGCCCTGGCCGGCGTGGGCACCGCGCAGGAGAAGGCGCGCTCCATGGACGCCTCGGGCGACGCCACGGGGGCCATGGCCGCGTGGCGCGAGGTCGTCGCCCTCAGCCCCGACAACGCCGAGGCCCGCCGCCGCATCCGGGAGCTGGAGGAGGCGAGGGGCGCGGTGGACGAGCTCCTGAGGACCGCGGGGGCCGCGCTGGAGGCGGGCAACCCCGAGGAGGCGGTGCGCGCCGTCGCCGGGGCCGGGGACCGGGCCGGCTCCGATCCCCGGGTGCAGGAGTTCCTCGCGAAGGCCCGCGCGTCCGAGGAGGAGCTGGAGGCCGCCCTCGCCTCCGCCAGGGAGCGGGCCGCGAAGGGGGACGTGGACGGGGCCGAGGCGGCCCTCGACGGCATCCGAGGCCGGTTCGCCGGCTCCCCCGCCGTCCCCGCCCTCGAGGAGGAGCTGCGCGCGGCCCGCCGCGCCGCCGACCTGCGGGGGAAGGTCGAGCGGCTCGCCCGGCTCTCGGCCGACCGCAGGTGGGCCGAGGCGCGGGACGCCGCCGCCGAGGTGCTGGCCGAGGACCCCGCCCACGCGGGCGCCCGGGAGGCGGCCGAGAAGGCCCGTGCCGAGCTGGCCCGCGCCGCCGACCTCGTCGCCCGGGCCGGGGCGGCGGAGGAATCCGGGGACCTGGCCGCCGCCGAGGAGGCCTGGCTCGAGGCCGTGGAGGCGAACCCCGCGGACGCCTCCGCCGCCGAGGGGCTCGAGCGGGTCTCCTCCCTCCGGAAGAAGGTCGAGTCCCTCCGCTCCGCGGCCGCGTCCGCCCTGGAGAAGGGGGACGAGGCCGCCGCCGCGGCCGCCCTCCGGAAGCTCCTCGAGATCGCCCCCCGGGACGCCGGCGCCGCCGCCTCCCTCAAGGCCATCGAGGAGAAGGCCTCGGGCCGCCTCAAGGCCCTGCGCGAGGCCGAGGAGCTGCTGGCCGCGGGGGAGGTCGAGGAGGCGCTGGACCGGTCCCGGGCCCTCGAGAAGAGCTACCCCGGGGACAGGGAGCCCGCGGAGATCCGCGCCATCGCTGACCACCTGCTCTCCACCCGCGACCTCATCCTGACGCGGGTCGAGAGGCTGCTGGCCGAGGGGGGCCGCGACCGCGAGGCGGCGAAGCTGGCCCAGGTGGCGCTCCGGGTGCTGCCCGGGGACTCCCGCGCGGCGACGCTGCTGGCGAAGGCGCGCTCCTCGGGGCACGACCCCACCCCGTGAGGCGCGGGGCGCCGGCTCCGGCGAAGACCCGCCTCCCCCGCATCCACCTCCGCCCCGGCCGCCGCTGGATCGCCCCCCGCCCCGGCGAGACCCTCCTCGACGCCGCGCACCGGTCCGGCGTCCCCCTCGGCTCCTCCTGCGGCGGCGCCGCGGCCTGCGCCGCCTGCGTGGTGCGGGTCCTGCGGGGGGCCGGGGCGCTGGGGCGGCGGGGCGCGGCGGAGAGGCGCCTCGCGGAGCGGGAGGGGTTCGCCCCCGACGAGCGGGCCGCCTGCCAGGTGCGGCCGCGGGGGGACGCCGTCGTCACGACCGGCTACTGGTGAGGGATAAAGTGGGGAGGGTCCGGCCTTTCCGGTACTTTGAACCGCTCCTCCGTGGGCCGTTAACTCAGCGGTAGAGTGCCATCCTCACACGGTGGAAGTCGCTGGTTCAAATCCAGCACGGCCCACCACTTCCCCCCGCTACTTCCCCTTCGTCCCGGGCTCCCCCAGGACCTCCCCCTCCCCGAACCCCTTCCCCTTCGCCGCCCGGTCGGCGGCGTCCTCGAGCTGGCGCTTCCGCTCCGCGTCGAGCGGCGGGAGGCCCAGCTCCTCCCGCATCCGCTCGTGCTTCCGCATCATCGCCGCCGCCTTCCGCACGTGGTCCGGGGTCCGCAGGAAGTCGCAGTAGAGCAGCGAGAGGTCCCAGAGGGCGTCGAGGTGCGGGTCCGCCCGCCGGGCCGCCTTCTCGTACCAGCCCACCGCCTCGGTGTGGTCCCCGTCCCCGGCGTGGACCCGCTTGAAGGCCCTCCCCCGGAGGTACCAGGTCTCGGCGAGGAGCGGCCAGGGGCCCCGCGGGTCGCGGAGCTTCCCCTCGGGGTCGAGGGCCTCCGCCCGCTGGAGGGCGTCGAGCGCCCGCCGGAAGTGGGAGGCCGGGCCGGCGTCCCCCTGGCTGTCGAGGTGGATGGCCTCCACCTCGGCCCGGGCGAGGCCCTGGACCACGCGGACCTCGGCGACGGGGTCGGGGGCCGGCCGCCGCGCGAGGTCCCCGTAGAGGGCGATGGCGGCCAGGAGGTGGTCCCGCCCCGCCGCCGCCTGCCCCCCCGCCCGGGCCGCCGCACCGAGCGCCGCCTCGCCGAGCGTCTCGGCGAGGCAGAGGGAGAGCTCGAAGTCGCCCGGCTCCTCCTCCCGCAGGCGGCGGGCCTCGGCCAGCGCCCGGTCGAGGTCGGCGGCCACCCCGGTGCGCCGCAGGGCCCCCACGAGGTCGAGGCGCGCCTCCCGGTCCCAGGGCCGCCCCCTCACGGCCTCCTCCAGGAGGTCCCGCGCCCGGTGGGGATCCCCCTTCGACCGGAGGAGGAGGCGGCCGAGGGAGCGCAGGACCTTCGCCCGGTCCGCGGCCGCGGCGGCCCCCGCCAGGAGCCGCTTCTCCGCCTCCTCGGGCTGGTGGAGGACCGCCTGGGCCCAGAGCACCCAGGCGTCGGCGTCCCGCGTCCCCCGGGAGACGAGGTCCTCCAGCTCCCGCATCGCGTCCCCCGTGGCGCCCACGCGGAGGTCGAGCATGACCCGGAGCACCCGCTTGCGCTCCCCCTCCTGGCCGGCGATCTCCATCTCCGCGAGGAACCGCTGGGCCTCCTCGGTGCGCCCCGAGCGGAGCAGCGCCTCCAGGCGGAGGAGCGCCGCCTCCCCGTTCCTCCCCCCCCGGGCCGGGGGGGGAGGAACGGGGGGTCCTTCGCGAGGAGGTCGGCGGCCTCCGCGTGGAGGTCCACCTTCATGAGGGCCGCCGCGGCGCGGCGGCGGTCCGGCGCCGTCGCGAGCGCGTCCCGGGGGATCGAGCGGAGGAGGCGGGCCGCCTCCCCGAACCGCCCCTCCTCCAGGGCCCGCTCCCCCTCCTGCAGCGCCGCGGGGGGCGGCGCCGGCCCCCGGGGGCCGCAGCCGGCGGCGGCCGGGACCCCGAGGAGGAGGAGGAGGAGGAGGAGGGCGGCGGCAAGGGGCGCGATCCGGACCATCCCGGTATCGTAAGCGCCATGCGCCTGCGCGCCTTCGTCCGGCTCGCCCGGGAGGAGTTCGAGGCCGTCCCCGAGGAGTTCCGCCGCGGGGTCGCGGGCCCCGTGGTCGTGCGCCGCTCCCGGCGCCACCGGCGCATCCCCGGCTACTGCACGCTCGGGATGTGCGTCCCCGTCTCCACGATGTTCACCCTGGGGGAGGAGCACCTCTCCACGGTCTTCCTCTGGTACGGCTCCTTCGTCTCCTGCGCCATGAGGGACCCCGGGTTCGACATCGCCGCCGAGGTCCGGGAGACCATCCGCCACGAGATCCGCCACCACATCGAGGACAGGGCCGGCTCGCCGGCGCTGCGCAACGAGGACGCCGCCGAGGAGCAGGACGAGCGCCGCCGGTCCGGCCTCCCCTTCGAACCGGGCTACTACCGCCTCGGGGAGAGGGAGGGGAAGGACCTCTGGCGGCTCCACGACGACCTCTTCCTGGAGATCCTCCTCGACCACGGCTCCCTCG
Organism: Planctomycetota bacterium; assembly: GCA_023150535.1. GTDB lineage: Bacteria > Planctomycetota > JAJSAM01 > JAJSAM01 > JAKLKS01 > JAKLKS01. The sequence goes on from JAKLKS010000030.1 coordinate 5,128, forward strand.
CCCGGGCCCGGCGGCGGGGGCTGCGGGTGGAGTGGCGCGGGGAGCGCCTGCGGGTGCCCGCGGGGGACCTCGCCTCCCTGCCCGCGTTCCTGGAGTTCGAGGGGGAGGGCGACGGGGAGGAGGGGGGCCGCGCCGGGGACCTCGTCCTCGTGGTCCGGGAGCGGTGAACCTGATCCGCTCGGAACCCGACCCGTTTCCGTCACCTGATCCGTACGGAACCTGATCAGTACGAAACCCGACCCGTTTCCGTCACCAGATCCGCACGGAACTCGCCCGGATCCGTCACCTCGTGATCAGTACGAAACCCGACCCGTTTCCGTCACCAGGTTCGCACGGAACTCGCCCCGGATCCGTCATCTCGGGTACCGACCCTTCCGGCGCGTACCCCGACGGGAAGCGGGCCGCCCTCGGGCACCTCCCGGATCCGCGGCCCCGAGGGCGGAGAGGAGCACCCCTGCAGGAAGGCAGGGGCCCGCTGCGAATCCGGGTCGGGCACGGTACCGGTGACGATTTCGGGTCGGGTTCGGTACGGATCAGGGTCGGGTACCGTACCGGTGACGATTCCGGGTCGGGTTCGGTACGGATCAGGTTTCCGAACGGGAGGGGCGGATGGCGGTTCCCCTCTCCCGGATACAATCCGCGGGGCCGCGGGAGGGTGGGTTCCATGGGCGGAGTCCGGGGGCGGGCGACTCTCCTCGCGTCCCTTCCGCTCCTCCTCGCCGCCTGCACCGAGGCCCCCCCGGTCGTCCTCGGGGGGCCGGGGGTCCTCGACCGGCCCCGCGCCCTGGCGGCCCGGGACGGGATCGTCGCCGTGGTGGACACCTCCGGGAGCCTCCGCCGCCTCACCGCCGACGGCGCCCCCGCCGGGTCCCACCCGGTCATGCCCCCCGGCGCCCGCCGCGGCTACCCCCTCGGCGTCCTCCTCCGGGAGGACGGATCCGCCACCGTGGTCCACACCCACGACTCCGCCCTCGTCCACTACGCCCGGGACGGGAGGGAGACCGGCCGCTTCGGCGACGGGGGCGTGAAGGACGGGCAGTTCTGCATGCCCCAGCGCGCGCTCCGCCGGGGGGAGGAGTGGATCGTCTCGGAGTTCGGCTACGAGGAGTGCCGGCGCGTCCAGGTCTTCGACGCCGCGGGCCGGTTCCTCCGCCGCATCGGCGGCCCCGGCACCGACGCGGTCTTCGAGCGGCCCATGGGGATGGCCCTCGACGCCGCCGGGGTCCTCTGGGTGGCGGACGCCTCCCACTTCCTCCTCCGCTTCGACCCGGCCACGGGGCGCCTCCTCGGGAAGGTCGGCGGCCCCGGCGACGGCCCCGGGCGGCTCCGCTGGCCCACGGGGGTCGCCGCGCTCCCGGGCGGGGGCGTGGTGGTCTGCGAGGCCGGGAACCACCGCCTCCAGCGCTTCGACGCGGAGGGGCGATCCCTCGGGACCTTCGGCCGCCCGGGAGCCGCGCCCGGAGAGTTCCGGGGCCCCTACGACCTCGCCGTCGATCCCCCCTTCCTCTTCGTGGCAGACACCGAGAACCACAGGATCCAGCGGTTCCGGCTCGACGCCCTCCCCTGGTCCGTCCCCGCCGATCCCGCCGCCGCCGAGGAGAAACGATGAGATTCCCCCGCGCCGCCGCGGCCGCCGCGGCCCTCCTCCTCCCCCTCCTCGCCGCCGCCCCCGCGGCCCGGGCCGACGTCACCGTCACCTCGATGCTGGGCTTCGACGGCGGCTCCTCCTCGGGGTGCACCACGCCGATCCGCCTGGAGGTCTCGAGCAGCGAGCCCGCGCCCGTCCGCTGCCGCATCCGCGTCTCCCCCGCCCGCGGGGACATGGTCGGGAGGGCCGGCTTCGGGACGGAGACCGAGGTCTTCCTCGCCCCGGGGGCCCGCAAGCGGCTCACCGTCCCGGTCCTCTCGGGGGCCTTCTCCTTCGACGGTGAGTGGAGGATCCGCATCGAGACCGACGTCCCGGTGCTCCTGCGCCACGGGACCTCCTTCCGGGAGGGCCGCTCGCTCGAGGACTCCGTGGGGGCCGTCGGCGCGGGGCAGGCCGTCCCCTCGACCCCGCTGGAGTCCTCCCTCCTCACGGTCGGGGTCCTCGGGGCCCCCACCGGGGGCCTCCACTGGCTGGGCGAGATCCCCGAGGAGCCGGTGCCCGGCGTCGTCGAGAAGCGGCAGTGGCGCGGGACCCGCCTGCTCGCGCCCGGGGGCCGGGACTCCGTCACCCTCCCCTCCTTCGGGGGGGTGGACGCGGCGGCCGCGCCGGATTCCTGGCTCTGCTACGAGGGCTTCGACGCGCTGCTCTGGATCGACCCCGACCCCGACGCCATGAAGGACGCCGCGGAGCTCGACGCCGTCCTCGGCCACGCCGCCCACGGGGGGATCCTCGTCGTCGCCCTGACGCCCGGCTCGCGGGTCCCCGCCGGCTCCCCCCTCGCCCGGGCGATCCCCGCCACCCTCCTCGGCCACGACGACGCCCCCGCGGACGCGATCGTGGCCGGCCTCGCCGGGGGGGCGGCCCGGGGGGCCGCGGGGAAGAACCGGGTCCCCCTCGCCCGCCTGGGGGAGGTCCGGGGGCGTGTGCTCCGGACGCTGGCCGACGGGCGCCCCCTCGTCGTCGCCGCCGACCACGGGCTGGGCACCGTGGTGCTCCTCGCCTTCGACCCGAGGGAGCTCTCCTCCTCGGGGATCCAGGACCGGGCCGCGATCCTGCTGGCCGTCTTCGGGCGGGCCGCCGGCCCCGCCCCCGAGGAGGATGGGTACCTGCAGACGAACCTCACCGCGGTCATCGGCCACCTGCGGAAGCGCTTCATGACGCCCCCCCCGCTCGGGCTCCTCGTCCTCGGCCTCGCCGTCTACGTCCTGGCCATCGGCCCCGTGGACTACCTCGTCCTCAAGAGGAGGGGGAAACTCCGCCGCACGGTCGTCACCTTCCCGGCCATCGTCGCGGCCTTCACCCTGCTGGCTTGGGGGGCCTCCTTCCTGCTGTTCGGCGGCGCGGCGGGCAAGGCGCGGGTCGCCTTCCTCGACTTCGCCACCTCCCCCGCCGGGGACGCCGACGTCGTGCGCGGCCTCGACCTCCTCGGCTCCTACTCCCCCACGGGCAACAACCTCGACGCCGCCTGGGACGCCCCCCGCTCGGTGGTCGCCTTCCCCTGGCTCGGCTCCGGCTCCTCCTGGGGCGGACCGGGGGAATCGGGGGGCGCGGAGGGCCTCGTGACGCTCGCGCCGGACGGCCGGCCCTCGGTCTCGGTGGAGGTGCCGCTGCGCTCCCACCGCACCGTGCAGGCGCGCTTCTCCACGGAGGTCCCCGCGGCCCTCGGGGGGGCGGTGCGGCGGCGGGAGGGGGGGGCGGTGCTGGAGGTGGTGAACGGACTGCGCCTCCCGGTGCACGAGGTCCACGTGGTCTGGGGGGAATCGGCGGCCGTGATCGGGGAGATGGCCGCCGGGGACCGCGTGGCGATCCCGCTGGACGCCGCCGCGGCCCCCTGGCGCGGCGTCCGGGGGATCGGCACCCTCCCCGCCCCCCTGGGCTCCCCCTTCTCCTTCTTCGCGGACGCCGACGCCTTCGCGCCCCGGGGGGACGCGGAGGAGGACTTCCAGGCGGCCCGGGTCTCCATGGCCCGCGCCGCGGCCGGGGCCTCCTTCGCCTCCCTGCTGGCGGAGGAGGGGAGGACCGGCTCCCGGATGGCGCGGGTGCTGGCGCGGCAGGGGCTCGACCTCTCCCGGCAGGCGGTGGAGGGGCGGCCGGTGGTCGTCGGGTGGTGCGATGGGGACCCCCTGGGGGTGCTCCCCTTCGACGGGGACGTCGCGTCGTCGGTCGTCGTGGTGCGCCGCGTGCTCCCGCACGCGGAGGGGAGCCCGGCGGCGGCGCCGGCGAAGAGGAGGAAGGAGGGCCGGTGAGCGTCATCGTCCAGCTGGACCGGGTGGAGAAGCGGTACAAGGACGTCCACGCGCTGCGGGCGGTGGACCTCTCCATCAACGAGGGGGACGCCTTCGGCTTCATCGGCCCCAACGGGGCGGGGAAGACGACGACGCTGAAGATCCTCTCCACGCTGCTGCGCCCCTCGGCGGGGAGGGCGCTCGTCTGCGGCATCGACGTCTCCCGCCGCCCCGACGAGGTGAAGCCGCTCATCGGCTACATGCCGGACGTGCTCGGGGTCTACGACGACATGCTGGTGCAGGAGTACCTGGAGTTCTTCGCCGCCGCCTACCGCATCCACGGCGAGAAGCGCCGCCAGGTCATCGACACGGTGCTGGAGCTGACCGACCTCGGGGGGAAGCGGGACGCCCAGGTGCGGAGCCTCTCCCGCGGCATGGGCCAGCGCCTCGGCCTCGCCCGGGTGCTCCTCCACGACCCCAAGGTGCTGCTCCTCGACGAGCCCGCGGCCGGCCTCGACCCGAGGGCCCGCATCGAGTTCAAGGAGCTCGTGCTCCAGCTCCGGCGCATGGGGAAGACGCTCCTCATCTCGAGCCACATCCTCGGCGAGATCGGGATGATGTGCAACACCATCGGGATCATCGAGCAGGGGCGCATGCTCTTCGCCGGCACCATCGAGGACGTGCGGAAGAAGGTGCGGCCGGGGCTGCGGGTGACGGTGCGCCTGCGGGAGGAGCCGGAGAAGGGGCGGACCCACGCCGAGGCCATGGAGATCCTGCGGGGCCACCCGATGGTGGAGGCGCTCAAGCCCTCGGAGCCGGGCTTCGAGGTGCTGCTGCGGCCGGAGTGCGAGGACGCGAGCGTCCTCTCCGTCGACCTCGCCGGCAGGGGCTTCCGGATCCTCCACTTCGCCGAGCAGGCGGTGGACCTCGAGGAGGTCTTCCTCCACGTGACGAAGGGGGTCGTCTCCTAGCCCGTGGACCCCTTCCCCGGGCCGCTCGGAAGGCTGCGCGACCCCCTCCTCGAGAGGGACTACGTCCGCCTCTGCGCCCGCCCCTCCACCTTCCGCAACCGCTGCCTCGCGGCGCTTCTGGCGGGGACGATCATCCTCCTCGTCTACGGGGTCGGGTCGGGGAGCGGGGGCGCCCCGGAGGACCTCCTCGGGCGGGCGATCCACACCACCTTCACCTGGACGGCGGCGCTCTTCGCGGGGGGGATCGCCTTCGCGGAGGGGGCGGTGGCCATCCCCACGGAGCGGGCGACGAACACCCTCGTCGTCCTCCTCACGGTCCCCCTCTCCCCCCGGAGGCTCGCGGCCGGGTTCCTCCTCTCCCGCCTCCTCTTCGCGGGCACGGCGGTGCTCGCGCTCGTGCCCATCGAGGGGCTGGCACTCCTCCTCGGGGGGGTGTCCCTCGGGGACCTCCTCCTCTCCCTCTCGACGGTGGCGACCGCCGCGGTCTACGGCGCGGCCATGGGGGTGCTCGCGGGGAACGCCTCGGAGACCCACCGCCAGGCGCTGGGGCGGGGGATGGCCTTCGTCCTCTTCCACGCCGCCCTCCTGCCGGGCCTCTTCGGGGCGGCGGCGGGGATCCTCTCCCTCCGGCACGAGGGCCGCATCGAGGAGGTGCGGTGGATCCTCGAGGCCCTGGGGTGGTGCGCCGGCGCCGCCTTCTTCACCACCCCGCTCGGCCCCCTCTTCGAGGCGACCTGGGGCCGCATCGGGGGGGGCCTCCCCCTCTCCCCGGACTGGATCCACCTCGGCGCCGCCGGGACCGCCGTCGGCCTCTCCCTGCTCGCGGTCCGCAGCGCGGCGGTCCGCCTGCGCGGGGAGACCGAGGCCGGCCTCGTCGCCGCGAGGCCCCGCTGGGTCCCCTGGAGGAGGCCGGAGGCCGCGGCCCGCCCCCCCTCCTCCGTCGGGCGGTGGCCGCTCCTCTGGAAGGAATCCCGCCCCCCGCGGGAGTGGTGGAAGCGCTGGTCGGTGCGGGTGGTGGTCGGGCTCCTCCTCGTCGTCCTCGCCTGGCTCTTCGTCGATCCCCGCGTCCGGAAGGTCATGGTGGAGGACGAGGGGGTCACGCCCTACGACTTCATCGTCTCCCTCCCCGTCTGGGTGCTCGCGCTCGGCTTCCTCCCCCTCGCGGCGACGATGGTGGCCGAGGAGCGGGAGAAGCAGGCCTTCGACCTCCTCCGGGCCGCCCCCCTCCGCCCGGAGGAGTACGTCCTCGCCCGCCCCCTCGGCCTCCTCCTGCGCTCCTGGCCCTTCCTCGCCGGGATGGCCCTCCTCACGCTCTACGGGGTCGCGACGGGCATCGTCCACTGGCTGACCCCCGTCTGCTGGGCCGCCGGGGCGGTGCTCGTCCTCCCGGCGCTCGCCCTCATCGGCTTCCGCCTCGGGCTCGCCGCGCCGACGGTCCGCTCCGCCAACCGGCGCGCGGGGGCGGTCATGGCCCTCCTCCTCTTCGGCTGGCCCTTCCTCGTCGCCTTCTCCTGCGCGGTGTTCGGGTGGAGGGACGACGGGGTCTTCCTCATCGCCCTCGATCCCCTCTGCTCCCTCGTCAGCCCCATGCTGCTCCTCCTCCACCTGCACGGCCAGAACCCCGGCAGGGACGAGCTGCGCTTCCTCGTGGCCGGCCTCGTCGGCTGCGTGATCTGGTTCGGCGTCGGGGCCCTCCTCTGGCGCCTCCTCCCGGACATGGTGCGGGAGGCCTTCCACGGGAAGGACGCGGCGTGAGGGCGGTGCTGGAGCGGGAGTTCGTCGCCGAGGGGAGCCGGGGGCGGGGCTTCCTGCTCCGGACGGTGATCGGGGCCTGGGCGTCGATCGCTCTGGCGGGGCGCTCCCTCACGACGCTCGCCTCCGTCGCGCTGGACGAGGCCGGGGCCGCGGCCTTCCGGGACATCACGCTGGCCCTCTTCCTGCTGCTGGCCGCGGCCACGCCGGCGCTGCTCGTCCCGAGCCTCCTCGAGGAGCGGCGCCGGGGCACCCTCGACCTCCTCCTCGCCTCCCCCGTGGGGCCGCTCGGGGCCGCCCTCGGGAAGTACCTCGCCCGGGTCGGCACGGTGCTCCTGTGGGCCACGGCGGCGCTCCCCCCGCTCAGCCTCGCGCTGCTCTTCGGGGGGACCTCCTGGGGACGGCTCCTCGACGCCGGGGCGGGTCTCCTCGGGACCGGCATCGAGGCCGGGGCGCTCGCCCTCGTCGTCTCCGCGGGGACCCGGCTCCCGGCCACGGCGACGGTGGCGGCCTACCTCCTCCCGGCGCTCCACTGGGGGATCGGGCCGGCGCTCCGGGGGACGGGGATCGGGACGCTCCTCCCGGGGGCGGCCGCGGTCCTCGAGGCGACCACGCCGCTGCCCTTCCTGGCGGGGACGGCGCCCGGGGCGGGGTTCCGCTACCTGCTCTCCTCGCTGCTCCTCGCCGCGCTGGCGATCCCGCTGGCGGCCCGCCTCCTCCGGCGGGAGATGCCCGCCGGCCGGGGGTTCCTCGCGCGCCGCCTCCCCCGCTTCGCCATCGAGGACCGGCTCCGGACCTTCCTCGTGCGCGGCAACCCCATGGCCTGGAAGGAGGCGCTGCTGCTGGACGGCTCCTGGTCGCGGTCCATCCAGTGGGGCGTGGGAGGGCTCCTCCTCGCCGGGGAGGCGGTCTTCGCGATCCTCCACGCCGCGGGCGAGTGGACGCGGGACAGGAACCAGGCCTGGCTGCTGGCCGGCTTCACCGCGGTGGCGGCGCTGGCGGCGGTGCAGGGGGCCTCCTCCGCCCAGGGGGAGAAGTCCGGCGCCCCCTTCGAGATCCTGCGCACCACGCCTCTCACCGCCCGGGAGATGACCCGCGGGAAGCTCCTCGGCCTCGTCGCGGGGACGGCGCCGCTCCTCCTCGTCCCCTCGGTCCACCTCGTCCTCTCGGTCGTCGCCGGCTACCTCCACCCCCTCTCCGCGGCGCTCACCGGGCTGCTGGCCCTCTTCGCCGTCGCCAACGCCGCCGTCCACGGGCTCGCCTGGGGGCTGGTCGCGGGGAGCGCGACGGCGGCCCTCCTCGGAGGGGCCTCCTTCGTCGCCTTCGCCCACGGGTCCTGCGCGCTCCTCTGCCCGGCGGCCGTCGCGGTGTTCTTCATCGGCGCGGCCCGGCGGACCGCCGGCTCCTGGGAGTTCCTCGGGCTCATCGTGCTCCCGGCCATCCTCTGCGGGCCTCCCTACTACCTCCTGGTCACGGCCCCCCGGGAGCTGGAGCGGGGTCTGACGGAGGGGTTCCAGGGATTCGGGATCCTCGCGATGTCCCTCTTCGTCCTCTTCCTCCTCCTCCTCACCGCCCTCTTCATCGTCTACGACGCCCGGCGGATGCCGGTGCTCCTCGAGCGGGAGCTGTTCCGCATGACCCACGGGGAGGACCCCGGCTTCGACGGCCCGGTCCGGGCGCGGGCCCGCCAGATGCTCGAGGAGGCGCGCGGGAAGGCCCGCGCGAAGGAGATCCGCGACGAGGTCCGGCCGTGAGGGCGGTCCTCGAGCGGGACTTCCTCGCGGAGGTGGTCCGCCCGCGCACCTTCTGGTTCCGCACCCTCGTCGCGGCGGCGGTCTCCTTCACGGTCCTGGCCGTGGCGCTGGACAACCCCCGGTACCTCGCCGACCAGCCGGACCGGGCCGCGAAGGAGATCTTCCTCGGCGGGGCCTTCACGCTGCTGGCGCTGCTCGCGGTCCTGACGCCGCCCGCGGTGGTCGGGTCGGTCCTCGAGGAGCGGAACCGGGAGACCCTCCCCCTCGTCCTCGCCTCCCCGGTGCGGCCCGCGGGCTTCGCCCTCGCGAAGCTCCTCGCCCGATCGGGGACGGTCTTCGCCTGGGCGCTCGGGGCCGTGGTCCCCCTCACCGCGATGCTGCTGCTCGGCGGCGTGGACACGGAGGACATCGCGACCGCGGGGATGCTGGCCGCGGGCGTGGTGCTGGAGATGGCGGCCTGGTCGCTCTGGCTCTCCACCGTCTCCCGGCGCATGGCCACGGCGGCGGTGGGGGCCTACCTCCTGCCCGCGGGTCGGTGGGCGCTGACCGGGTTCCTCGCCGCGCTCGTCGTGGTGCCCCCCTGGGAGGGGGCCGCCCCGCCCTCGGCCCTGGAACGGCAGGGGGGGCTCTGGGCCGCCGTGACGACGCCGCTCCCGGGCTGCTTCCGGCTCGGGGACCGGAGGGAGTACGACCGGGAGATGGCGCGGTGGTGGGACGGGAGCGCGAACCGCCCCCGGATGATCCAGGTGAGGACCCCCTCGGGCACCCGGTGGATGCCGGCCCCGCCTCCGCCCCCCGGCGCCCTCCGGGGCCCGCTCCCCCTCCACCTCCGCGAGCCGGCCGCCGCCTACCTCCTCTGTTCGCTCCTCGCCGCGGGCGCCGCGGTCCTCGCCGCGGGGCGGCGCCTCCGGTACGAGGCGGAGCCCCGCCGCCCCTTCCTCGACCGCTGGAAGCGGACGCGGCGCCTCCTGCGGAGACCCCCGGGGGACGGCAACCCCGTCGCCTGGAAGGAGTCCCGCCTCCTCAACACGGCCGCCTCGCGGCCGATGTACTACGGGACGCTGCTCCTCCTGCTCCTCTCCACGGTCGGCTATGCCCTGGCCGTCTCCCTCGGGGAGACGAACGCGAGGGAGCGCCGGGAGATCGCCCTCGGCCTCGCCTCGGGGCAGGCCTGCCTCCTCGGGCTCGTGGCGGTGGTGGCGGCCGCGGCCTCCATCGCGCAGGAGCGCACCTCGGGGACGCTCGACCTCCTGCGCGCCTCCCCCGTCACGGCGCGGGAGTTCTTCCGGGGGAAGGAGATCGGGGCGCTCCGGGGGCTCGGGTTCCTCCTCCTCGTCCCGGCGCTCCACCTACTCCTCGTCCTCGTCCTCGGGGACCTGCCGCCCGTCGTCGTGGCGGCCTCGGCCCTCGTCCTGCTCCTCTCCTCCGTCCTCTGGACCGGGGTCGGGCTCCACTGCGGGCTCCTCGCCTTCCGCACCGGGCCGGCGGTGGGGCTCGCCGGGGGCGCCTACGGGCTCCTCCTGCTCGGGGTCCCGGCGCTCGGCCTCCTCCTCGAGGAGGGGTTCCGGGAGAGGGAGGCGGCCGACCTCCTCTTCGGGCTCTGGCCCCCGGCCTGGGGCTTCCTCCTCCCGGAGGCGGCCCTGCGGTGGCTCGACGACTACCGCTACATGGAGTTCACCTGGGACCCGGGACTGCATCGGGAGCACGCGGCCGCCCTCCTCGGGACCCTCCTCTTCCTCGCCGCCGCGATCCTCCTCCACGCCCTCGGCCCCCGCCTCGCCGCCCGCCGCTTCGAGCGGGAGAGGGAGGCGGGATGAGGGCGGTGCTCGAGCGGGACTTCCTTCGCGAGGTTTCCCGCGGGAGATCCTTCCTGGTGCGGGCGATGGTGGCCGGGATCCTCGCGGCCATCGTCCTCGTCATGGCGGCGGCGGAGTACTACGACATCGCCCGGAACCCGGACAAGGTGGGCTCGCTGCTGTTCCGCGTCGCCGCCGTCTCCCTGGTCGCCCTGCTCGCGCTCTGGACCCCGCCCATGACGGTGGAGGCGATCCTCGAGGAGCGCCAGCAGGGGACCCTGCCGCTCGTGCTGGCCGCTCCGGTCCACCCCTTCGGCCTCGCGCTCGCGAAGGTCCTCGCCCGCACCGGGGCGGTGCTGGCGGGGGCGCTGGCGGCGGTCCCCGTCTTCGCGGTCCCGCTCCTCCTCGGCGGGGTGCCCTGGACCTCGGTGCTCGGCCTCCTCGTGACCGTCACGGCGGTGGTGCTGGAGCTGGCGGCCTGGTCGGTCTTCGTCTCCAGCATCTCGAAGCGCCTCGCGACGGCGGTGGTGCTCTCCTTCCTCCTCCCCGCGGCGCGCTGGACGGCCTGGGGGATGCTCCTCGGCCACCTCTCCGCCGGCCTCCCGATGCGGGGCGGGGTGCCGGGGCCGCTCCCGACCCACCTCGTCGCCACCTTCCCGGGGGGCCCGGTCCTCGAGCTGGCGCGGTCGGGGGCCTGGGTGCAGTCGCTGCGCTTCGGCAACGCCGGCAGGCCCGTGCCCCTCGATTCCTGGACCGGGTTCCTCCTCTCCCAGCCCTGGTGGGGGCTCCTGGCCTTCTCCCTCCTCCTCACCGGGCTCCTCGCCTGGCTGGCGGGCCGGCGCCTCGCCCGGGAGGAGGAGCCCCTGAAGTCCGGACTCCTGGCGGCACTCCTGTCGCCCGAAGGCCGGTCCGCCCCCCACCGGCCGGGAAGCCGGGTCGGGGCCTCCCGTCTCCCCGCTCCCGCGCCGGCCGGAGCGGAATCCCCCCCCGCGGGAGCCGCCGCCGCCGCGCCGGCCGGGCCCCGCCGCCGCACCGGCTCCCCGGCCCTCCTCCTCCTCCGGAGGCTGCTGGGGCGCGGGAGCCCCGGGCTCAACCCGGTGGTCTGGAAGGAGGCGCGGCAGCTCAACACGGCCACCTCCCGCCCGCTCTTCTACACGGTACTCGCCGCGCTCCTCGGGCTCCTCGTGATCGGGGTCGCGGAGGGGGTCGGGCGGGCCCCCTACGACTACCTCGCGGCGGAGATGACGCTGCTCTGCCTCGTGGGCTGCGTGCAGGGGGCGGCGACCTTCGGGCACGAGCGGAGCCAGGGCTCCTACGACCTGCTCCGCTCCTCCCCGCTCGCTCCCTGGGACATCGTGACGGGGAAGGTGACGGGGGGTGCGGTGGGGCTGGGGTTCCTCTTCGCGGTGCCGCTCGGGCACGCCTGCCTCTCGGCGCTGGAGGGCGGGGCGCCGCTCCTGCCGACGACGGCCGGGCTCCTGCTCTGCGCGGCGCTCCCGCTCTACTGGACGGTGCAGGGGCTCTCCTGCTCGGCGAAGCACGACCGGGTGCGGCCGGCCATGGTGCGGGCGCTGGCCGCCTTCGGGGCGGCGGCGGTGGCGCTGCCGCTGCTCGGGGAGGCGGCGCAGGCCGGGGGGATCCTCACCCGGGACCAGGTGGACTGGTGCCAGATGGGGAGCCCTCCGGCGACGGTGGCCGGGGTGCTGGAGGGGTTCGGGCATCTCTGGGAGGGGGGGGCCTGGGACTGGGACGACGACGGGCCGAAGGCGATCTCCTGGTGCCTGCTCATGGCCGCGGGGGCCTTCGGGCACGCGGTGATCATGCGGTTCCGTCTGGCGGCGCGGTTCGAGGAGGATCGGGAGAGCTGAGGGGGGGGAGGGAGGCCCCGCGCGTTCCGGACCCGCTACCCGCGGCGGATCGGCTTGACTCCGATGGCGGCGGCGGCGCAGGCCCGGGCGGCGCGCAGGTGATCCCGGGTGATCCGGGGGTGTCCGCGCAGGAGTTCGTCCTCGGCCATCCCGTTGGCGAGTTCCTGGAGGACGTGCTCGACGGTGACGCGGGTCCCCTTGAAGACGGGCTTGCCGTTCATTACGTCGGGGCGCGCCTCGATGAAGTCCTGCCGGTTCATGGGTGGCTCCTCGCCGCGGCTCATTCTACGTCGGGGTCCCCCTCCATCGAGCCTTGCGGGATTCGTCGGCGGTGAGAACGGCTCGGGGAGGGTCCCGAGGGCCGCCCTCACCGGCGAGGAGGCCGGTTGCCGGTCGGGGGGAGGACCGTGGAAGCCCGCACTTGACTTCCATTGCGGGCATCTGCCACCCTCCTCGGGGTCGGGAGGGTCGGGGAGGGGAATCCCCGACGGTCCGAACCGGGGGCCCGAGGCAGGTCCGGTGCGGGGGTGGTGGCGTCCGGAGCCCCGTGGGATAGGGTGCGTTGGAGGGCGGCGGGTCAGGACGGCAACGGGCGGAGCGGGGGTGACGGCCGGGATCAGGAGGTAGGCCGCAGGAAGGTCCACACGCAAGGGCGGGATGCGGAGTGGTCCCCGGGAGGGAGAAGCGGGGATCGCACCGGTGAGGGAACGGAGACGGATTCCGACGGCGGCAGGCTGCAGTGCCGGGGTGCGGGGAGGGAGAGTGGGGGTATGCCGGGAAGGCGTGGACAGGGAGCGAATCGACCGCCCTTCGGGGACCCATCGGGTCCCGGGGCTTCGATCGCCGATCGGCCCAGGAGAGTTCGATGCTGCGCTGCAGCGGCGGGTGAAGCGCCACCCACCCACCCACCCACCCACCCACCCACCCACCCGGAGAGGGCGGCAGAGGGAGACCAGCGAGGAGTCCGCCCATCTCGGAGAGCCCCTCTCGGGGAGGAAGGTCCGAAGGTGGGTCTTCGTCCTCGGGCAGGGCGGGGCCCTCGGTGAGGGAGTGGCCGCCATCGCGAGAGAGATCTCCCGCGAGGATCTCGGCCGACTCCTGTCGCTCTCGCGCGGCCGCGGGTTCGTCCTGGTCCTTCGCGACACCGCCCTCGACGATCCCGATCTCCTGCCCGTGGTCCGGAGGCTCCCGCTGCCGGCCGCCATCCCCCTGGCCGCACCGAGGCTCACGTCCTACGAAACGGTGGACCGCTGGAGGGTGGAGGCGGGAGTGGCCCCCGTGGACGCGGAGAACCTCGAGCACCGGGTGCTCCATGCGGCGGCCATCCCCCTCCGGCAACCCCTGCCCCCGCTGGCCTGGGTGCCGGACGTCCTCGTCAGGGACCCGCTGTGCTCTAGGCTTCTCCTCGAGATCCCGAGACTCGGGGACATGAGTCCCGCCGGGCTGTCCGCAGCGATGGGCCTGTCGGACGACCTCCTCCTGGCGGCCTGCCAGGAGCGCTTCGGAATCCCCCCCATCGATCTCCTCTGGGAGTACAGGAGGGAGTACGCGCTCCACAGGCTCGGCAAGGGAGTCACCCTGACAGAGGTCGCGTACGAGGTCGGATACGGGAACAAGTCCAACCTCCTGCGCGCCCTTCGAGAGGATGGAGTCGTCCTCCCAGCGAGGGATCCGCCCAGCGGGGTCGACGGGAAAAGGACACCCTCCAACGGGAAATGGACACCCCGGTAGAGGAACTCACCGCCGCCATAGTGGGGTCATGGCGAGAGGAGGCCCGGAGCCGATGGAGTCCGCCGAAGACCCTGAAAGGAAGCGGGAGCACGCGTTCGTGTTCTTCCCCCGGTTCTCCGACCTCCTGGTCGGCACCTCCCCCTGGGCGGGCCCTCTGTACGACGTCTCCGCGCTCCCGCCGCTCCGCATCGAGGTCACGGAAACCGAGGACCCCGGGACCTGGGGGCCGACGGACGGCCCCGGGGACCCGGAGCCCGACGACACCGGCGAGGGAGGGGCCCATGTACTCTGACCCCCTCGACCTCCACGCCTTCGGCACCGCCGACATCCACGTCCGCCCCGCGTCGGGCGAGGGGACCGCGCTTCCCGGCGTCCGCTTCGAGGAGAGCGACGACCTCGAGTGCTGGAGGGAAGCCGCTCCCTCCCGGAGCCCGGCCTTCGAAGGGGAGGCCCGCTTCGACCCCGAGGAGCACGCGCGGTTCCTCCGGCTCCGCCTCGATCCCCTTCCCGGCGCGTATGCCCGGATCCACGTCACCGTGAGAAGGGTCCGTCCCCCCGTCGATCCCGAAGCGGACCGGGAGGGCGGGGCGCGATGACGGAGGGATGCCCGCCTCGAACGAACCCCGTCCCGGGCGGCGACCCGGGGAAGGAGCGCCATGGAGACCGTTGACGCCACCATCGTCTTCCTGCCGCGGTTCACGACCCTCGTCGGGCCCGGCGAGTTCTTCACCCTCCCGCTGGACGTCTCCCGGTACGCGGGCGCCCAGTTCCAGGTCTTCCTCGGGGGCCTCTCCAACGGCTCCTTCACGGTCTACCTCGAGGAATCGCTGGACGCGGACACCTGGGTGCTCGGACCGGCAACGCCCGAGGGCGTGGTCCTCGGGGCCGGGGAGACGCGGTTCTTCAGCTACGGCTTCCGCCTGCGCTGGTTCCGGCTGAAGGTGAAGCTCCTGGGCGGGACCGATTCCCTCGCGACCTGCTGGGCCGAGGGGCTCCTGCGGGGGGGCGGCGGCGGGGTCTGGGCCCTGCCGAAGCGGGAGACCCCCGCCGGCTCGGGCCCGACCGCCACGGCCGCGGGGGCGGCGGCGGCGAGGACGGGGGAGTCCGTGGCCCCGCCGCAGCCGGCCGCCCCCTGGGATCGGTTCGCGGGAGGAAAGTCGAGCCCGATGCCGGACATGCTCTCCACCGGGAAGGCGCTGAGCCCCCAGGAGATGATGGCCTTCGCCCTGGAGAAGCTGGCCCAGGCGGGGAAGAAGTAGGGCGGGCCGTTTGCGCAGGGAGCCCGTGGGGAGGATGGAAGGGATGCCGTCCGAGGAACGGAGGCCGTGATGGAACCGACGAGGATCGTCTTCCTGCCCCGCTACACCGCCCTCTATGGCGGCACGACCTTCAAGACCCCTCCCGTCCCCGCGAAGGAGTTCGCGCAGCTCATCCTCACGACCTGGGCCAACGTCGGCATCGGCTCCGGTTCGACCGTGATGACGCTGGAGGAATCCACGGACCTCGAGCACTGGCACGCCGTCGGGGGCACCGTCAGCCCGGGGGCGACCGAGGAGACCTACGTCCGGGACCTGTCGCTGGAGTGGATCCGCCTGACGGTGGCCGTGAGCGGGAGCCCGCCCGGCCTCACCACCTGGGCCGTCGGGGCCCTCGTGCCGCGGGAATCGTAGGCCGGGAAGGAACGCGAGGAGAACCGATGTCCACGACCTCCATCGAATCCGGGAACGGGAAGGGCTACCAGGCCGCGGTGGACTCGCGGAGCCGCATCCAGGCGAAGTCCTCGCCGGACTGCTCCGGTGCCACCGTCTACACGAACACCTTCACGGTCTCGGACACGAGCCCCACCACCATCGCGTCGGCCCGGGCCGACCGGCTGACCATGATCATCCAGAACCAGGTGGCGGCCCCGATCCGGGTGCGGTTCGAGGCGGCGAACCCGGGCGGGACGGAGTTCCAGATCGCCGCCGGGGCGACCTTCCACCTGCCCTTCCCCTACGCGGGCGAGGTGCGGGCCGAGGTGGAGGGCTCCGGGATCTCGGGGTCGGTGGTCGTGATCGACGCGACGAGCGCCTAGTCGAAGAGGACAGGGAGAAGGGGAGGAACGCACATGACCGGGGAATCGGTTCCCTTCGTGCTGATACCGCGGTTCACGAGCTACGTCGGGGAGGGGACCTACACGACCCTGGCGCTCGACGTCACCGCCTATAGCGGGGCGCGTCTCGAGTTCTGGCGCGGGAAGCTGCTCGGGTTCGTGGACACGATGCCCGTCGCCACCTTCGAGGCCACCTTCGAGGAGGCCAACCAGGCCGACGCGCCGGAGGCGGCCTGGACAGGGATCGGCGCCGTCATCGACACCCCCGACGACAACGACCTCGTGAGCCTCGAGTTCACGAAGAGGTACTTCCGGGTCCGGATCGTCCTCGTGGACTCCAGCGCCAACCGGGTCGCCCTGACCTGCTGGGCGGCCGGGAACCTCGTGAGGAGGATCGCGGCCGCGACGCCGGATCAGGAGTAGGGAGCCTCGCCGGGGGAGGGTCGGCCCGACCTCTCCCGGATCCGGATCGGACGGGCCATGACGGCGGAAGGCCGTCGAAAGGAAGGGTCCCATGGCCGGGCAGCTGACGCCTCTCGTCCTCATCCCGCGGTACACGACCTACAGCGGGTCCCAGGACTTCACGACGATCGGGATGGACGTGACCGCCTACCAGACGGTCATCGTCAACTTCTGGCGGCCGGCCCTGATCGGGGGGGGCACGGACATCGCGGTCTACTTCGAGGAGTCCACCGACCAGAACTCCTGGAGCGAGTGCGCCGGGTCCCCCTCCCAGCCGGTGAACCCCCTGCCGAACCAGGAGACGCAGTACTCCTACACGCTCTCCAAGCGGTGGTTCCGGTTGAGGCTCGTCCTGCCGAACACCACCAATGTCGTGACCTGCTACGCGGTCGGGTTCCTCGAGGAGAGGCTCAGCTAGCCCGCTTCGCCGCCGGGGTTGAAGGCCTTCCCGACAGGGGCGGGCCGGGCACAGCCGGCGGCGAAGGGGAGGGCCTCCGTGGCGGGAACAGGAAGTCCGCAGTCCGGAACCAACGACGCCCCCGCGGCTGCGGCGGGGACGGTCCGGTCCGCCGATTCCGCCACGGGCAAGGAAGGGGCCGGGGCGCCCGCGACCGGGGGCGAACCCGCTCCCGGCGGCGGGTGCGCGCCGCCCGGATACCGGTGCGTCTGCCGGTGCGAGCCTCCCCGGGGGGCGGTCGGGACGGAGGACCTGCCGCCGGATCCCGTGCCCCCGGATTCCGGGGGGGGGACGGCGGATCCTCCGGGCGGGGAGAACCCTCCCCAACCGCCGCCGCCGCAGGATCCCCCTCCTCCCGACTCCGGAGGGGGCATCCCTACGGGAGCGAAGACCACCTACGGGCAGGCGACGGGAGCCTTCCTCCAGCCGGGGCCCGATCCGCCCACCCCCATGGGCCCCTGGCCCTGGCGGCAGGTCGGCGCGGTCATCGCGCCCGGGATGCCCCGCATGGCGAGCGGCGGGACGCCCGGGGCGACCATCCTGGGGAGCGTCCCCTCGGTCAAGGTCCCGCGCCTCTTCCCCTCCCGGGCCGGCCCGCCCGTGGCGCGGGAGGTCCCTCCGGTCCGGTCGGCGATCCCCGGTCCGCAGCAGGCGGAGGCGGCGCTGCGGTCCCCCCTCGAGGACCCGACGGCGGCGGACCGTCGGGAGGCGGAGGTCGCGTGGGTCTTCCCGGGGGATTCGACGAGGTCCACGCTCCTGCTCACGTTCCCCGAACCGCCTCCGGTGGCGCCCCCGCTGGCGGGGGTCTTCGACCGGGGAGGGGCCTGGCGCGGGCCCGGCGCGGGGCTCGGCGCCACGGGAGGGCCGGAGACGGAGGACGGGTTCGATCGGGCCGGGGTCTGGCGGGAGGCGAGCGGACCGCTGCTGGCGCCGCCGCAGTTCGAGGCGGAGGGGGCGCGGGACCTGACGGAGGCGCGGGTCGCCAACGGCGTCCTGGCTCCCGCGGGGACCCCTACGAGGATCGGGGACGGGGTCTCCGGGGACGATGCGGACTTCGACGCGGATCCCCTGGAACCGGGGGGGCCGAT
>JAKLKS010000030.1:22981-25807 GCA_023150535.1 Planctomycetota bacterium
CGGCGAGGAGTTGATGCCACCACAGATGCCGGACCGGGAGCCAACCGGCATGTTCCAAGGGCCGGTCGCTCCGACCGTCAGCCAAGGGTGGGGCGGGAGGCTTCGGAGCCAGACGAAGGCGGGAGTCCGGGCCCACGCGGGAGCCTGGGATCCCGCAGGTCTCTCGCAACTTCCCGTCGCGGCCTTCGCCAGCCCCCAGGCCGGGATCCACACGGCATCGGGGCCCACCGGTGCGGCGGCCCTTGTCCCGAGACCGGCGAGGGGAGGAGGGGGCCTTCCCCCGAGTCCCCGGCCGTCGGTCCGGCCGGGCGTGTTCGCGAAGCCGACATTGGGGAAGGGGGGCGGTTCCTTCGAGGGGGCCTTGAGGGATGCCTACGAGAAGCACGAGAGAAGATCAGGAGTCCCGGGCGGGGCCAGCCTGACCGATGCCCTCGCAGGATCGAACGTCGCCCACGAGGAGGTCGCCAGGGCGGAATCGAAACTGGAGGAGGAAGCCAGGGAAGCCTCGAAAGCCGCCGCGGAGGCGGAACAGAAGCTGAGGGACAACTTCAGCAACAAGGACCAGGCGGAAGAGCAGATTGCGAAGGCGAAGGACCGCATCGCCAAGTCCCGGGCCCGGGAGGACAGGAAGTACGCGGCGAAGCCCAACGGGGAGGAGGCGCGTCGCGCGGACCGGGCATCGAAGAATGCCCGTCACGCAAGGGACAGGGCGACCGCGGCGAAGGGGGCCCTCGCCACCAACCGGAAGTCGCTGACCCCGAAGAGAATCCGCGCGGCGAAGGCGGCCGTCAAGGCCGCCAAGGAGGCGGCCAAGGCGGCGAAGCGGGCGGCACGAGAGGCGAAGAACGCGGCACGGTACGGGACGAAGGAGGAGGCAAAGCGGGCGGCGGAGAGGGCCGAGCGGCTGGCGGCGGAAGCCGAAGCGGCGGCCGTCCAGGCGGAGATGCTGGCGAATCCGCCGAAGGGCACCCCGGCGGGCGAAACGCCGACGGACGAGGGGCCCGGGCGCGGCAGTTCCGTCGCCGTGGACCACAGATCCGGGGTGAACCCCGGGGGGGAGTGCGGTCCCTGCAACATCCAGTGCGACCCGGACCAGAAGTGCGTGTGCACATGGGAGAAGGAGGTCAGCTCCCCCCAGCCCGCCGGGGGGGTCGAGCCCAAGCCGGAGCCGGAGACCGAAACCGAGGGAACCAAGGGCAAGGGACTGCCGCCTCCCGCCCCCCCCAGGGTTCCCGAGGCCACGCGGAAGGAGGAGCCTCCCCCCCCTCCGAAGGCGGAGCCGGGCAAGCCGGCCGCGGACAAGGCGCCCGCCGATACGGTCGCCACGGAAACGCCCGGAGCCGGGGAGGGGGCGACGCCACCGGCCGAGCCGGATCCGGAACTGGAGGAGCGGGCGCGGGAGGCGCTCGCGGCCATCGAGAAGGCGGTGGATGCCCTCCACGAGAAGCTGGGGAAACTCAACCGCAGGGGGGCCCGGCTCCTCGACAAGCTGGAGTCCGGAGTGCCGCTCAACTCGAAGGAAGAGCGGATGCTCGCCAGGCTCCTCGGCCAGTCCCTCCTGCTCTCGAAGACCGGGGCAGGGCTCCTGTCGCTCATCAACGTGACCGTGGCCGTCCTGGCGGCGGGGAAGAACGGCAGCCGCGCGGAGCGCCTGCAGGCGTTGCGGTCGCTGGAGGCCATCGCCAAGGCCCCCGCCCGGGTCCTCGCGCAGGCCGAGAAGGGCCGCCAGCTCATCGAGGACGCCAACTCCGGGCTGGACTACTCCCGTGTCGACATGGAGGAGGCGGAGAGGCTCCTGCGGGTGGCCCGACTGCCCCTTCCCGGGGGAGGGGACTACGCGGCGGGCTCCCGGGAGGAGGGCCAGGCAAAGGCTATCCTGGAGGCGAGGGCGAGAGTCGAGTACCTCGGCTTTGAGGATGTCCGACTGGAGGACATCGGGTCGGTGGAACTCGCGACGGCGGTGAATCGTCGCCGGCTCAACGACCCGATGATCGCGGCCTGGGAGGCTGCGGAGAGCGGAACGGGGGCCTGGGGGGGCATCAAGCGCGGAGTTGCCGCCGCAACGAAACTTCTCTTCGAGGTCCCCATCGAGGTCCCGCTGAACCTGCTGATGGCGGGGGCGAACGCGCTCATTGGCAGTAAGGAATCGGCCTCCGTCGAACTCGAGCAGGCCGGGGAGTCCTTCGTCGACGTCTGGCGGCTCATCTCCAACACCGAGACAGGGAAGGTGGCCGGGCTCGGAGGGCGAATCGCCCAGGGGATGCTGGGGGCGGTGCCGCTCGAAGGGGACGACCTCGATTCCGGGCTCGTACGGGGAGCGAGGACCTTCGCGAAGATCATCGGCGGAGGGGCGGTCATCGTCGGCGGGTTGGTCGTGGGCGGGGCGGCGGGTGCGCTGTCCAAGGGAGGCGCCGGAGTCGTGACGCGAGCCTTGGGAATGGCGGGGAGGCCGATCGCGGCCGGTCTCGGTGCCGTGGGGGGGGCGGAGAAGTTCGCGAGGGGAGTGGGACTCGGGAACGGGCTGGATCTAGTGAATCGATTCGCAAGCGCGGTAGAGAAGGCCTCCACACACTTCTCGAATCCCGAGAATTCGCCTGTATGGCAATCGCTGAAGAAGTTGAACGGCAGTGTCCCCGGCCTGGAACAAGAGGTAGGGGCAAGGTACCTCTACCGGAGGATCTCTGAAGAAGAGAGTCTCTATTCAGGAGTACGCCCCATGGGGCGCGAATTGAGGCAGGGGAACCTAGCAGAGGGTCCACTTGCGCACATTCACGGAGACAAGCCATCGGAATGGATTTCATTCACGAAAGACGTCGAGGTTGCCCG
>JAKLKS010000310.1 GCA_023150535.1 Planctomycetota bacterium
TCCCCCTCCCCCGCCCCCGCCGCCCCCCCCTCCCCGCCCCCCCCCGGCGAGGAGGGCACCTGGTCCGTCGAGGACTCCGAGGAGGTCCGCTCCCGCCTCGACGAGGCCGACCGGCTCCTCGGCCGCGGCCTCCCGGAGAAGGGGGTCCTCCTCCTCCAGGAGATCCTCGACCGCTACCCCCGCCACCTCGTGCGGACCGCGGAGGACCCCCTCCTCTTCCTCGGGGCCCGGGCGGTGGTGATGGAGCGCATCGCCTCCCTCTCCCCGGAGGCCCGGGAGGCCTACCGCCGGACCTTCGGCCCGGTCGCGGAGGAGGCCCTCGCCGCCGCCCTCCGGACCCGGGACCCCGCCGCCCTCGCCGCCCTGGGGGATCGGTACCTGCTCGCCGGCCCCGCCGGACCGCGGGCGCTGCTGGCGCTGGCCGACCTCCGCCTCGCCCGGGGGGAGCCGGGGCTCGCCGTCGCCCCGCTGCGGGAGCTCCTGCGGCGGTTCCCCGGATCCCCCGAGGGGGGGCCGGCCGTCGCCGCCCGCCTCGCCCGCGCCCTCGCCCGGATCCGGGACCACGACGGCCTCGAGGCCCTGCGCTCCTCCCCGGCGCTCCCCCCCGGGGCGGCGGTCCGGGCCGGCGGCGTCGAGGTCCCCCTCTCCCGCATCCTCGAGGAGGCGGCGGCCGAGGCCGGCCCGCGCCGCGGGGGCGGGGACGCGGCCACCCTCGGCGGCGGCCCCTCCCGCTCCGGCGCCGGCGCCGCCGTCCCCCCCCTCGGGGCGCCGCGGTGGATCGAGGGGAGCCCGCGGTTCAACTGGACCGACACCGACTTCCGCCAGATCAACCGCGAGACCTCCGTCGAGCAGGCGGTGAAGGCCTCCCAGCCCGTGGTCCCCTGCATCGTGGACGGCGTCGTCTTCTTCCACTGGCAGGGGGACGTCCACGCCCGGGACCTCTACACGGGGAAGGAGCGGTGGCACTTCCGCGGGCCGGAGATCCCCCGGCTGGAATCGGCGCGGACCCACGCCTCCTGGCTCGCCTCGCCGACGGTGAAGGACGGCGTGCTCTACGCCGGCCTCATGGCCTGGCCCCTGGGCGAGAGGGTCCGCACCATCTATTTCGCCGGGCAGGACATCATCCCCTACCTCCCCACGCGGCGGCTCTTCGCGCTCGACGCCGGGACCGGGGCCCTCCTCTGGTCCCACGCCGACCCCCGCCCCGCGGGGGACCCCTTCGCCGACCGCCTCTCCCGCCTCAACGCCACCGCCGCCCCCCTCGTCCTCGGGGACCTCGTGATCTCGGCCGGCGCGGCCTACCGCAGCCAGTTCGAGGCCGCGGCCTTCGCCGCCGACCGGAGGACCGGGGAGGTGCGCTGGGTGACGCCGCTCGGCTTCGGCCAGCAGGAGCAGAACCTCTTCGGCCGCCCTGTGAAGGAGGTGGCGGTGGCCGCCGTCGCCTCGGACGGGGACCGGGTCTTCGTGCAGACCAACATGGGGCTCCTCTCCTGCCTCGAGGCCTCCACGGGCCGCCCCCTCTGGACCCGCGGCTACCGGCAGGTGGAGATCCCCTACTACCAGACCTTCTGGACGACCCCGGAGAGGGAGTTCACCTTCACCGGCTCCCCCCCCGTCGTGAGCGGGGGCGTGGTGGTCGTCGCCCCCGCCGACGGGGCCAGCGTCCTGGCCTTCGAGGCCGCCACGGGGAAGTTCCTCTGGTCGGCGCCGGGGCGGGACGGGAGGCGGAGCTCCGACCCGCGCATGACGCGGCTCCTCGGCGCCGACGGGGACTGCGCCTACCTCGCCGGCACCGGGGTCCGGGCGCTGGAGCTGCGCACCGGCAGGCTCGCCTGGGACCAGCCCTTCGACACCCGCCACCAGGAGGAGTGCTCCGGCCGCGGCGTCCTCTCGGGGGGGCTCCTCCACGTCCCGACGAACCGCGCCCTCTGGGTGCTGGAGGCGCGGGGGGCGGGCCGGGTGGTGCGGAAGGACCCATGGGTCCGCGCCGACGGGGAGGTCGCGGGGCGGGCCGGGGGGAACCTCGTCACCGCCGAGGGGGCGGCCGTGATCGCCCGGCTCTACCAGATGGAGGGCCACTTCAGCGCCGAGAACGTCGCCGCCCGGGTGGCGGCCCTCCTCGCGGAGAGGCCCGAGGACCCCTCCGCCCTCCTCGAGGCGGCCCGCGCCTACCTCGCCGCGGATCGCCACGAGGCCGCGCTCCCCCTGCTGCGGCGCGCGCTGGCCGGCGCCGCCGCCCTCCCCCCCGGGGAGCGGGAGAGGATGGAGGTCCAGGTGCGGACGGGGATCTTCGCCGTCCTCGAGACCCGGGCCTCGGCGCTCTCCGCCGCGGGGAAGCCGGAGGAGGCCCAGAGGGCCTTCGCCGAGGCCGCCCGCAACGCCGCCGATCCCGCCGACGCCGCCGGTGTGCTCCTGCGCGGCGCCCGCCTGCTCCAGGACGCCGACCGCTTCGACCTCGCCGCCCCCCTCGTCGAGGCGGTGGTGAGGGACCACCCCGACGCCCGCCTCGTGGAGGAGCGCCACCTCGTCGACCGCTCCCCCGGCGCCTCCACGGCCGCCTCCTACGCGCTCTTCTACCTCGGCGTCTGGCTGAGCGCGCTGGACCGGGACGCGGAGGCCCTGGCGGCCATGCAGCGGATCCAGGAGCGGCCGGATTCCGACGTCGTCTTCGGGGGCCCGGCGCGGGAGGTGGCGCGCCTCTTCACCGACCAGGTGATCCGCCGCCGGGGGCCCGCGGTCTACGCCCCCTTCGAGGCGAAGGCGGCCGCCGCCCTCGCGCAGGCCCGCGCGGCGAAGGACCCGCAGGCCCTCCTCCGGGTGCTGCGGATCTGGCCCAACTCCGAGGCGGGGCTCGCGGCGGCGCTCGATGGGGCGCGCCTGCTGCTCGGGGCCGGGGACCCGGCCGGGGCGCAGTCCGCGGCCCGCGGGGTGCTCGCGCTCGACCCCGGGGACGACGCGGCGGCGGCCGCCGCGTGGATCCTCGCCGAATCCCTCGCCCGCTCCGGCAAGGCCGCCGCCGCCCGCAGCCAGTTCCTCCGCCTCGCCCGCCGCTTCCCCGCCTCCCCCATCGAGACGGGCGGCGCCGTCCTCCCGGCCGCCGAGGCGGTGAAGCGCCGCCTCGCCGCCGGGGACCTCGAGAGCGCCTCCTCCGAGGCCGCCTCCCTCCCCGCGACGGGCCCCTACCGCACCCTCTGGGAGCGCTCCGCCGCCGCCGGCGCCCTCCCCCGCCCGCTCTTCCCCGGCGGCGACCCGGTGGGCGGGAGGCTCCTCTTCCTCCAGGCCGGCCCCGCGATCTCCGGGGTGGACGCGGCCACGGGCGAGGAGCGGTGGAGCGCCGCCCACCCCTCCTTCCTCGGCGAGGCGGCCTGGTGCGACGGGGTGCTCCTCTTCGCCCACCAGGACGAGGCCGCGGGCCTGGAGGCGGCGACGGGGCGGATGCTCTGGTCCACGCCCCTCCCGGGGAACGCCGTCGGGCTCTGCGTCTCCGAGGGGGTGGCGGTGCTCCTCCTCGAGTCCACGGACGACATGGAGACCGTCTCGCTCTTCGCCCTCGACCCGGCGACGGGGGAGGCGGTCTGGGGCGGTCCGCGGGAGGTGCCCGGGGGCGCGCAGGCGCTGGCGCCGGTCCCGGGCGGGGTGCTGCTCGAGAGCTTCGACGGGGACCTGCCCATGGTGCGGGTGGTGGAGGCGGGCGACGGCTCCTTCCGGCCCTGGCACGTGCCGCTGCGGGGCGGGGAGGACGAGGCGCAGGCGGAACTCCTCCCCCACCGGGGGGGGCCGCTGGTGCTGCTGCGGACCTCCGACCTCCGGGGCTTCGACCCCCACCGGGGGGCGCGGGTCTTCGGCTGGAGCCCGGAGGAGGGGAAGGGGATCCTCGCGGCGGCCGCGGGGCCGGCGGCGGCGGCGGCGCTGGACGAGACGGGGCTCCTGACGGCGGTGGACGCGGAGGGGGGGCGGGTGCTCTGGACGGCGCGGGCCGGGGAGGGGCGGATGTTCGACCCGTCCTCGACGGCGCTCCTCGTGGACGAGCGGTGGGTGGTGGCGGCGACGTCGGCGGAGCCGGAGGGGCGGGGGACGCGGATCGAGGCGCGGGACGCGAGGACGGGGGCGCTGGGG
>JAKLKS010000311.1 GCA_023150535.1 Planctomycetota bacterium
GGGCGCCGGGGGGACATCCCCCCAGTGTGCCGCGCCCCGCGGGCGGGGCGGCGGAATGCGGCGCCGGCCGTCACCCCCCTAGAAGCCGACCTGCACGCGGACGTAGAACCAGAAGGTGTCCCCCCCGCCCCCCGTGTCGCGGACGAAGCCGCCGTCGAAGAACTGGGCGCCGCCGAGGGCGACCTTCATCCGGTCCGAGGCCTTCCAGGTGAGGACGAGGTCGAGCTCCGAGCCCAGGTACTTCGACGCCCCCGCCGCCCCCGGACGGATGACCGCCCCGCTCGCGCCGTACCAGGCGTCGTCGGCGTCCTCGAGGTAGAGGCGCCACCAGTCGACCTGCAGCGTCCACTTCTCCGCGGGGGCCACGGAGAAGGAGGCCCGGAACCCCTGCATGTTCTGCCAGGCCATGAGGTCGAGGATGCCGTAGTGCATGTGGTTCGTCGGGAAGAGCGTCTGGAAGGAGCCGCGGTCCCCGTCCGAGGGGTCGTCGTCCCCCGTGGCCATGTCCCACTCGACGCCGATCCGCGGCGTCCCCTTCGTCTCCGTCATCGTGTACCCGAACCGCGCGTGCCCGGCCCAGGCGAGGATCGCGTCCCCGGCGACGGAGCCGTCCTGCAGCGCCCACTCCGTCCCCCAGTCGAAGCCGTCCTTCGCGCCGACGAGCCGGAAGCCGCCGGTGAGGAGGGAGGTGTTCCCCGAGGTCCCGGGCGCCTCGCCGGCCATGGCCAGCCGGTCCTTCAGGAACAGCACGTAGGCGTCGAGGTCGCTGTGGTGGACCGCGCCCGGGGTCATCGTGTAGAGCCCGAGGAGGTCCCGGTCGTCGTTGTCCACGCCCGGGGTGTAGGCCCCCGCGCCCCGCTCGACCACGCGGGCGGCGAAGAGGTCGGCCTTCGTCCCGCCGAAGGTGCGCGAGAAGAGCGCCCCGTCGAAGGACCGGCCGTAGGTGTGCCAGTCGAGCTCCCCGACGACCCGCTGGTCCCCGTAGGAGAGGACCTGCCGGCCGGCCCGCGTGCTCGTCCCGCAGCCGAAGAGGTCGTCCGCCTCGAACCACCCCTGCTTGAGGTCGGTGCCCGTGGAGGGCGCCTGGAGCTGGCCGGTGGTCGAGGGCTCCTGCCCCCAGGCGCGGGCGTCGCGGATCTCGACCCGCGCGCGGAGGTCGTCGGTGATCGTGGCGTCCGCCTGGAGGGAGGCGCGCAGCCAGCCGACGTCGTTCACGTCCTCGCCCGCGGGGTCGAGCGCGCGGTAGGAGCCGTTCCACTGCTCCCACCAGAAGAGGATGTGGCCGGAGAAGCGGAGCGCCTTCGACCCGGGGGCGGAGACGTTCCCCGCGCCCGGGGCGCCCGCGGGCATGGCGGGGGCGGCCGGGGGGTGCTCGCGGAGGTACTTCTCCACGGCCTCGCCGAGCTCCCCGGGGGAGCCGGCGCGGCCCTCGAGCGTCTCCACGCGGTCGAGGAGGCGGCGGACCTGCTCCTTCGTCTCCTCGAGCTCCCGCCTCAGCTCCTCCTCGCCCGCCGCCGCTCCCCCCGCCGGGAGGAGCGCCGCCGCCGTCGCCGCCGCCGCCGCCATCCATGCCCTCATCGCAGGACCTCCCTCCGCCGGGGGCGCCCGCCCCCTCCGGCCCCCCATGATGCCCAAGACCGGCGGCGGCGCGGTGACGGATCTCACCGGGGATCCGCCTCTTCCGGGCGCGTGCCGGGGGGCTCGAATCGCCGGGCGCGGCCCCACTCGTGGTAGGCTGGAGCCCGGACACCCCCCCGGAGGGGAAGCCCCGGGGTTCCTCCAGCGGACGAATTCGAATGCACCGAGTGCTCCTGGTCGAGGACGACGACGCCTTCCGGATCTTCTGCCGGGTGGCCCTCGAGGCCGCCGGCTACGAGGTCATCCAGGCGCGGGACGGCTCCGTGGCCGTGGAGAAGGCGCTCCGCGAGCGTCCCGACTGCGTGGTCCTCGACCTCTGGCTCCCCGGGCTCACGGGGAGCGGGGTGCTGCGGGTCCTGCGCGCCAACCGCCGGCTCGACCGGGTCCCCGTCATCGTCCTCTCCGGCGTCCCCGAGGTGAAGGACCGCGAGGGGCTCCTCTCCTTCGGCGCCGACGAGGTGCTGGAGAAGCCCATCGCCCCCGACAGGCTCGTGGCGCAGGTCCGGAAGTGGATCGGGAAGGGGCGCTCGGCCGCCACCCGCTCGCTCCTCAGCGACCGCCTCGAACCCGCCTAGCCGATCCGTACCGACCCTGATCAGTACCGAACCCGACCCGATTCCGTCAGGTTGACGAATCCGGGTCGGGTTCGGTACTGATCACGCTCCTCAGCGACCGCCTCGAACCCGCCTGGCCGGCGCCGCGGCGCCGCCCCCGCGCCTTGCCCCCGCCCGCGGGGGCCGCTATCCTCCCCGCCCATGACGCTCCTGCCCGTGGGCCTCGGCTCCGTCCTCTTCCTGCTGGCGGGCTACCTCGTCTACGCGCGCCTCCTCGCCCGCCGCCTGTCCCTCGACGCCTCCCGGGCCACCCCGGCCCACGCCCGGGAGGACGGCGTGGACTTCGTCCCCGCGAAGGCGCCGCTGCTGCTGGCCCAGCACTTCTCCGCCATCTCCGCGGCGGGGCCCATCGCGGGACCCATCCTCGCCGGGCTCTGGTTCGGCTGGGGGCCGGCCCTCGCCTGGATCCTCCTCGGCTGCGTGCTCATCGGGGCGGCCCACGACTTCGCGACGCTGGTGGCCTCGGTGCGCCACCGGGGGCTCTCCGTGGGGGAGATCCTCCGGGAGCGCCTCGGGCGGCGGGCCATGGCGGTCTACCTCTCCTTCGTCTGGATCGCCCTCGTCTACGTCACCATCGCCTTCGCGGACATGACGGCGGCGGCGTTCACGCGGCCCGGCTCCGGGGGCGCGGTCGCCTCCTCCTCGGTGATGTACCTCCTGCTGGCGCTCGGCCTCGGGGTCGCCTTCACCCGCGGGCGGCTCGGGCTCCTCCCGGCGGTCGCGATCACCATGCCGCTGCTGGCGGCCGTGATCTGGTTCGGGAGGGAGATCCCCCTCGTCCTCCCGGGCGCGCTGGCCGGGGGGAACCCGCGCCTCGCCTGGGACCTCCTCCTCCTCGCCTACTGCTTCGTCGCGGCGCTCCTCCCGATGCCGGTGCTGATGCAGCCCCGCGGCTTCCTCGGGGGGTTCCTCCTCTACGGGTTCCTCGGGGCCGGGGTGATCGGGCTGCTCCTCGGCGGGGTCGCGGTGGAGCAGCCGGCCTTCGTCTCCTGGACCTCGCCGAAGGGGGCGCCGCTGCTGCCCTTCCTCTTCGTCACCATCGCCTGCGGGGCCTGCTCGGGCTTCCACGGGCTCGTCTGCTCGGGGACGACGAGCCGCCAGCTCGACCGGGAGACGGACGCCCCCGCGGTGGGCTACGGGGCGATGCTGCTCGAGGGGCTCATCGCGGTGATCTCGCTCTCCACGGTGATGATGCTCGCGCCCGGGGACCCGCTCCTCGGGGAGGGGGTCGAGGCGATCTTCGCCTCGGGGATCGCGCGGTTCACGGAGGTGATCGGCGTCCCGCGGGAGTTCGGGTTCGCCTTCGGGCTGCTGGCGCTCACGACCTTCATCTACGACACGCTGGACGTCTGCACGCGGCTCGGGCGGTACATCCTGCAGGAGCTGCTCGGGCTCGAGGGGGGGCGGGGTCGGGTGGTCGCGACGCTGCTGACGCTGCTCCCGGCGGCGGGCTTCCTCGCCCTCGCGGAGGAGGGGGCCTACATGGAGGTGTGGGGGGCCTTCGGGACCTCGAACCAGCTGCTCGCGGCGCTGACGCTGCTCGGGGTGTCCGTGTGGCTGCGGGCCGAGGGGCGGTCGTTCTGGTTCGTGCTGGCGCCGGCGGTCTTCCTGCTCGGGATGACCGGCTGGTCGCTCGCGCTGACGGTGGGGGGGTGGGGGCCGGGGAACCGGCTGATGCCGGCGGTGTCCGCGGTGCTGCTCGGGCTGGCCGGGATGCTGACCATCGAATGCGGGCGGGCGATGATACCGAACCCGGCACGAAGCAGCAGCGGCGGGAGCGGGAGCGGGAGCTGAACGGATCCTCGCTGTTTCGTGTGGGTACTCCCATTCCCTCCGGGCATCGGGTCCGCCCC
>JAKLKS010000312.1 GCA_023150535.1 Planctomycetota bacterium
CACATCCCGGTGCATGTGATCTCGGTCGCCGACCTGTCGCAGGAGGCGCTCGAGATGGGCGCCGCCGGCTACGCCCTCAAGCCGGTGCCGCGCGAGGAGCTGGCCGAGGCGCTGCGCCGGCGTACCCGGTGGCTCGTCGACCGGATCGTGCTCCCCGTCGGCGACCCCCGCGCCGAGAGGCTCCTCTCGGCGGCGCGCATCCTCCGGGCGAAGGGGGAGGCGGCGCTCCTCGCCGGGGACGTGGCGCCCGGAACGCGCCTTCTCGCCGCGGCCCTCCGGAAAGCCGGACCGCTCCTGTAGCGCGGCGGGGCATCATCCACGCCGTGACCGAGGGACCCCCGCCCGACGCCCCCGCGCCCCCGCCCGGCCCCCCCCGGCCGGCGCCCTCCCCCCCCGGCCCCCGCGGGGCCCCCCCTCCCCGCCCCCGCCGGCGACGGCTACCGCGACCGCTTCCTCCCCACCGCCTCCTGGGCCCTCTACGACTTCGCCAACACGATCTTCTCCGCCCTCGTCGTCACCGCCTACCTGCCGAAGGTCCTGGAGGAGGAGACGGGGCGGGACATGCCGATGTCCCTGGCCATGGCCGGCTCCATGGTCGTCTCGGCGATCCTCGGACCCTTCCTCGGCGCCGTGGCCGATGCCACGGGGAACGCCAAGAGGCAGGTCCTCCTCTGGTCCGCCCTCTGCTGCGCGGGCGGGGTGGTCCTCTCCCTCGTCCCGGAGGGGCACCCCGGGTGGCTCATCGCCGTCTTCTGCGCCGCCAACGTCGGCTACAACATCGCGCTCTCCCTCTACGACGCCTTCCTCCCGGACCTCGCCTCGCCGGGGCGGATGGGCTACGTCTCCGGGGTCGGGGTCGGGGTCGGGTACCTCGGCGCGATCCTCGGCTACCCCCTCGCCTACGCCCTCACCACCGCGCTGGGGGACCGGAGCGCCTTCGCGCTGGCGGGGATCCTCATGGCGGTCTTCTCGATCCCCTTCGCGATCTGGGTCCGGGAGCGCCGGGGCGCGGGGAGGCGGTTCACCCCCGCGCTGGGCTTCGCCGAGTTCCGCGCCGCCCACGCGACCATCCGGGGGCTCCACAGGAGCCCGGTGCTGCTCCTCTTCCTCGCGGGGAACCTGCTGGCGGTGGATTCCCTCAACTCCATGATCCAGTGGGCGGCGCAGTTCTTCCGCGATCCGGCCGCCTTCAACGCGCCGGAGAGCGCGGTGACGATGCTCCTCCTCGGGCTCTCGGTCTCGGGGACGGCGGCCGGCTTCGCCGCCGGCTGGCTCTGCGACCGCGTGGGGGCGCACCGGATCCTCGTGGCGGGCACGCTCTCGCTCGCGGTGGTGGCGACGGTGGACTCCGTGGCCGCGGACCGGGACCTCGCCATCGCGGTCACCGTCGCGGGGGGCGGGTTCGGCGCCTCGGCGGTCTGGCTCGCGGGGCGGCGCATGCTGGTGGACCTCGCGCCGCCGGAGCGGCTCGGGGAGTTCATGGGGATCCTCGGCATCACGAGGAAGGCCTCGGTCCTCGGCACCGTCCTGCTGGCGACCCTCGCCGACGACCGCGGCTGGCGCTACGCGATCCTCGCGCTCGTCGCGCCGCTGCTGATCGGCGCGGCCCTCCTCACCGCGTCGGTGCGGATCCGCGCGCGCGCCGCCGCCTCCGCCGCACCCGCTCCGCCGCCGCCGCCGGCGTGATCCTCCGCCCCCTTTTCCTGCGCGCGCCCGCGGGGCGCGGTCATCCTGTCCCTCCGCCGCTCGTCCCGTCCGGAGGCATGACTTGCCCCGCACCAAGCAGGACAGGATGGACCTCCCGCAGAGGCTGCTGCGGTTCCCGGCGCTGCGACGCCTGCTCCGCGTCGACCTCCAGCGGCTCTACGACGAGGTGAACCGGCGCCACTTCGGCGGACGCCTCCCCGAGGTCACCGTGCGCTGGAGCCCCCGGCTGAAGGTCGCGGGGCAGATCGTCAAGAGCAACCGGCTCATCCTGCTCGGCCTCGAGTACCACTGCCACTATCCCCGGGACGTCCGCTCCACGCTGAAGCACGAGATGGTCCACCTCCTCCACTGGGACCACGACGACTCCTTCCGCCGCGAGTGCCGCCGCGTGGGCGCGGCCGTCCACTGCAAGACCTACCCCGGCATCTTCCGCCCCTGGAAGTACGTCTACGAGTGCCCCGGCTGCGGGCACCGCCACCCCGTGCGCCGCCGGATCCACGCCGCCTGCGCCCGCTGCGGCAAGGGCGGCCGCCGCGCCGGCTTCCGCCTGCTCCTCGTCGAGTACCTGGGGTAGGGCGCAGGCCTTACACTGGGGGGATGCCCCCGGAACCCGCCTCCCCCTCCCCCGCTCCCGATCCCGACGACGTCGAGGGCCTCCTCCTCTCCGCCCTCGACGCGGGGGCGCGCACCGGGCGGGAGGCCGCGCGGCGGATGGAGAGGGAGGTCCCGGGGATCCTCGAGGGCCGCCAGGGCTACCTCTACCCCCTGCTCGCCGACCTCGGGCGGCGCAGGGTCCTCGAGGCCCGCTGGACGGCGGGCGGGGAGGGCCGCTTCCGCCGCGAGTGGTTCCGTGCCGGGTCCGCCCCCGCGCCGGGCTCCCCGGAGGAGCGCACGCCCGCCGGGTCCCCGCACCCGCTCCTCCTCGAGGCCGCCCACGAGGCGGCCCGCGGCATCGGCGCGGCCTTCGAGAGGGAGTCGGCGCGGGCGGAGATCCTCTCCCACCTGGAGGAGGCGGCCGCCGACTGGGCGCGGCTCGGGCTCCCCCCGGAGGACGCGGCCCGGCGCGCGGTGGAGGACCTCGGCGACACCTGGAAGATCCGCACCGACCTCCGCCGGGTCCACGGCGGCCGCCCCGTGGTCATCTTCCCCCGCACCCTGGCGGAGCGGCTGCGCTCCGCCGCCATCTACGACCTCGGGCCCCTCACGCTGCTGCTCGCCATCGTCGTCCTCCTGCGCTGGCAGGTGGTCCAGGCCTACAACATCCCCACGGGCTCCATGGAGCCGACCCTCCACGGGGACGCGGTGGACCCCGACCTCATCCTCGTGGACAAGACCGCCTACCTGCGGCGGGAGCCGCGCCTGTGGGACATCGTCGTCTTCCATCCCCCCCGCGGGGCCGACCGCACGGCCGAGGCGCGGGGGGAGCGGCCCTCGGCCTTCGTCAAGCGGTGCACGGGGCTCGGCGGGCAGGTCATCGACGTGCGCGCGGGGGACCTCCTGGTGGACGGGGAACTGGCCCGGCGGCCCCTCGACATCGAGGACGCCATGATGGTCCCCTTCCTCTCCATGGAGAGGGACCTGCGGGACGCGGCTCGATCAGGGAGGTTCACCCCCTTCGCGTCGCGGGCCTTCGACTCCTGGACGACCCGGGGCGGCGAGTGGGAACTCGCGGGGGACGGGTACCGCGGGACGCCGGGGGAGGACGGGGAGGCGCGCCTGACCCTCGCCCGGGAGGTGGACGACTCCTTCTACGACGCCGACGGGAGGGAGCATCGCTACGGCGACGAGGTCGGGGACGCCGAGGTGCGCTTCACGGCGCGCTCCGCCGCGCCCGGGGCCGCGGTCGGCGCCGACCTGGAGGAGGGGGAGGACCGCCACCGCCTGCGGATCGGCCCCGGGGGGCTCGAGCTCCGCTCCGGCGATCGGACCTGGACCGTCCCCTCGGTCCGCTTCGGGCCGGGGCGCCCCGCGGCGATCCGGTTCCGCAACGTGGACGACCGGTTGACGGTGTGGGTGGACGACGAGCTCGTCCTCCGCGAGGAGCTGCCCCCCCGCGCCGTGCGGCCGAAGAACGCCTCCGCCGCCCGCGTCCACCTCGTGGCGGAGGGCGGGCCGGCCTCCTTCTCGGCGGTGCGCATCCTCCGGGACGTCCACTACATCGACGTCCGCGGCGGCTTCCCGCTCACCGTCCCCGATGGCCACCTCTTCATGATGGGGGACAACTCCGCGTCGAGCCGCGACAGCCGCGAGTGGGGCCCGGTCCCGGAGAAGGACCTCGTCGGCGTCCCCTTCCTCGTCGTCTACCCCCCCGACCGCGCCAAGCCGCTGCGGTAGCCGCCATACCGAACCCGACCCAGCCATACCGAACCCGACCCAAGTTG
>JAKLKS010000313.1 GCA_023150535.1 Planctomycetota bacterium
GCTCCTGACGACGCTCGCCACCATCTTCCCCGCGGAGATGGGGCCCCGCGCCGACCCCCTCTCGACGCCGGAGGTCATCAAGCCGGAGTGGTTCTTCTACGTCTCCTTCCGGTGGCTGAAGCTCATGCCCGCCACGGCGGCCATCCTCTCCACGGGGTTCATCGTCTTCGTCATGTTCGCGTGGCCCTTCATCGACGGGTGGATCCGCCGCCGCCGTCCGGGGTCGGAGGCCAGCGTCTGGGTCGGCGCGCTCGCGGTCCTCGTCATCATCGGCTTCACCGTCTGGGAGGCGGTCGTCGCCCACTAGCGGCGGGAAAGGCCCCATGACCCTCAAGAGCAAGCAGGTCCTCATCGGGACGCTGGGCGGGATCTTCCTCCTGTCCCTGGTCTTCGTCCAGTGGATG
Source organism: Planctomycetota bacterium (assembly GCA_023150535.1). GTDB lineage: Bacteria > Planctomycetota > JAJSAM01 > JAJSAM01 > JAKLKS01 > JAKLKS01. The sequence continues at coordinate 405 of JAKLKS010000313.1, forward strand.
GAGGTGTCCCGCAAGGCCGAGGAGGCGGGCCGGGCGCCGAAGCACATCAGCGTGCCGGCGGCCTCGAAGGCCTGCGTGGACTGCCATGCCCAGGGCAACCCGGGCATCGTGGAGCACTGGAAGGGGTCCACCCACGCGGAGAAGGGGGTGGGCTGCGTCGAGTGCCACCAGGCGGATCCCGCCGACGCCGACGCCTTCCAGCACTACGGGGCCTCCGTGGCCGCCGTCGTGACGCCGAGGGACTGCGCCCGCTGCCACGCCCTGGAGAACGAGCAGTTCGCGAAGAGCCACCACGCCAAGGGGGGGAACATCCTCGCCTCCCTCGACAACTACCTCGCCGAGACCGTGGAGGGGCACCGCGGCGTCTTCAACCCCCACGCCCCCACCCCGGGCCGGGGGGACGTGAAGGAGGTCCAGGGCCTCGCCAGCGCGACCCTGGGCTGCAAGCAGTGCCACGGCAGCCGGGTCGGGCTCGCGGGGATCGACGGGTCGGTCATCACGGTCTCCGACCTCCGGCCGGGGCCCGACGGCAGGCCCACCAACCCCGAGGCGGTGGCCCGGATCGCCCGGGACGAGAACGGGAAGCCCCGCCTCGACTCCGCCACCTGGCCGAACACCGGGATCGGGCGCATCAACCTCGACGGGTCCCTGGGCTCCTGCTCCGCCTGCCACAGCCGGCACGACTTCTCCCCTCGCAGGGCCCGCCAGCCGGAGAACTGCGGCAAGTGCCACCTCGGCCCCGACCACCCGCAGAAGGAGATCTACGAGGAGTCCAAGCACGGGGTCGCCTACCGGGACCAGATCGCCTCCATGAACCTCGACGCGAAGGAGTGGGTCCTGGGGAAGGACTACACGGCGGCGCCCACCTGCGCCACCTGCCACATGTCGGGGAACGTCCGCAACGGCGGGAAGGTCACCCACGATCCCGGGGAGCGCATCTCCTGGACCAACCGGCCGCCGATCTCGCTGGTCATGGACACCGACCTCGAGCACCGGGTGGTGACGGAGACCGACCCGGAGAAGCGCCGGGCCCTGGTCGCCGACACCTGGCAGCAGAAGCGCCAGCGGATGCAGGACGTCTGCTCGACCTGCCACACCCCGGACTACGTGCGCTCCTTCTACAGGCAGTACGACGACCTCGTGGTGCTCTACAACGAGAAGTTCGCGAAGCCGGGGACGGCGATCATGAAGGCCCTCAGGGCCGCGGAGCTCGTCACCCCGACGGACTTCGACGAGGAGATCGAGTGGACCTGGTTCTACCTCTGGCACCACGAGGGGCGGAGGGCCCGCCACGGGGCGAGCATGATGGCGCCGGACTACACCCACTGGCACGGCATGTTCGAGGTGGCGGAGCGCTGGTACATGGAGTTCCTGCCGCAGGCGCGGGAGGCCATCGAGCACGGCCGCGCCGCGGGGAAGACGGCGGGCGCCGAGGCCGCGGCGAAGGTGCTGGAGGAGATCCTCGCGCGCCCCGAGAACGCCTGGATGAAGGCGCCGCCGGCGAAGGAGGGGGGGAAGTGAGCGGGAGGACCGATCGACGGGAGTTCCTCCGCCGCGCCGGCGCGGCGGCGGCCGCCGCCGCGGCGGGCGCCGCCGCCATCAGCGCCGCGGACCTCGAGGAGGCGCGGGCCCTGGCCGCCGCGCCCCTCCCCGAGGGGAGGCCGGTCCCCGCCGACGGCCCCGAGGTCCTCTCGGTGGAGCCCTTCACCGTGGACGCCGCCCTCGACCGGGAGGAGCTCCTCTGGAGGCGCGGCGCCGTGGAGAGCGGGGCCTGGGAGAGCTTCCGCTGGGTGCGCCCGCCGGAGCAGGGGGTGCGGGAGGTCCTCGCCGCGGCCCTGGCCCGCTCGGGGGCCGTGGCGGCGGTCGCGACCGACCCCCCGGCGGCGGAGGCGGAGTACCGGTTGCGGGGCCATCTCGCCCGCTGCGACGAGGAGGACGGCCCCGGTGCCTGGTCCGGCGTGCTGGAGGTCCGCATCGAGGTGCGGGACGCCCGGACCGGGGAGTCCGTCCTCCGGCGGACCTACGCCCGCCGGGAGAAGGCGGCGGCCCGCAACCCGACCGCGGTGGTGGAGGCGATCCGCCGCTCCCTCGACGCCGTCGCCCTCGAGCTGGCCACGGACCTCCGCACGGTGCTCGAGGCGCGGAGGGAGGGGGCGGGGGCGCCCGGGGGCGGATAGGGGTCAGCGCACCTCGATCCCCCCCTCCACCGCCGTGATCGCGAGGCGGGGCGCGGCGGGCGAGGGGATCGATTCCAGCACCGGGGAGGCCTGCCCCGCGCTCGCCGCCGCCACCCGGGCCCCCGTCGCCGCGGCCAGGACCTCCACCCCCTCCGTCCCGGGGGAACCGTGGTGGGGGAGGACGAGGAGGTCGGCGCGGAGGTCCTCCCCGGAGAGGAGGAGGCGCCGGAGCCCCCGCCCCTCGAGGTCCCCCGCCACCAGGGCCGACAGCCCCTCCATCGCCACCCGCACCACGAGGGAGCCGTCGTTGTCCCCTCCCCCCCTCCAGCCCCCCCGGGGAGGGTGGAGCACCCGCACCTCCAGGCCCGGCCACCGCAGCCGATCCCCCGCCGCCGCCCTCGCCACCGGCACCCCCTCCCGCTCCGCGGCGGCGAGCACCTCCCGGGCCCCCGCGCCCCGCCCGAACTCCCCGTTCACGACCAGGAGCCCCACGGGCACCGTCTCCAGGACCTCCCGCGCCGCCGAGTAGTGGTCCACGTCCTCGTGGGAGAGGAGGAGCGCGTCCAGGGCGAGCGCCCCCCGGGCGCGCAGCGCCGGGAGGATCCCGTTGGCCGCCACGCGCGCGCCGCGGCCCCCCGCGTCGAAGAGGACCCGCCGCCCGCCCCCCTCCGCCAGCACCGCGAGCCCGTGCCCCACGTCCATGACGAGCACCGCGGGCCCCGCCCGCGGGGGGGAGAGGAGGGGCGGGAGCGCCGCGAGGCCGGCCGTGCCGAGGGCCGCGAGGAGGAGGCGGGCGGGGGTCGCCCGGATCGCGGCCGCCGCGAGGAGGGCCCCCTGCAGGGAGAGGAGGGCGAGGGGCGGCGGCGGGAGTTCCAGGCAGGCGCCCGGCAGGGAGGAGAAGGCCCCCGCGGTCCACCCGAGCAGCGCCTCCGCCCCGTCCGCGAGGGGGGTGGAGAGGGAGGGGGCGGCGGCCCCGAGGAGGAGGAGCGCCGGCGCGAGGAGGAGCAGGAGCGAGGTCGCCGGCACCACGAGCAGGTTGGCCGGGAGCGTCACCGTGCTGAAGGTCCCGAAGTGGTGGACGAGGACGGGGGCGGTGGCGAACCAGGCGGCCAGGGTGGCCGGGAGCCAGCGCTCCAGGAAGTCCCCGGCCCTGCGGCGGAGGGAGCGGTCGGCCGCGGGCACCGGGAACCTCCGGAGGAAGCGCCGCTTCGCGAAGAGCAGGCCGCCCAGGGCCGGCGCCAGGCGGAGGATCCCGAGCACCGCCGCGAAGGAGAGCTGGAAGCCCGGCTCGGCGAGGGAGCCCGGCCGGAGGAGGAGGAAGAGCCCCGCCGCCGCGAAGAGGGCCTGGAGGGGATCGGTGCGCCGCCGCAGGAGGGGGCCCGCGGCCGCCAGCGCGACGGCGACGAGGGCGCGCAGGGCGGGCTGGAGGAACCCCGAGGCGCCGGCCATGGCCGCGGCGGCGGCGAGGGAGCCGAGGGAGGCGGCGGGGGGGCCGGCCCCGGCCCGG
>JAKLKS010000314.1 GCA_023150535.1 Planctomycetota bacterium
GGCGGTTCCTGCCGCTCCCGTGGAGGGGTTGCCACGGGGGGCGGGGTCGGGGGCCCCGGCGGGGCCTCGGCCGCGGCCGTGTCGCGCGCAGGGAGAAGAGTCGAGGGAGGGAGCACGGCCGCCGGCGCGGGCTTCCGCCGCGGCGGCCGCGCGGGGAGCGGGGCCTTCCGCACGTACTTCCGCTTGAGGCGGGGAGCGGGATCCGTCGAGGACGGATTCTCGAGCCCGGTCCCGGAGGAGGGGAGGGCCACGGGCTAGGCGCCGAAGAGTTTGCCGAGGAGCCCGTCGAGCTCCGCGGCGAGGCCCCCGCCCGCGTCCCCCTCCTTCTTCTTCAGGAGGTCGGAGAGCTGGAACGTCCCGACGTCCAGGGCGTCGATCTTGGTCCCCGTGATCTTCTCCACGAGGGCCACGAGCTTCCCGTTCCGATCCGCGTCCCCTTCGAGGGCCGCGACGCGCCCGAGGAGGCCGACGGGCACGAGGTCCCCGTCCGCGTCCACGCGAGCATCGCACGTGCGGCAGTAGCCCGATGCTTCGAGGGCGCCGTCGCATCCGGGGCACTTGGTGACGGCCGGCGCGGGGGCCGGCGCGGGAGCGGGGGCGGGGGCCGGGTTAGGCGGCCCCGCGGGGGCCTTCGGATCCTTCACGGTTTGAACCCTCCACGGTTTCCCGCACGCTACCGCCGGGAGGAGGGTCCGCAACATTAGCCCCCGGTTCCCCGCGCGCGGCGGCCGCGAGGCGCGCGCGGAGGAGGGCCACCCGCTCGAAGAACACGGCCGGCGAGGCGCCCCACGTGACGGGAATCTCCCTCGCGATCGGTTCGTCGGGGAGGACGGCGTGCCAGGGGTGGACCACGCTCCCGGCCGCGAAGCGCCGGTGGAGCTGGCCCCAGGGGCGGAAACGATAGTTGACGCGCCGGAGCTCCCGGCCCGGAGCGCCGCAGAGGTCGCACCGCCTGGAGCGGCCCGAGTAGGGTTCGTCCAGGGCACCACGGGGAAGGAGCCGGAGAAGGCCCCGCGCTACGCGCCGAGCTTCCCGAGGTGGATCCTCACCGCCCGTGCGATCGCGTCCTGCCACGATTCCCCGTGGCCCCGATTGAAACGCCGGAGGAGGGCCGCCGCTTCTTCTAGCGGAACGCGGAGTTGAATCGCGAGCTCCGTTTCCGCTTCCTCCCGGGTGATGTCACGGGGGAATCGCTCGTTCCAGAGGCGGCGGAGGGTGCGCCGCACCCCCACGAGGCGGGGGACGGATTCCCCCTTCTCCCACTTGTAGACCACGCGCCACGAGCACCCGAGGAGGCACGCAAACTCCCGAGTGGAGAGCCCGAGGGCTTCCCGGAGCTGGCGGATTTGGCTTGCGGTCATGCCTACAGGCTTCACTATACTGTGTCCGTATGCAAATTCAGGGGTCGGCCCGGAATCGGAATCGTGGCGCCGAGCGGTGCGCTTCCTGGGCATTTGCGAGGCCCTCCACGGGTGCGGCCCCTGCTCCATCATCGTACCCCGCGGGTGTTCCGGGGGGTATCTACCTTATGTTGCGTTGCCGAGAGGGGAAAGGGGTGAGAACGCCGTGTTCACGGTGCGAATCTCCGCCTTTGAATGTGACCCGCATCGCAGCGATTCCCCGGCCCGCTTCCGCCGCGGCATGGACCGGATAGGGCTCCTCGGGGAGCGGTTTGGTTGGGACCGCCACAAGGCTTTCGGCCATTGGGTCGCCTTCCTCGGGAACGTCGCCCGCCACAGGGAGGAAGGCACGCTTGACGGCCTGGACGATTTCACCCTCGCGGACTGGGCGGGTGTCTCCTCCCTTGATACAAGCTGGCGCGAAGCCCTCCTCGGCGCGGGCCTCCTCTGCCGGCCCGACGTGGACACCGCGCACCGGTTCTGCCCGCTCTCCCACGGCCGCGCCTTCGGGCGGGGAGGGATGACGCGCCCGAGCTCCCTGGCCGTCTGCGGGTGGGATCTCGATCAGGGGCCGGCCGTCCGGGAGGCCCGCCGCGTCCACCGCGCGACGCGCCGCCGCAAGGCCCCCCAGGCCGCCCGCCGGGGGTCCCGGAAGGCCGCCTCCGCCTCCCCCCCCTTTTCGCCCGGAAAGCCGTGGCCCGGGGGCCACGCGAAAGGGGCAAAGCGGCCCCCGGGCCACAACGGTTACACAGGCTCGGCCGGGCCCCGTGGCCCGGGGGCCGAATCGCCCGAATCCGGTGGCCCGGGGGCCGCTTCCGATTCTGGCCCGGGGGCCACACCCCCGCCCGAGCCTAGGACCCCCCCCTCCGGAGGCCCTCCGCGCACAGCGGCCCCCGGGCCACAAGCGATACACGGAAAAGTGGCCCCCGGGCCACAAGCGATACACAGGCTCGGGGGGGCCCCGCGGCCCGGGGGCCGGTTTCAGGGGTCGGAATCGGGGGACGTGGCCCCCGGGCCACAGTCATTGTCCCTCTCTCCTTCCGGAGAGAGGGAGGGGGACCGCGCCGAGGCCGGGGCCCCCCTCGGGGGGGGGCCCCTCCTCGCCGCTTCAACGGACGATGCGGCCTTAGCCAGCGGGGGGGAAGGCTCCCTCAACGGCGATAGGCTCGCCCAGGCCCGCGCGGCCCTCGGCCTCCCCCTGGACCCCGTGAGGGCCTACCGCCTCCGGGAGCTCTCCGTCATCCGGGAGGCCCGCCGCTTCGGCCGCCCCGTGCGGGGGGCTCTCGCCCTTCACCGCGAGAAGTACCCGCCACCCCCGGGCTACCACCCGGAACCCGAGGGGCCCCCCGTGGAGGAGCCCCCCGTCAACGTCAACGGCCCGAAGCGGGCCGGGAAGGAGGAGTAGGTGCCGAAGCTGCCGATGTTCCGCGCCGCCGCCGTGCACGTGTTGGAGAAGGCCCGGGCCGGGGCCATCCGGGAGGAGGACGTCACGGCCGCGGTCCTCCTCACCCGGGAGGAATTCGCCCCGTTTCAGAAGGCCCCCCTCACCCCCGCCGGCAAGCCGCTCCACAAGCTCACGGTGCGCTTCTTCCTCCGCGGGGGCCACGTCCTCGAGGTGACGGAGCGGGAGGATCTCTTCCACCGCACCTTCCCCGAGCTCGCCGCCATCCTCGCCCCGGGGGCCGCGCCGCCCGCGGCCGAGCTCCCCGAGGGCCCGGGCCCCCTCCTCCTCCACCGCCGGCCCGGGGGTGCCGCGTGACGCGCCGGGACTGGATCGAGGGGGTCCTTCTCCTCCTCCGGGGAGAGGCCGGGGAGCTCACCATCGGTGAGGAGGGCTTCTTCACCTCCCCGATGACGTGCCGCTACTGCCACGCGGAGAATCCCGAGGCCCACGCCGAGGATTGCCGCCTCGCGGGCCTCCTCTCCATGGGCCGCGAGCTCCTCGCCGCGGAGGAGCGCCGCCGCCCCGACACGGCCCCGCCGCGGTGCCGGATCTGCCGGCGCGCGGACGGCCGCGACGTGCGGCCGCAGCATCCCACGCGCGGAGTCTGCTTCGATTGCGCCACGGCCGCCGAGGAGGCCCCGGGGCGGCGGCCGCGCGGGAAGCGGGTGCGCCCGTGAGCACCCGCACCGCGCGCTACGAAAGGCACCTCGCCCTCCCCTTCCACGTCGAGGCCCGCGCGGAGGCCCCCCGCGGCCGCGCCCAGGGCGGGGCCTGGCGCGCGGGGTTCGCCGCGGGGCACCACAGGCTCATCCCCCAAGGGCTTCTCTTCGGGGAGGCCCCCGTGCCCAGGAACCCCTACGCCGCGCGCGCGGAGGAGCGCACCGCGGACGGGAAGAATCCCACGTGGGCGCGGGGCCTCTTCAATGCCTGGGCGGCGGGGTTCAAGGCGGGGGAGACATGCGCCGCGCGGGAGCTCGGCCGATGATCGACGACGCAGGCCCTCCCGCCCCAGCCCTCCCCGCGGCCCCCGCCCCGCGCGCCGTCGAGGTGGACGCCATCATCCCCCCGGCGAGGAGCTCCCCGGCGACGGCCGCCGGGTGCCGCTTCTCCGGGGCGAGCTCGATCCGTTCTCCCTCGGGTGCGGCCTGGCCCTGGCCGCGGCCGCGGCGCTGGCCGCGGCCCTCCTCGCCCC
>JAKLKS010000315.1 GCA_023150535.1 Planctomycetota bacterium
CTCCCCCGGCTTCGCGGCGCGGAGCGCGTCGAAGGCGTCGGCGTGCTCGAAGGCGACGGCGGCCGGGCTCCCGTTGAGGGCGGCGTTCGCGCGGGCCTGGGCGACCGCCTCCTCGTCGAGGTCCACGCCGAGGACGCGGGCCGCCCCCCCGCGCGCGGCGGCCAGCGAGAACCCCCCGGCGTAGCAGCAGAGGTCCAGCACCCTCCTCCCCTTCGCCCGCTCCATGAGCCGGGCGCGGTGGTCCCTCTGGTCGAGGAAGAAGCCGGTCTTGTGGCCCCGGGCCGCGTCCACGAGGAAGCGCACGCCGTGCTCCCGGATCCCGGTCCGCGCCTCCTCGCCGGAGCCGCCGAGGACCCGGAACCCCTCGATGCGCTCGACCGCCGCGTCGGAGCGCACGACCATCGCCCGCGGGGAGAGGAGGGCGCGGAGGGCGTCCTTCACCTCCACGGCGAGCCGGTACCAGCCGAGCGCGAGGATCTGGACGGAGAGGACGTCGGCGTAGCGGTCCACCACGAGGCCGGAGAGGCCGTCCCCCTCGCTGTTGACGACGCGGAAGGCGTCGGTGCGGGCCTCCAGTCCGAGCACGCGGCGGCGGAGGTCGAGGCAGGCGGCGAGCCTCGCCCGCAGCCACGCCCCGTCGAGGTCGGGGCCGGGCCCGCGCTCGAGGATCCGCACCGCCAGTTCCGACTTGCGGTTGTAGAAGCCGCGCCCGAGGACGCGATCGTGGTCGTCCACGACCTCCACGGGGTCGCCGTTCCCGGTGCCGGGATCGGCGGAGCGCACCATCTTCCGGAAGACGATGGGCTGCCCGCCTGCGCGGGTCGTGCGGAGGCGGACCCTCTTCACTTCGGGGGGGCGTCCCCTCCGCCCCCGGGCGCGGGCGCCGGGGCGGGCGCGTCCCCGGGCTTCGCCCCGGGAGCCGCCCCGGGCGCCTGCGGCGCGCGCACGGGGCCCATCATGGAGGGGGGCTCGGCGATGACGCCCTTCCCCTCCATGGCCTCCCCTCCGCGGGTCCACCGGAGGACGACGGTGTCGCCGGGGACGCGGGAGTCCAGCGCCACCTTCACGTCCACGAGGTCGCGGACGGGGAACCCGTCGATGCCGACGAGGAGGTCGCCGACCGCGAGCCCCGCCTCCGCCGCCGCGCCCTTCTCCGCCACCATGGTGACCAGGTTGTCGCCGCCGCGGATGCCGACGCCGAGGCGCGCCGGGGACGGGTTCGGGGAGGGTCCCGTGTAGAGGAGCCAGTCCCCGGGGCGTCCGGGGCCGAGGACGACGGGCTCGTCCTTCTCCCCCGGCGTCTCCAGGGGGAGGACGACGCGGTAGTCCAGGCCGTTGCGGCGGCGGGCCCTCTCGGGGATGGAGTGGAAGTCGGCGACGTGCATGGAGCCGGCCAGCACGACGACGGCGGCGTCCGGGTGGGGGCTCGCGGCCAGGGCCTGCACGGCGGACTCCGCCATGGTCTCGTCCCAGGTGCACTGGGACTGGTAGAAGCGGCGGAAGCGGTCCTCGATGCCCTCGACCTTCTCCATGCCGGGATGGGCGAAGAAGATCTTCCGGATCTCCCTCTCGTGGGCCTTCACGGAGGTGTCGATGACGTCGGGGAGGCGGGCGCGCATCCAGGGCGGGAGGTTCTCGAGGCCGACGCGGGAGATCTCGCGCGAGATGACGCCGCCGGGGCCGAGGGCGGGGAGGTGGAGGCCGACGACCTTGAGGCGCCGGTCGCGGCAGAGGCGGAGGATGGGGGCGTAGAGGTCCCAGTCGCCCCACTGGTCGAACCAGGAGACCTCGCGGAGGAAGGCGTCCTCCGACAGGAGGCCGGCGGACCAGCGGTCGAGGACCTCCTGGTAGGGGCGCTGGAGCATCTCCATCCCCACGATGACGTGGGGGTTGCGGCGGGAGAGCTCGTCCACGATGCGGCGCTGGATCTCGTGGTGCTCGGGGCTGGTGTGGGATTCGCCGACGAAGACCATGCGGACCGTGGCGAGGTCCTCGATCATGGCGGGGAAGGAGGAGGCGCGCTCCCGGCGGGCGTCCACGACGGCCCCCTCGCGCGGCGGGCCGGGGCGGGCGGAACAGGCCGAGGCGGCCAGCGCGGCGAGGAGGAGAGCGGCGGGAAGGAGGGTGCGGCGGATGGTCATGGACATGGAGACACTGTAGGCGGTGCGGTGCGGTTCTCCGGGGAATCGACGGCGGTGGCCGGGGGGGAAGTCACCGTCCGCCCGCACCTCCCCCTCCCGCCCTTCCCGACGGCATCCGGGGCAGGAGGACCTCTCCCGTGCCGGCGTCCAGGACCCACTGCTGCCAGTGGCGTCCCGCCTCGATCTGGATGCTGGGAACCCGGTCGCCCGCCTCCCTGGGCATGGGCCTGCCGTAGCCGATCTGCAGGGCCGCCGTGTCCGTCGGAATGCCGGACATCCTCGCCGCCGCGGCCAGGCCGAGGGCTCCCCGGGTCTCCTCCTCCGGGGGGATCCAGGGGCGACCGCCGCCGTACTCGCCCGCCTCCCACCCCTCCGGGGTCCTCCTGTGCAGCTCGTGGCGGTCCTTTCCCGTCGCGTCGACCCGGAAGGAGATCACGAAGGACCCCGGCCCCCGGAGCCCCACGGCGGCGGCCTCGGCGCGGACCACCGTCTCCCCCTCGCGCGGGACGGCCCGATCCAGGGCCTGGAGCAGGTCGTTCAGGGTGGACCCGGGAGTGCCCGGGGCGAAGGCGACGTCCCTCTCCTCGGCCAGGAAGGGGGATCCCCACGCCTCCCGCCTCCCCTCCTCCGTCATGTCCGGCGGCCCCAGCCGGACCTGTCCTCCCCGGACGCGGATGGGGAACTTGGGGCCCTTCCCGTCCGGGGCCCGGACGCGGCTGTCGGCCACGGGCGTGCCCTCGAAGGTGCAGTCGAGGAGGTGGACGGCGGAGTCCTCCCTGCGGTTGTCGCCGATGATCGCCGCCTGCAGGTTCATGAAGGTGCACCGCTCGAGCAGGCAGAGGGTCTGCCCCCTCACGCTCAGCCCGAACTCCTCTCCCGACCCGAGGAACTCGCAGTCCTTCATGCCCAGGTAGAGGCTCCCGGAGACCCCGATGGGGGCTCCGTGGCCCGCGTTCTGGATCCCCTGGAAGCGCACCCTCTCGAAGACCGCCGAGGTGGCGCCGCGGACGTCGAGCGTCCCCTCCCTCCGGGGGCCCCCGTCGAAGGTGAGGTCCCGGACGCGGAAGTTCCTCAGCGTCCCCAGGACCATGAGGAAGCTGTAGGGCCCCCCCTCGATCGTCGTCGCGTCGGGGCCGGCCCCGCGGATCTCCAGCGACTCCAGTCCTCCGCGCAGGTCGTGGAACTTCCGGGCCGCCGCCTCGAAGGTGAACCGGCCGGGGCCGAACTCCACCACGGCCGCCTGCCCCGCCAGGTCGTCGAGGTTCACCTCGGTGGCGGCCCCCGAGGACGGGATCTGCCGCGCCGTCCCCTCCCCGGTCCGGACGTGGGAGGAGACCTTCCCGAAGTCCCAGAGCAGGGAGTCGAGGTCGGGATTCGCCTTCCGGACCCGCGCGAGGATGTCCAGGCCCCCGTCGGCGTCCTCGATGCGGGAGAGTTCCAGCCGCAGGCGGCGATCCCCGAGGGCGGCGACCAGGAACTCCTCCTCCTCGGGCGAGATCTCGCGTCCTCCGAGGACCGGGCGGCGGGTCGCCCGCGGACCGGGCGTCCGGGCGGCGTCCGGCGCGCGCGGGGCCGCCCCCGGAGGCCCCCCCGGATCCGGGGCGACGTGCCCGGGGCCCGGTGGAGGAGGGGGCGGGGCGCCGCCCGACCACAGCGTCCCCAGGGCGAGCCCTCCGGCGAGCCCGAGAGCGGCCCCGACGGCCAACCCGATGACGACCCTCGACGTCGAGGCCATCGCGGTCCCTCCTGCCAGGGTCGCGGGTGCGGCGACGGGCCCCCCCTCCGCGACCGCCACGAGCGCACCCCCGTCGGTGACCGCGGCGTCCACGGGCGCCGGCGGGGGGACGGTCCTCCAGGCGACCCAT
>JAKLKS010000316.1 GCA_023150535.1 Planctomycetota bacterium
ATGGCCCCCGAGGTGACGACGGGGGGGGCCTCCCGCCGCGCCGGCCGGGGGGCCGGGAGCCGGCCGCGGAGGCGCGCCAGCGATTCCACGACCTGCCGCGCGAGCGGCCCCGGGTCGAGCCGCAGCCGGCGGGCCGCCACCTCCAGCGGGAAGAGGAGCACCGCCAGCAGCAGCAGCCAGCGCCAGGCGTCGATGCGGGCGCGGGACTTCGGGAGCGGGTCGAGGAAGGGGCGGGCCGAGGGCTCCAGCACCTTCGCCCCCGCGGCGGCCAGGCGCTCGAAGAAGGCCGCGTCGCTGCGCAGCGACAGGTGCTCGGGGGAGTAGTCCACGGGCATGGCCGCGCGCACCTGCGCCCGGAGCGGCTCCTCCGCCGTCCCCCCGGGGAGGGAGTGCTCCAGGGAGACGAAGTAGACGCCGGGCCGGGTCGAGGGGAAGACCGCCTCGTAGCGGCCCGGGGCGGTCTGGAGCACGCGCAGCGGCTCCGGCTCCCCGGAGGGGCCGAGGACCCGCCCCTCGAAGGCGAGCCCGTCCACGTAGTTCCCGTCCCCGTCCACGGCCTCGACGACGGCGAGCCCCTCGCCGCCCTGGTGGTCGACGCGCAGCGAGAAGGGGGAGCGCTGGATCCCCCGGGCGCAGGCCCGCACGAGCTGCGCCGCGAAGCGCTCGTAGCGGTCCCAGCCGAGCCAGTCCCGGCCCCAGCGCCCGGCGAGGTCGGAGGTGAAGGCCGCGGAGACCCCGAGCCCCTTGCGCCAGATCGCGAGGATCGGGTCGGAGTTCTCCGCCTCCGTCAGGACCATCTCGGCCCGGTCCTTGATGGAGGTGACCACGTAGCCGTGGAGCGGCGGGAGCGGGTCGGGGAGGATCCCCTTGAGCACCTCGTGGGGGAAGGCCGGGATCGGCGCGAACTCCTTCTCGAAGACGGTGGACCGCCGGACGACGGAGGCCTCCTTCATGAAGATGGCGGGGAGGTTCTCCACCTGCCCCTCCTCGAGCGCGTAGTAGCGGCCCCCCGTGGCCTGGGTCATGGGGCGCATGGCGTCCTGCACCCCGTGCTGGGCGATGGCCACGGCCGAGATGGTGATCCCCCCGTCCACCATGCGCTTCACGAGGGCCGGCCCCGGCATGGCCGGGTCGCCGTCGGAGATGACGATCATGTGCTTGAGGTGGGCGTTGGCCTTCTCCAGCGCCGCCACCGCGGATTCGATGCAGTCCGCGAGGCTCGGCATGTCCATGGGGTTGGAGCCGTCGATGGCCGCGAGCATCGCCCCCCGGTCCCCCTTCGAGAGGGGCACCACCCAGGTGGGGCCCACGCCCCCCTCCCAGTCCACGCAGCCGAACCAGTCGTTGCGGCCGAGGGTCCGCACCACCGACTTGGCGATGGTGCGGGCCCAGTCGTTCCCCCGGGGGAACTCGCAGGTGTGGAGCACCACCACGCAGGCCCCGTTGGGGAGGACCCGCTTCTGCTTCACGTCCATGGTGACGGGGAGGACCTCCTCGAGCGGGGTCCCCCCGTAGGCGCCGGCGCTGAAGGAGTGGGGGCCCCCCACGGCCACGAGGCCGAGGCCGGTCTCCTCCACGGCGGAGCGGATCATGCGCATCTGGGCCGCGGAGAGGTCGGAGGCGGCGACGTCCACGAGGACGAGGCACTCGTAGGGGAGCAGCGCCCCGGGCTGCTCCGGCAGGCCGGAGAGGTCGGCGAGGCGGACCGACATGCCGCTCCTCTCCAGGGCCGAGGCGAGGGGGGCGGTGGCCTCCGGCTCCCTCGACACGAGGAGCACCGCCGTCTCCCCCTCGGCCCAGACGGCGGCGGTGCCCCGGTTGTTGGCCGGGTCCCCGTCCCCCGCGGCCCCCTCGACCTGGACCCGCACCTCGTGGAGGCCGGCCCGGTCGAGCGTGCGGCGGACCTCGAAGACGCGGGTCCCGCGGTCCAGCGTCACGGCGCTGCGGGCGATCTCCCGATCCTCGCCGTCGCGGAAGACGACCTCCGCCTTCACGCCGTCCTCCGTGGATTCCACCACCGCCCGGGCGGCCACGGGCTGGCCCGTGCGCGCCCGCGGGGGGGCGACGACCTTGCGGACGAGGACCTCGTTGCGCTTCTCGTAGCGCAGCGGGAGGACGAGGACCTCGACCCCGGCGGCGACCATGTCCCGCACCGCGTCCTCGGCCCGCCCCCGGGTCTCGTTCCCGTCCGTCAGCAGGACGACGCGCCGCGCCGCCTCGGGGGGGAAGGAGGCGACGGCCGCCCGCAGCGCCGCCGCGGCGTCGCTCTCCCCGCGCTCGATCACGGAGCCGACGCGCCGCGGGTCGAGGGGGCGGATGTCCTCGGGGCGGAGCCCCCCGAGTCCCTGGAAGGGGCGCTCGATGCCGGTCCCGTCGGCGAAGACGAGGTGGGCGACGTCCTCCTTCTCGGGGCGGCGGTCGAGGAGGGCCCTCTCCACCCACCGCGCCCCCTCCTCGCGGGAGGCGGCGGGGAGGGAATCGGAGACGTCCTGGACGAAGGCGGTGGCCCGTCCCTCCACGGTCCGCACCCAGCGGGGCTCCGCGAGGGCGAGGGAGAGGGCCGCGAGGAGGACCGTGCGCAGGACCACCGCGAGGCGGTCGGGCCAGGAGAGCCTCCCCCCCCGGGCCCTGCGGAACCACCACCAGGAGAGGGGGGCGAGGAGGAGGAGCAGGAGGAAGAGGGGACGGCCGAGTTCGATGCCCGATCCCATGCGGCCGCCCCCGCCCGTTCCCTCCGGCCGCGCGCCCCGCGCGCCCGGCCCGCCCGCCCCGCCCCGCCCCGCCCCGCCCTACTTCGGCTTCACGTCCTCGAAGTACCTCTGCACCGCCTCGCGGCGGCGGCGCGGGATCTCCTCCTGCCCGAGGGCCTCCTCGGCCTCCTGCGTCGCCGACTGGACCATCTCCCGGAGGGCGACCTTCGATTCCCCCTCCTGCGGGAGGCCGGTGAAGGTCTGCACCTCGTTGATCTCCCCCGAGGGGCCGAGCTTCCCGCGGGTGCGCTCCTTCACGAGGCCCTTGTCGTCGGGGGCGCGGGGGCGGGGGCCCATGCCGAGGCCCGGCCCCATCCCCATTCCCATCCCCATCCCGAGGCCCAGACCGAGCCCCATGCCGCTTCCTCAGGTCCCCCCCGGGGACGCGCCCGACTTTCAGGTGCCCCCGGTGAGGCCGCAGTTCTGGCAGAAGGCGAGCTGCCCCAGCTCCGCCATCTTGAGCATCTCCTCGAGGCGGTCGAGCATGGCCTCGAGCTCCTCGTCGGTGAAGGAGAGCGGCTCGCCGGGGTCGAAGTCCTCCATGTCGCCCGCCTTCATCCCGGCGGCGTCCTTGCACCCCTCCCAGCCCTGCTCCTGCAGGACCTTCATCAGCTTCGAGAGCCGCTCGGCGATCTTCCGGAGGAGCTCCGGGTTGCCGAGCGCGCCGAGGCCCGCCTTGAGGCCCTCGCGGCCCTTGAGCGCCCCCTCCCCCTTCTCCAGCGCGTCCGCGAGCTGCTCGACGCGGTCGAGGAGGTCCTGGAGGGATTCCGCCGACCACTCGCCGGCCCCCTCGAGGCCCTTGAGGGCGCGGTCGAGGGAGGCGAGGTCGCCGCTCATGTCCTTGAGGTCGGCGGCCAGCAGGGATCCGAGCAGCTTCCGGAGGTCGGGGTCGGCCTCGGCCAGCTTCCCGGCGGCCTTCCACTCCTCCAGCGTCTTCGCGTCCATGCCGGCCAGCATCTCCTGGCGCTCGCGGGCGATCTCCCCCATGCGCTGGAAGGCGGCCATGGCCTTCGCGGGGGGCGGGGCCTGGCGCTGGAGCCGCTCGGCCTCGCGGCGCATCTCGGCGGCCAGCGCGCGCAGCGCCGCCTCCTTCGGGTCGGCCGCCTCCTCGACGGCGCGGGCCGCCTCCTCGATGCGGCGGGCGGCCTTGGCGGCGTCCTCCTTCTCCCTTTTCTCGCGGTGGGCGGTGGCGAGGTCCTCGGGCTTGAGGTCCTCGGCCCGGAGG
>JAKLKS010000317.1 GCA_023150535.1 Planctomycetota bacterium
GGGCGGGCCTCCAGCCACTCCAGGGCCTCCCGCCGCCGCCGGAGGGCGCCCTCCACGGCGGCCGGCTCCAGGGCCCCCTTCGCCAGGGCCTCCGCCACCGCGGCGGCGATCTCCCGGTGGTCGGTCGGGCAGAGGAGGATGTCGCAGCCGGCGGTGGAGGCCCTCGCCGCCGCCCCCTCACCCCCGGCCCGGCGGACCCCCTCCATGATCAGCGCGTCCGTGAGGACGAGCCCGTCGTAGCCGAGCTCCTTCCGGAGGATCCCGTGGACGACCCTGCGGGAGAGCGTGGCCGGGGTGCCCGGGCTCCCGTCGGGGTCGAGCGCCGGGTAGGCCACGTGGGCGGTCATCATGCAGCCGACCCCCGCCGCGACGGCCCGCGCGAAGGGGACGAGGTCGCGGGTGCGCAGCTCCTTCGCGGGGGCCTCCACCCGGGGGAGGTCGTCGTGGCTGTCGGCCAGGGTGCGGCCGTGGCCGGGGAAGTGCTTGGCGCAGGCGAGCACCCCCTCCTCCTGGCAGCCCTCGATCCAGGCCACCCCGAGGAGGGAGGCGAGCTCCGGGTCCTCGCCGAAGGAGCGGGTCCCCACGATGGGGTTGCGCGGCTCGTCGTAGAGGTCGAGCACGGGGGCGAGGGCCGCGTCGATGCCGATCCGGCGGCACTCCAGGGCGGTGGCCGCGCCCAGGGCGTAGGCGGCGCTCGGGTCCCGGAGCGCCCCGAGGGCCATGTTCGGGGGGTGGCGGAGGCAGCCCTCGATCTGCTGGCCGACGCCCCGCTCGACGTCGCTCATCACGAGGAGGGGGCCGGGGGCCGCGCCGCGGAGCCGGTCCAGGAACCGGGGGGTGAGGTCGGTGTCCCCCCCGAAGAGGAGGAGCCCCCCCACCCCGTCCTCGGCGAGGGCCCGCCGGAGGGCGTCGAAGCGTGCGTAGTCCCCGGGGAGCCGCACGGGGATCACGACGAGGCGGGCCGCTTCCCGGGCATCCATCAGCGGGTCACCTTTCCGAGGACGACGGCGTGGCGGGCCCCCGTGGCGGCGGGGACGCTGCAGGGTACCCCGTCGAAGGCCTCCGACGCCAGCAGGGCGAAGGCGGCGGCCTCGCGGGCCGCCCCGGGGAACCCGGCCTCGTCGGTGGTCCGGACCGGGATCGGGGCGAGGCCCTGCCGGAGGAGGGAGACGAGGACGGGGTTGCGGGCGCCGCCGCCGGAGAGGAGGACCTCGTCCAGGGGGGTCCGGGGGAGGATCCAGCGGCGGTAGGCGTCCACCGTGGCGGCGGCGGAGAAGGCGGTGAGGGTGGCGAGGAGGTCCTCGGGGGGGAGGCGGGGTCGCCGGCGCCGGACCTCCGCCACGAAGCGGCCCCCGAACTCCTCCCGCCCCGAGGAGCGCGGGGGCCGGCGGCGCAGGAAGGGGTGGCGGAGGAGGGAGGCGAGGAGGGGGCGGTCCACCTTCCCCCGGCGGGCGAACCGTCCGTCCCGGTCGAGGGCCCGCCTCCCCCCGGTGAGGGCCCGCACCGCCTCGTCGAGGGGGAGGTTGGCGGGTCCCGTGTCGAAGGCGAAGACCCCCGCGAGGTCCTCCGTCACCACCGTCGCGTTCCCGATGCCCCCGAGATTCTGCACGGCGCGCACCCGGCCCGGCGCCCGGAAGATCACCCAGTCCGCGTAGGGGACGAGGGGGGCGCCCTGGCCTCCGGCGGCGCAGTCCCGGGGGCGGAAGTCGGAGACCACGGGGCAGCCGAGCCGCTCCGCGAGGAGGGAGGGCTCCCCCACCTGGAGGGTCCGCGTCGGGCGGCGCCCCCTCCCCGGCTCGTGCCAGGCGGTCTGCCCGTGGGAGCCGACGAGGTCGGCCCGGACCCCCGCGGCGGCGAGGGCCGCCTCCGCCGCCGCGGCGAAGGCCTCCCCCACCTCGTGGTGGAGGGCGCAGACCTCCCGCGCCGTGGTCGTCCCCTCGGCCAGGGCGCGGAGGCGCTCCCGGAGGCGGCGCGGGTGGGGCCGGCCGAGGAACCCCAGGAGATCGAGGCGGGCGCCGGCCCCGCTCCCCCGGACGCGGCAGACCGCCGCGTCCACGCCGTCCATGCTCGTCCCGGACATGAGCCCGACGACGACGCGCCCGCCGCCGCCGCCGGCCATGGTCCCTCCTCCGCCCCTAGGGGTTCTCCAGCGCGTCCCGGAGCCGGCCCCCGCGGGACTCGAGGAGGGCGCGGGCGGCGGCGGGGTCGAGCCGGAGCCGCAGGTGGACCACGGCGGTCTTCGCCTCGCCGCCGCAGGCCTCCAGCGCGGCCCGGGCCGCCGCCGGGGTCGCGCCGGCGATGGATTCCACGATGCGGCGGGCCCGCAGGGCCAGCTTCGCGTTGGAGGCGCGGACGTCCACCATCAGGTTGTCGTAGGCCTTCCCCAGGCGGACCATGGCGGCCGTGGAGATCATGTTGAGGACCATCTTCGTCGCCGTCCCCGCCTTGAGGCGGGTGGAGCCGGCGAGGACCTCGGGTCCGGTCTCCAGCGCGATGAGGGCGTGCCAGATCCCGGGGCTCGGCGCCAGGCCGCAGGTGAGGAGCACCGCCGAGGCCCCCCGCTCCCGCGCCTCGCCGAGGCCCCCGAGCACGAAGCGGGTGGTGCCGGAGGCGGTGACCCCGATCACGCAGTCCGAGGGGCCGACGGAGAAGTCCCGCATGCGGGCCACGGCCTCCAGCGCGTCGTCCTCCGCCCCCTCGACGGCCCCGACGAGGGCCTCCTTCCCCCCCGCGATGACCCCCACCACCAGCCCCGAGGGGAGGCCGAAGGTGGGCGGGATCTCCGCCGCGTCGAGGACGGCGAGGCGCCCCGAGGTGCCGGCGCCGAGGTAGAAGAGCCGCCCGCCCCGCCCGAGGGAGTCCACGGCGAGGTCCACGGTCCGCTCGATGGCGGGGAGGGCCCGCGCCACGGCGGCCGCCACGGTTCGGTCCTCCTCGTTCATCACCTCGAGGATCCGGCGGACCGGGAGGCGGTCGAGGCCCGCGGACCGCGGGTTGCGATCCTCCGTGGGCGGGACCGGCGCTCCGTTCATGGGCTCTCCCTCGTTCCCGGCGGGAGGATGATACGCCCCCGACGCCCGGGAACCCCCGATCCGCCGGGAACCCGCGGCACGGGGGAGGTGTATCCGGTGGTACAACCATGCGGATCGTGGAGAGCGCGGATCCCGACGCGGGCACGGCGGCGCGGGCGGCGGCCGGCGACGGCCCCGCCTTCCGGGCCCTCGTGGACGCCTGGCGGGGGCGGGTGGCGGGCTTCTGCTGGCGCATGTGCGGGGACGCGGCCCTGGCGGAGGACCTCTCCCAGGAGGTCTTCCTCCACCTCTACCAGGCCCTGCGGCGCTACGACCCCTCGCGGCCCTTCGCCCCCTGGATGCGGCGGGTGACGGCGAACTGCGTGCTCAACCGCCTGCGGGCCCGGCCGCCCCGGGCGCTCTCCCTGGAGGGGGCCTCGGGGGAGCCGCTCCCCGTCGCGGACCCCCGCTCCCCGGACCCGGCCGCGGCGGCGGCGGCGGCCGAGGACGCGGAGCGCCTGCGGCGGTGCCTCGTCGACCTCCCCGAGGGCTGGCGGGCGGTGGTGGCGCTGCGCTACACGGAGGGGCTGTCGGTGGAGGAGATCGGCGCCTCCCTCGACCTCCCCGTGAACACGGTGAAGACCCGGCTCTTCCGGGCGAGGGCGGCGCTGCGCGAGGCCCTCTCCCGGGAGGGCGAGGGGGCCGGGGGAGGGCGGCCGTGAGGCCCGGCCCGCTCCCCTGCCCGGAGGCCCGCGCCCTGCGGGACGAGGCCTTCGACCGGGACCTCCTCCCCGGGGAGGCGGAGGCGCTGGAGGCCCACCTCCGCGCCTGCGGCTCCTGCAGGGCCGAGGCCGCGGCGGCGGAGGAGGTGCACCGGGCGCTCTCCTCCATGGCGGCCCCGGACCCGGGGCCCGGATTCGCGGACCGGATCGCGGCCGCCCTCGACCGGGGGCCCTC
>JAKLKS010000318.1 GCA_023150535.1 Planctomycetota bacterium
CCCGACCGGGTTACCCTTGACGCCCCGTGACTCCCCACCTCCTCGCCATCGTCGGGCTCTGCCTCCAGATCCTCGGGGCCTTCTTCCGGGCCAAGAGCGTGATCTGGAAGGCCCCGCGCTTCTTCATGCGGGAGCTGATCGGCGTGCCGCTGGAGCGCTACCGGACCTTCCGGCAGTACCTCGCGGGGCGCATCGAGGCGATCCTCGGGTTCCTCTTCCTCTCCGTGGGCGCGGGGTTCCAGATGGCGGGCGAGGTGAACCGCGCCGCCTCCGGCGAGGCGAAGGGGCTCCTCTTCTGGATCGCCGTGGCGCTGCTCGCCATCGGCGCCATCGCCGCGGCGCTCTACTTCGTGGTGCGGCGGCTGGCGAAGAAGATCTTCCTGGAGATCTTCGTGGAGCAGGTCCGCCGCCGGCAGTGGCCCTTCCAGGAGGACCCGGAGCTCCTCCGGGAGCTCGGGGAGATCCTCGACCTCCCCCGCGGGGAGGAGGACACCGTGGACACCTACCAGGCGAAGGTGCGGGAGCGCCTCGGGCTCCCCCCCCGGAGGCCGAAGCCGCGGGGGCGCCGGGAGGTGTAGGCGGCCGGGCCCCGCCGCCCGCCCCTACTTGTTCTCGAACACCCTCACCGGGCGGTTGTGCCCCGTCGTCACCCCGTAGGCGTCCGGGTAGTACCCCGACGCCAGCACGAGGTCGAGGTCGCCGTCCCCGTCGAGGTCCCCGAGCAGGGCCTCGTCCGCCTGGTGGTGGTCCCCGTTCACCGCCGCCGGCATCCAGGAGGAGGTGACGTCGACGAGGCTGCCCGACCCGTCGTTCAGCAGGATGCGGGTCCCGGTCCGGAACCCCGCGGGCACGATGCCGAAGTACCCGTAGCCGCTCCCGGCGTTGTCGTAGACGCTGTAGATGGGCCCCGCCACCACGAGGTCCATGCTGGAATCCCCGTCGAGGTCCCCGATGCGCACCGAGGCCGCCGAGAGGATCGTCGAGGAGGAGCCGGTCCTCCAGGAGGAGTCGGCCAGGAAGGAGGAGGTCGCGTCGGTGAAGGTGCCGGCCCCGTTGTTCCGCAGGATGCGGATGGCGGTGTCCAGCCGGTAGGCCGAAGTCGCCTTGTCGTACCAGTAGTAGGCCTGGTTCCGCCCGAGCACCGCGTCGAGGTCCCCGTCCCCGTCGAGGTCGCCCAGGGCGAGGCAGTCCGCCTGCCCGTAGTCGAAGGAGGAGGGGTGGGTGAGGGCGTAGGACGCGGGCATGGTGGAGGAGGAGTTCGTGAAGGTCCCCGAGCCCCCGTTCCGCAGGAGGCGGGTGGCGAAGTCGAAGTAGGTGTAGTAGTAGCCCGCCCCGGCGTTGAACTTGTAGTAGTAGCCCGGGCGCGCCCTCGCCACCAGCAGGTCCTCGTCGCCGTCCCCGTCGAGGTCCCCGAGGGCGACGGCGTCCCCGCCCCAGTCCTCGCGGACGACCGTCCCCTTGGGACCCTTGGTGTAGGTGAGGGCGGGCATCGCGTTCGAGGGGTAGGCCAGGGTCCCGCCGGAGTTGAGGAGCACCCGCGTCCCGGCGGAGTAGGTGAAGGACTGCCGGAGGTAGGTCCCGTAGGAGCCCACCTTCGTGTAGGAGATGGTGCCGTAGACGATGGGCGTCCCGGCGAGGACCAGGTCCGCCTCCCCGTCCCCGTCGAGGTCTCCGACGGCGGAGTCCGCGCCCTGGAGCCTCTCCCCCGCCCCGAAGACGGGGGAGGAGGGGAGGGCGGGCAGCCGGGTGGCGGAGTCGTTGGTCAGGTAGCCCGAGCCGTCGTTCGAGAGGAGGCGCGAGGCGCCGTAGGTGAAGTAGTCGGCGTAGTAGCCGCCCCCGGGGCCGAGGATGTAGTAGGCGTACTTCGTCGAACCCACCGTGAACCAGTAGCCCGGGTAGGCGAGGGGGTAGTCGAGCGTGAGGATCGCCTCGACCCGGTCGTCGCCGTCGAGGTCCCCCAGCGCCACCGTCGACGCCTGGCCGTAGTCCCCCTGGTAGGAGAAGGAGCCGTGGCGGTCCGCCGTCCCGTCGGAGAAGGAGCCGGAGCCGTCGTTCACGAGGATCCGGGAGCCCGGCAGGGAGGAATAGGTCGTCGAATCGTAGGGAGGGTAGGCGGTGGCGAGGACGAGGTCCGGCGCCCCGTCCCCGTCGAGGTCGCCGAGGGCCCCGGAGGTGCCGAAGATCTCCGAGTTGGAGGGACCCGCGGGGACGGCGGAGGCCTTCCGCGCGAAGGGGCCGCGGCGGGCGAGCATGTCCTCCACCGTCACCGACTGGTTGAACTCGTCCCTGAGGTGCACGTCGAGGGTGCCGGCCGGGCCCGCGGGCATGGCGAACCGCAGCGAGGTGGAGGAGAGGACGGTCACGGGGGTCACCTCGGCGCCGCCGACGAAGACCCGCGTCGCGGCCCGGAACCGCGTTCCCGTCAGGGTGATGGCGCGCCCTCCCGTGAAGGAGGCGGAATCCGGCGTCGCCGCCGCGAGGGTCGGCCCGCCCGTGTACTGGAGGCCGAGCGGCAGGGTCGCCGTCCTCCCGAACTCGTCCGTCACCGCGATGGCGGCGATCCCCTCGGCCCTTGCCGGGGCGGTGAAGGTGATGGAGCCGGAGTTCACGAGGAGGGCGGAGGGGACGGGGGTCCCGCCCAGGGTGAGGGAGAAGCCGGAACGGAACCGGGCCCCGGAGACGGTGATGGTGCTCCCGCCCCCGAGGGGCTGGAAGGCGGGGGAGGCGGAGGCGAGGGAGGGGATGCCGAGGAACTGGAAGGTCCCCGGGGCCGCGCCCGCCTGGCCGTCGGGGTTGAGGACGACGACCTCCACGGCCGCCCCCGCGTCCGAGCCCGCGCTCCTCGGGGCCGTGCAGGAGAGGGAGGTGGCGGAGTCCACGACGACCCCCGTCGCCTCGACCTCGCCGAAGAAGACGCGCGCCCCCTCGACGAACCCGGTCCCGGCGACGGCCACCGCGTCGCCGTCGATCCCGGTTCCCGGGGCGAAGCCCGAGGGGATGGGCTCGGCCCCCAGCGCCACCGTGCGCAGGGCGTCCTTGCCGACCTTCACCTTGATCTTCGCGTCCACCGTGACGGACCCGCCCCCGGCGGCCGCCGCGCGGACGGCGTAGAGGCCGACCCCGCCGCCGAGGACGATGCCGCTCCCCTTGAGGGTGGTCTTCTTGCGGACGAGGGTCAGGGGCAGGGTGGACCCGTCGGGCTCCACGAGCACCACCGACGAGAGGGGGCCGCCCGCCGTCTCCTTCAGCTGGACGGAGACGACGGCCCCGTCGGTCCCGCCGAAGGGGAAGTCCAGGGTGCCCGAGGCGGGGACGACCCTCCCCTTGATCGTGCCCTTGGGCGCCGTGGCCTTGACGGTGAGCTCGTAGGCGCCCGTCGTGCCCCCGGAACCGGAGACGACCACGGCGAACTCCCCGTCGACCCCGGCCAGGACCGGCTTCGTGGAGAGGGACGGCTTGCCGAGGCCCTTGACGAGCCCGTCGAGGGGGATGGCGCTCCCGTCGGGGCGGAGGAGGCCGATGGAGGGCAGGAGCGGGGACCCCTGGGCGGCCTTCAGCTTCGCGGAGAGCCCGCCGCCCTTCGCCAGCGAGACGAGGAAGGAGTCCTCGTCCCCGGGGGCGTCGACGGAGGCCGTGGCCCTGTCGCCGGAGGCGAGGGGGACGCCCCGGTTGGCGGCGGGGAGGGCGGGCGCGAGGAGGAGCACCCCCGCGGCGAGCGCGATCGAGGCGGGGATGCGACGAGGTCCGAGGCCCATGGAGACACTCCCTTCCGTTCCTGTGCGGATCGTCGCGTGGATCGCCGCCTGCGGTGATTCCCCCCGCGGGACCATCCTATGCGGAGGCGGCCGCAAGTCAAACGAGGGGGGACGGGCGCCGCTCCCCCCGGCTCTTCGCTGTTTCGTGTGGGTGATGCCTCTCCGCCCTCGCACGGCCGCTCGCCCCTGCGGTTCCGCGCCTCC
>JAKLKS010000319.1 GCA_023150535.1 Planctomycetota bacterium
CGGCGCCCGGCCCCCTCGACGACGCCTCCCCCTGGACGGCCCTCCCCGCGCTCCGCGTGGACAACCCCACCCGGTCCGAGGAGCCCCTGCTCCGGCGCTCCCTCCTCGGCCCCCTGCTGCGCTGCCTGGAGCGCAACCGCGCCCGCGGAGTCCCCGGCGTGCGGCTCTTCGAACTGGGCCCCGCCTTCCTCCCCTCGCCGGGGCGGGCCCGTCCGGAGGAGCGCCTCCTCCTCTCCGGCGTGGTGGAGGGGGACTACGCCGACGCCCGGGGCGCGGTGGATGCCGCGGCGGAGGCCCTGGGGCTCTCCGGGAGGATCGTCGTGCAGGGGGCCCCGCCGGGGGCCGCCGTGAGCCCGCTCGATCCCTCCCGCACGGCCCGCTTCCTCCTCGGGGACCGCACCGCGGGGTTCGCCGGGGAGATCCGGGCGGCCGACCTCGAGGGTCTCGGCGTCCACCGCGAGGGGCTCCGCGCGGCCGCCTTCGAGCTGGACTACGACCTCCTCGCCGCGGCGGCCGCCGTCGAGACCGCGGTGGTCCCGCCCCCGACCCATCCGCAGGCGTCCCGCGACCTCGCCCTCCTCTTCCCCCTGTCCGTCCCCTGGGCGGAGGTGGAGGCGCGGACCCGCGCGGCCGCGGGGAGGATCCTCCGCGAGGTGGTCCTCTTCGACGACTACCGGGGGAAGGGCGTCCCCGCGGGTTCCCGGAGCCTCGCCTTCCGGCTCGTCCTCGGGGACCCGGACCGGACCCTCCGGGGCGAGGAGGTGGAGGCCGCCGTGGCGGCGGTCGTGGCCTCCCTGGAGGGGGGGCTCGGAGGGCGCCTCCGCGGCCCCGCGGCGGCCTCCCGCCCGGGGGGGCGCGGCCCCGGTTGACCCCGGCGGGGGGCCGTGCTAGGCTCCCCTCCGCAGCGCCTCTGCCCTGTTCGTCAGGCCCAAAGAGTCTCCCGAACCGATAAGCGAAGACCGGGTGCCGCGCTGGTCGGCGGCGAGGAAAGGCCCTGTTGCAGGGACTTCCGGACCGCCCCCGGCGGCGCCCCCCTTGAGCAAGGGTTCGCGGACCATCGGCCAACGGCATGACGGCGGAGGTGGGGGGGGTCGCGCCCGCGGGCGCGGCCCCTCTCGATTCCCGGACCGCGAGCCTCAGGGTCCCGGCGGCTCCGCCCGATAAGTGGGGTAGGCGCCTCCACTCCCCGCCGCCCCTCCACGGAGGTAGGACCATGGGACGCACCCTCGCCGCGATCCTCTGCCTCGGGCTCCTCGGCTGGGGCGCCTACGCCCTGCTCGGGGGCGCAGGCCCCGGCGGGGGGGAGGGCGCCGCCGCGGGGGCGGGGGCCGGAGGGCTCCCCCTGGAAGCCGGGCGGCCGGGAGCCTCGGCCCTCGCGGAGACGGGGGTGGCCGGGAACCCCGCCCCCTCGGGCGGTCCCCGGGGCCCCTCCGCCTCGCCCTCTCCCGCGGCGGGACCCGGGGCCGCCGAGATCCGCGGCCTCCTCCAGGGGGGACGGGAGCGGGACGCCGTCGCCCTGGCGCGCGCCCTGCCCCCGGCGCGCCTCCGGGAGCCCGGCCTCGCCCCCGCGGCGAGGGACGCGGCCCTGGCCCTGGCCGCCTCCGCCGGCGGCGGCCCCGCCGACCGGACCGCCCGGGCCGACGAGGCCCGCCGCCTCCTCGCGCGCCTGGCCGTCGAGGACGCCCTTCCCCTCTCCGAGGTCCGCGAGCGCCTCGACGCCCTCAACCGGGAGGTCCTCTTCGGAGGCAGGGAGGTGCCCGGCGTGCTCTTCCGCCACCAGGTGCGGCCGGGGGACACGCTGGACCGCCTCATGCGCCGGGAGTGGAAGGGGCGCGTGCGGGCCGGCCACGGCCTCGTCCTGTGGATCAACGGCATTTCGGCGCCCGACCGGCTGCGGGTCGCCCCCATCCTGGTGCCCGAGGAGCCCGTGCGCCTGCTGGTGCGGAAGGGGCATCACGACCTGTGGGTCCTGCTCGGCGAGGTGCCCGTCCGGACCTTCCCCGTGGGGCTGGGGATGAACGGCCGCACCCCGGAGGGCGTCTTCGAGATCGAGGAGCTCATGCCCCGGCCGGACTACTGGCCCCCGGGCGGCAAGCGGGTCCCCTTCGGGCATCCCGACAACCCCCTGGGAACCCGCTGGATGGGCTTCAAGGACACCCCCGACGCTCAGGGCTTCGGCATCCACGGGACCTCCGATCCCTCGAGCATCGGCAAGGACCTGTCCCAGGGCTGCGTGCGCCTGGCCAACGGCGACGTGGAGGCGCTCTTCACCTGGACCGTCCCCGGCACGCTGGTGGAGATCCGGGCCCGGTAGGGCGCACCCCGCCGGCGCCGGAGGGGGCCGGCTCCCAACTCAGGCGACCGGGGGGACCAGGGCCTCCGCGGGGACGCCGATGTCGCACACCGTGACCCTGCCGGACAGTTCCGGGCCGCGCCCGCGCAGGAGGCCCGCCTTGGGGGCCAGGAAGGTCGCGGTGGCCACGCACCGGGGCACGGGGCCGAGGGGCTCCCCGGTGTCCGCGTCGAGGCCGGAGGGCAGGTCCGCGGCCACCACGGGGCGGCCCGAGCCGCCCATCCACTCGAGGACCCGCACCAGGTGGCCCCGCACGGGGCCCTCGAGCCCCGTCCCGAGGACCGCGTCCAGGAGGAGCCACCCCGGGGCCAGGGTGCGGGCGGCCCCCTCGAGGGCCTCCCCGTCCGGAGCCTCCAGCAGGGGGATCCCGAGGGCCCGCACCGCGCGCAGGTGGATGCCCGGATCGGAGGCGGGGGGGAAACCGTCGGCGGGGGAGACGAGGAGGACCCGGACGGGGACCCCCCTTCTCCGGAGGTGGCGGGCGGCCACCAGGCCGTCCCCCCCGTTGTTCCCCCTCCCCGCCACGACGACCACCCCGCGGCAGTTGTAACGTCTTGTCTCGCCTTCTGTTACGATGGCGAGTCCGCGGCCCGCGTTCTCCATGAGCAGGAGGGTGGGCAGGCCCAGGAGGCGGCAAGCGCGGTCGTCCGCGAGGCGGGCCTCCTCCCGGGAGAGGGGGGGCTGGACAGGGCTCATGGCGGCCCTCCGGGAAGTGTGGTAAAAAAAAAGTTGTAGTCTTCTCGAGGCCTGGGTACTTTACCCGTCTTGCCTGCGAGGGCGAGCGAGGTTCTTTGAAGGTCCCCCCCCTGGCGCACCCGAGGGGTGGAGTGCTGACAGAGGACGCCGCGCGCCGTCGAGGCCGGCCCGAACCGACCGTCGAGAGCGGGGCAGGGCCGCTGACAGGTCTTTGAAAACGAGGAGCTCGTGAGCCCGTGAAGCAGGTGCCGGACCCTTCGGGGTCCGCACAGGACGGGATCCCGGGGCCGCCCTCCGCGAGGAGGGGGGTCCGCCCGCAGCCCCTCCGGGGGAGGCGGAACGGGGTCCGTCATACGGAAAAACTCCGGGTTCCGCGAGGGGCGGCCAGACCGCTCCGGACGGGACCTGATTACAGGACAAATCCATGAAGGGTTTGATCCTGGCTCAGAGCGAACGCTGGCGGCGTGGCTTAGGCATGCAAGTCGAGCGAGAAACCGGGGGCAACTCCGGGAGTAAAGCGGCGAAAGGGTGAGGAATTTATCGACAATCTACCCTGGGGACCGGGACAACGGCTGGAAACGGCCGCTAATACCGGATGGACCCCTGGCGGGGCATCTCGCCAAGGGTAAAGGTGGGGACCTTCGGGCCTTCCACCCCGGGAGGAGTCGATGACCTATCAGGTAGTTGGCGGGGTAATGGCCCACCAAGCCGAAGACGGGTAGCCGGACTGAGAGGTTGGCCGGTCACACTGGGACTGAGACACTGCCCAGACTCCTACGGGAGGCTGCAGTCGCGAATCTTCCGCAATGGGCGCAAGCCTGACGGAGCGACGCCGCGTGTGGGATGAAGGCCTTCGGGTTGTAAAGCCCTGTCAGGGGT
>JAKLKS010000031.1:0-2459 GCA_023150535.1 Planctomycetota bacterium
GGGGCGGGAAGCGGGCGCCGGTCCCCGGCCCTGGGGCGGAACGGTCGGGGGCACGACCGGCGGCGCGGCGGCCGGCGCCACCCCCGCCGCGATCCAGAAGGGCTTCCCGCAGGCGCCGCAGGCGACCGCGTTCCCCGGGGGGATCCCGGTGATGTCGAGACCTGTCCCGCAGCTCGGGCATCGGGCGATCATGATGCGGGCTCCTCCCCTCTCCGGCACCCGTCCAAGGTACGGGAAGGGGGGAGGAGGAGTCAAAGGGATGCCTCCGGGACGGGCCCGGGCGCGGGGCCGCGGGGCCGCGGGGCCGCCGGGGGAGAGCCCGCCCGCGGGGATCCCCGCGGCGTGCGCTGGTAGAATCCCCGGGAGGTCCCGGTCCCGGCGAAGAGGGTCGACCCGTGCCCGTCGGATCCCCGCTGCGACGCGCCCTCCTCCTGCCGCTCCTCGCGACGCTCCCCGCCGCCGCGCCCGCGGCCCCCGCCGGGGACGGGAAGCAGCCCTTCGCGTTCGAGAACGCCCTGATGGCCGTCGCCTTCTCCCGGGACGGCTCCCGCCTGGCGGGAGGATGCCCCGTCGGGAAGCCGAGGCCCTGGCTGCGCGTCTGGGACGCCGCGACGGGCGCCGTGACGGCGCGCTTCGAGCCGGCCCACCACGTCAACGACGTCGGCTTCTCGGCGGACGGGAAGATCCTCTGGTCCGTGTCCATCGGCGGCGAGGACCACGTCGAGGCCTGGGACATCGCGAAGGAGGAGCAGGTCCAGAAGATCCGCATCCCCTACGAGGGCGGCCACTACATCGTGCGCTGCTCGCTCTCGGACGACGGCGGGCTCTTCGCCTGGGGAGGCCTCTCCGACCGCACCGTCTCGGTCTGGGACCTCGCGGGCATGAGCGAGAAGGAGCGCCTCAAGGGCATCCGGAAGATGCGGCCCAGGCCGCTGCCCGCCGACATCGTGCTCCCGGGCCACGACGAGGAGATGTGGTCCTGCCGGTTCTCCCCGGGGAAGGAGCCGCTGCTCGCCGTGGGCACCGGGAAGGGGTCGGCCTTCCTCTGGAACCTGAAGGAGAGGAGGATCCTGGCGCGCCTCGAGGGGCGCGGCGCGGGGATCTGCGACCTCGCCTTCACCCCCGACGCGAGGCGCCTCGTGACCGTCGCGGACGACGGCACCGTGAAGGTCTGGGACCTGGAGAAGGGCGGGGAGGCCGCGTCGGCCCGCGTGGCGGAGATCCGGCCCTCGGACGGTCACGGCCTGTGGCCATTCCCCGCGGTCCTGTCGGGGGACGGTTCCGTGGCGGCCGTGCGGACCGACCAGGGCTACGCGTGCTGGGACGTCGCGAAGGCCGCCGCCATCGGGACCCTCAGGACGGACAGGCGCGGGGCCTTCGCCCTGTCCCACGACGGGAAGAGGCTCGCGGCCGCGACGGCCGTCGAGGAGAGCGGACGGCTGGTCCTGTGGGACGTGCCGGCGCTGAAGGAGATCCCCCCGGGCAGGTGACGGGGGCCGTCCCGGGGAGCGGGGAGGCGGTGGCGCGGCCGGGAACGCCCCCCCGCCATTCGGTCCACCCCGTCGCGGCAGGGGTACAATCCCCCCCCTGTACACCCCCCGGCGTCCCGCCATCGGAGGCACCATGGCCCGACCGTCGTCCCGCTCCCGCCGCGTAGCCGCCGAGGAGGAGCCCCCCACCCGCCGCGGGCGGGCCCCGGTCCGCCGGCCCTCGGGCCCGCCCCCGGCCCTCCTCGCGGTCGGCGCCCTCGTCGTCGTGGGGGCGGTCGTCGCCGCCCTCCTCCTCGGCGGCGGGGAGAAGAAGGCCCCTCCCCGGGAGGAGCCGGCGGCCCTCGCCCCCGAGGCGCCCCCGGAGAAGGCGGCGCCCCCGAAGGCCCCCCCCAAGGCCCCTCCCCCTCCCCTCACCGACAAGGAGCGGGCCTACGTCGAGGGCCTCTACAAGCAGGCCGAGCCCCACATGAAGAGGTTCTACGTGTTCGCCGACCAGGGCTGGAAGCTCGAGACGAGGAGGAGCGGAACAGGGTCTGGCTCAAGGCGAAGGACGCCGCCCACACCGCCATCCAGATCGTGAGCGAGGCCATGGAGGACTACGACCAGTTCCCCCAGGAGCGGCAGGACGCCCACATGCAGTCCTTCAACAACCGCCTCGCCCAGTGGACGAAGGACCTGGCCCAGAAGATCGGCAAGGTCCACAAGTAGGCCGCCCATGAGGACAGGAACAGCCCGGTGAAGGTCGAGGTCCCCTTCGGTTCCCGGACCCTCGCCTTCGAGGTGCCGAAGGGGTACGAGGTCGAGATCCCCGCGACCCCCTCCCTCCCCGAGGAGGACCTCGTCGCCGCGGCGCGGAAGGCCCTCGCCGCCCCCGCCGGCTGCCCCGCGCTGGAGGTCAAGGCCCGCGGCGCCGCCGACGCGCTCGTCGCCGTGCCCGACGCCCCGAGGGGCCTCGCCTCGGGGAGGCTC
>JAKLKS010000031.1:2469-7836 GCA_023150535.1 Planctomycetota bacterium
GGGACCACGGAGGCGGAGCGCGCGGCCCTCCACGGCGAGGCGGCGGCCCGGGGCGCGGTCTTCGCCGACCACGACCCCCGCACCGGCATCCGCGACCTCGGCACGGGCCCGGGCGGGCTCCCCCTCCGCGTCGCCGAGCGGGTGGCCGCCTCCGCCTTCGTCCTCTCCCTCGGCGTCGTCGAGCCCCACCAGTACGCCGGCTTCTCCGGCGGCTGGAAGACCGTGGGCATCGGCTGCGCGGGGGAGGAGACCATCTCCTTCACCCACTCCCCGCGCCTCCTCGCCCACCCGCGCTGCCGCCCCGGGGTCACCGACGGGAACCCCTTCGCCGACGCGGTCAAGGAGAACGCCCGCCGGGCCGGCGTGAAGTTCGCGCTCAACTTCGTCCTCGGACCGGGGGGAGGCGCCGTCGCCGCGGGGGCGGGGGACCCGGGCGTGACCCACCGGCTCCTCTCCGCGAGGGCGCGGGACGCCTTCGCGCTCCCCGTGAAGGCGGCGGCGGACGTCGCGGTCGCCGGCGTCGGTGCTCCGAAGGACGCCAGCCTCTACCAGGCGACGCGGGCGGCGACGAACCTCGTCTTCGGGCCGCTGGAGGCGGTGCGGGCGGGGGGCACGATCCTCCTCCCCGTCCCCTGCCCGGAGGGGGTCGGCGCCGGCGTCGGCGAGAGGCGCTTCGCCGAGGCCCTCCGCGCCGGGCCCGGGGCGCTGCTGTCGGAGAGGGACCGCCCCTTCGCGGCGGGGGAGCAGCGGGCCTGGATCACGGCGCGCGTCATGGCGACGCGGCGCATCGTCGTGGTGGGCTCCTCGATCCCGGCGGCCGACCTCCACGCCATGGGCTTCGGCTCGGCCGCGACCGTGGAGGAGGCGCTGTCCGCGGCGGCGGCGGCGGGGGCGAAGCGCCTCCTCGTCGTGCCGCGGGCGCTCGCCGCCCTGCCGGTCCCCGCGGGGGCGCGCCGGTGACGGAGGCGGGGCCGTGACGGGGGGCGGGCGGCTGCGCTTCGCCTACAACACCAACGGCATGGCCCACCACCGCCTGGAGGACGCCCTCGACCTCCTCGCGGACGCGGGCTACGACGGGGTCGGCCTGACCCTGGACGTCCAGCACCTCGACCCCTTCCGGTCCACCGCCGCGGACGTGGCCCGGGTCCGGGCCCACCTGGAGCGCCGCGGCCTCGCCTGCGTGGTGGAGACCGGGGCCCGGTTCCTCCTCGACCCGGCCCGCAAGCACCGCCCGACCCTCCTGTCGGGCGGGGGGGCGGAGGCGCGGCGGGACTTCCTGCTGCGGGCGGTGGACGTCGCCGCCGGCCTCGGCGCCCCGGTGGTGTCCACCTGGTCGGGGGCGGCGGACCCCGGGACCCCCCCCGCGGAGTGCTGGCGGAGGCTCCTCGCCGGCCTGGAACCGGTCTGCGACCGGGCGGAGCGGGCCGGGGTCCGGGTCGGGTTCGAGCCGGAACCGGGGATGTTCATCGGGGATCTGGCGGGCTGGAGGGCGCTCCGGGAGCGGTTCCCCCACCCCGCCCTGGGGCTCACGCTGGACGCCGGCCACGTCCTCTGCGAGCCCGGCGGGGATCCGGCGGCGGCGGTCACGGCGGAGGGGCGCGACCTGGTCAACGTCCAGGTCGAGGACATGAAGCGCGGGGTCCACGAGCACCTCCCCTTCGGCCGGGGAGACCTGGACCTTCCTTCATTCCTAAGGGCATTGGAATCAACGGGTTATGACGGCCTCGTCGGGGTCGAACTCTCCCGGGATTCCCACCGGGCGGTGGAGGCCCTGGGGGAGTCCCTGGCGGCCCTCCGGGGGGCCTCCGGCGGGGGCCCGCGGTGTTGAAGAGGGTCGCCCCGGCCGGTTAGGATCGGGGCTCCATGGAAGAGTACTACATCCTCTGCCCGACCCGCGCGACCCCGGAGCCGGCCCTCATCTCCCACCTCATCTCCCGGGACATCTGCGTCCGGCGGCAGGACGAGAACTTCCACAAGTGCCCCACCTGCGTCCGGAGCCGGATCTGGGCCGCCGCGCACCCGGGGCAGGAGGCCCCCCCGGCGGAGGGGGCGGCCTCGGGGACGGCGGCCCCGGGCGGAGCGCCTTCCGCCTAGGTCCCCCGGGCCCCCACGGCCGCCCGGGCCTCCTCGTCCGAGAGGACGTGGTCGCTCCTCTTCCCGGCGTCGAAGAGCCTCTGGACCGTGGCGTCGTCCACGGGAAGCCCCCGGCGCTCCAGCCAGTACCGGGCGTTGGACTTCCCCCCCATGGGGCCGACCCGGATCACCTGCTCGAGCCCGAACTCGTCGGCGGGCACGCCGGAGTAGATGCGGTTGGCGAGGAAGCTGTCGCCGGTCCGCAGGGCCTTCACGACGGCGGCGGCGTGGACCCCGGTGGCGGTCTCGAAGGCGTCCTTTCCGACCACGGGGTAGTTGCTCGGGATCGGGACCTTCACGTACTCCGAGACCTTGCGGCAGTACCGGGGGAGGGTGCGCAGGTCGTTGTCGATGTAGCCCATGAGCTTCGCGTTGACGAGCAGGTGCTCCATGGGGGCGTTGCCGGCCCGCTCGCCGATGCCGATGCCGGCCCCGTGGATGCGGTCGGCGCCCGCCTCGAAGGCGGTCAGGGCGTTCCAGAGGTCGAGCCCCCGGTCGCGGTGGCCGTGCCAGTCCACCTTCACGGGGTGGTCCTTCACGACCTCCTCCCTCACGAACCGGACCAGGTTCCAGGCCCCGCGGGGGTCGGCGTGGCCCACGGTGTCGCAGATGACGATGCGCTGAGCCCCGTGCTCGATGGCCGCGGTGTAGAGCTCCTTCACCACGTGGGGGGGGGTGCGCGTGGTGTCCTCGGTGACGTACATGATCCGCAGGCCGTGGCGGTTGCAGAACTCGCAGGCGTCCACGGTGAGGCGGCGGAGCCGGGCGAGGTCCCAGTCCTCGACCAGCTGCCGGATGGGGGAGCAGCCGAGGAAGATGGCGGTCTCGATGTCCACGCCGGTCTTCTGCGAGATGTCGGCGATGGGGGCGATGTCCGCCTCGAGGGTCCGGGCGGCGCAGTTGGCGTCGACCTTCACGCGCCCGGCGGCGATCTCCTTCGCGAGCGCGGTGACGTCGCGGACGGCGTGGGGGCCGGCGCCGGGGAGGCCGAGGTTGGCCGAGTCGATCCCGAGGGCGGCGATCTCGTGGAGGATCTCGATCTTCTGCTCGATGGAGGGGCTGAACACGGAGGGGGACTGGAGCCCGTCGCGCAGGGTCTCGTCGTCGAACTCCAGCTGGCGGGGGGGGCGCGGGCCGGGGGCGGCGCCGTTCCAGTCGTGGATGAGGTCCTCGCGGCGGGGTCCTTCCATGCGCTCCTCCGGGGTCCGGCCGGGGGCGGGGGGCCCCCGCGCCGGGCCTCCCATCCTAGGGGTCCGCCCCGGCCGCCGAAAATGCTTTGCCCCGCCCCCCGGCGGCGTTCGGATGGCCGGATTCCACGTCCCCGGGGCCCCCCCTGCCATGATCGTCATGAAGTTCGGCGGCACCAGCGTCGCGGACGCCCCGCGCATCCGCACCGTGGTGCGCCTCGCCCGCGAGCGCCTGGACCGCCGTCCCGTCGTCGTGGTCTCCGCCCTCGCCGGCGTCACGAACCTGCTCATCGACCTCGCCCACCGGGCGCTCAAGGGGGCGACCGGCGTGCAGGAGATCCGGGACCGCCACCGGGCGGTGCTCGAGGACCTCGGCCTCCCCCCCGACCTCGTCGCCGAGGAGGTGGACGACCTCCGCTCCCTGCTGAAGGGGATCACCCTCGTCGGGGAGCTCACCCCCCGGTCGCTCGACTGCATCATGTCCTTCGGCGAGCGGCTCTCCTCGAAGGTGGTGGCCGCCGCCTTCCGCGCCGAGGGCCTCGAGGCCCGGGCCTGCAACGCCTATGACATCGGCCTCGTCACCGACGACCGCTTCGGGTCGGCGAACCCCCTGGAGTCCTGCTACGAGGGCCTCGGGCGGAACCTGGCGAAGGTCGAGGGGATCCCCGTGGTCACCGGGTTCATCGGCCGCGATCGCCGGGGGAACATCACCACGCTCGGCCGGGGGGGATCGGACTACTCGGCCTCCATCGTCGGCCGGGCGGTCGGCGCGGAGGAGATCCAGATCTGGACGGACGTGGACGGGGTCATGTCGGCCGACCCCAAGCTCTGCCCGAAGGCGCGCTCGCTGGAGGTCCTCTCCTTCGCCGAGGCGAGCGAGCTGGCCTACTACGGGGCGAAGGTGGTCCACCCCTCGACGATGATCCCCGCGATCGTGGCGCAGATCCCCGTGCGGGTGCTCAACACCTACCGGCCGGAGCACCCCGGGACGGTCATCCTCGCGAAGGCGCCGCCGGCCCGGGGGGGCGTCAAGTCGATCGCCTGCCGCTCGCGGCTCTCCCTCATCACCGTGACCTCCACCCGGATGCTCATGCAGACCGGGTTCATGGCGAGGATCTTCGAGGTCCTCGGGCGGCACGAGGTGGTCATCGACATGGTGGCGACCTCGGAGGTGACGGTCTCCCTCACCACCGACACACGCAGGGACCTGGAGCCGGCCCTGGCGGAGCTGCGGGAGATCGCCGAGGTCGAGGTGGAGAAGAACCACGCCATCGTCTGCCTCGTCGGCGAGGGGATCCGGGCCACCGGGGGGACGCTGGCCTCGGTCTTCGAGACCCTCCGCGAGGCCCGCATCCGGCCCCGCATGGTCTCCTTCGCGGCGAGCAACGTGAACGTGTCGATCCTCGTCCCGGAGCGGTCCGTCGCCCGCGCCGTGAAGACCCTCCACGCGCGGTTCTTCGAGTAGGGGGCCGGACCCGTCCCGCCCCGCCTCAGCGCCCGCGGCCGCGGCGGCGGCCGCTGCGGCCCCGCTTCCCCCGCTCCTCGCCCTCGGGCTCGCCCATGTCGCGGAAGAACTGGCCGCTGTCCTTGAGCTCGGCGCGGTAGGAGGCGAAGTCGCGCCGGGCCTGGGAGGTGATGCCGGGCTTCCCGGAGGAGCCCAGCAGCTCGTCCACCACCCAGGAGGGGAGGTAGGCCTCGGCGGAGAACTCCCGCTCCAGCGGCTCCTCTTCCACGACGACGAGCCCGCTGCGCACGAGCGCCCCCTCCTTGCGGAAGAGCGCGCGCTTCTCGATGAGCTCCTCCTCGAGGGAGGCCAGCGCCTTCACGATGTCCACCACCGGCAGGTAGGAGGAACCGGTGTAGACCTCCTGGAACAGGAGGATGGCCAGCGCGGCCATCTCGTCGTGCCCGAGGCCGTGCTGGCGGGCGAGCCGGAGGATGGGGAACCCCGCGCTCGCCTCGGTCGCCTCGAGGCGCTTCTGGATCCGCTCCTCGGTCTCCCGGATCCGGGCCGCCAGCCGGTCGAGGCTCTCGTAGGGGTGGCGCC
>JAKLKS010000031.1:7846-25708 GCA_023150535.1 Planctomycetota bacterium
GGACGATGTCCCGTTCTCTCGTCACGAGCCCGGCCTTGGCGAGCCGCTTCAGGTCGGCCACGGCAATGGCCTCCGCCGTGCCCGTGAGCCTCGCGAGCTCCATGAGGTGGTCCCGGTGGTCGCGGAAGGGCCGCACCGGCTCCCTCCGCGGGCCCCGCCGCCGGGGGCCCCGCCGCATCTCCGCCCGCACCGCCGCGTAGAGGCGGTCGGAGACCACGAACCACTGGTCGAGGACGTCCCCGGACTCCGACCCCTCGGCCACGACGACCACGCCGGAGGCCCGCAGGGGGGAGCCCTCCTCGAGCAGCTCGGCCCCGTCGAGGATGCCGTAGGAGGAGTCGAAGACGACCTCCAGGACCTCCCGGCCGCTGAGGCCCTCCTCCCCCCACTGGACGCGGCGGGCCAGGAGCAGGAGGAGCATCATCACCTCCTCCCGGGAGAAGCGGCGCCTCCGCTCGACCCTCCCGAGGGAGCCCGGCAGGGGGGAATCGAGCAGCCCGTCCTCCGCCAGCTGCTCCACGGAGCGGCGCATCCGCTCGCGGACCGACCCCTCGGGCCGGCGCCCCGACATCTCGTCGTCGATGGCCCGCTGCAGGCGGCTCAGGCGGTCGCCGAGCTCGAGGAGGCGCTCCAGGTGGAGCCTCTCGTCGTCCTTCAGGGCCACGGGACGGGCTCCGGCGCGGGGGGGGGGCGCATCGGCCGGAGTATAGCAGAAACGGTCGTTCCTCCCGGGGGGCGGCCCCCGTACCATGTCCGGTCCATGGGCAAGCAGGGCATACCCCCCGGGGGCCGGCTCGCGGCCTTCGACATCGGGACGCACTCCATCCTGCTCACCGTGGCGGGGCGGGGCCCGGGAGGCCGCCTCGCCCCCGTCCACGATTCCGCCCGGGTCTCGCGCCTGGGCGCCGGCCTCGCCCGCTCCGGGGGGATGCTCTCCGAGGAGGCCATGAAGAGGACCCTCGGCCTCCTCGCGGAGCTCCGCATCGAGGCGAAGGCCCACGAATCCGCCGTGATCGTCGCCGCGGGGACCGAGGTGCTCCGCGTGGCCCGCAACGCCGACCGTTTCCTCGCGGAGGCCTCCTCCGTCCTCGGCGCCGAGATCGAGGTGCTCTCCGGGGAGCGCGAGGCCCGCCTCTCCTGGCTCGGCGTCTCCGGGGGGCGCTACCCGACGAGGCCCACGGCCCTCCTCGACGTGGGGGGAGGGAGCACGGAGTACGTCCGCGCCTCGGGCCGGGGGGTGCTCCAGGCGCAGACCATGCCGCTGGGCGCCGTGACCCTGCTCGAGGCGGCCATGGACGGCCCCGAGGAGGACGAGACCTCCGCCTTCACCGCCGGCGCCGTGGAGGCCCTCCTCGCGGCGGGCCTCGCTCCCCACCCGAAGGACCGGCTCGTCGCCTCCGGCGGCACGGCCACCACACTGGCCGCCGTGCTCCGGGGCGTGAGGACCTTCGACCCCAAGCGCATCGAGGGCTCCCGCATGGGGATGGCGGACATCCTCGGCCTGCTCAACCGCCTCTGGTCGCTGGAGCGCGACGAGAGGGCCCGCATCCCCGGCATGGACCCCGAGCGCGTGGACACCATCGTCCCCGGCGCCGTGATCCTCGCCACGGCCATGAAGATCCTCGACGCCCGGGAGATCGCGGTGACCACGCGGGGGCTCCGCCACGGCCTCCTCATCGAGTCCTTCGGGATGAGCAGCGCGGAATAGGGTGTAGGATCCCCGGGATGAGCCTCTCCCGCGCCCTCCTCGCCTGCGCCCTCCTGGCCTCCCTCGCCGGGGCGGCCCCCCTCCCCCCCCACCTCCTCCCCATCGCCGCCGCCCAGGACGGGGGGCAGGGGAAGAAGAAGGACGACGGGAAGAAGGAGGGCGGGAAGGCGGAGGGCGGAGGGAAGGACGAAGGGAAGAAGGAGGGGGAGGGGAAGGGCGGCGGGAAGCGCGAGGGGGGAGGCGGCACCGCCGGGTCCCCGGCCGCCGAGCCGGAGAAGAAGCGCCTGGCCGAGGGGGACGAGGCGAAGGACCTCTCGCTCCCCCTGCTGGAGGGCGGGTCCTGGACCCCCTCCTCGGCGGCGGGGAAGGCCGCGGTCCTGGTGTTCGCCTCCGGGTTCTC
The DNA here is from genome assembly GCA_023150535.1 of Planctomycetota bacterium. Taxonomy (GTDB): domain Bacteria; phylum Planctomycetota; class JAJSAM01; order JAJSAM01; family JAKLKS01; genus JAKLKS01. The sequence goes on from JAKLKS010000031.1 coordinate 9,955, forward strand.
CGCCGAGTCCCTCGAGGCGCTGAAGACCCTCGGCGACGCGAAGGGGAGGACGGCGAAGTCCGGCGCCGCGATCCTCGGCGTGCTCCGCGACGCGGACGAGGAGAAGGCGCGGAAGGTCGTGAAGGAGAAGTCCCTCTCCGTGAGGATCGCCCTGGACCCGAAGAGGAAGGCCTACGACCGGCTCGCCCGCAGCGGGCTTCCCTGGACCGTGATCCTCGACAGGACCGGGAAGATCGTCCACTCCGCGAGCGGCTTCGACGACGACGCCGTCGGCCGGAAGGTGGAGGAGCTGTCGAAGAGGTAGTCCGCCGCCCCGCCGCTCAGGGGCCCGGCCGCCGCCCCTTCCGCGGGGGGAGCCCCACCGCCCTCTCCAGGGCCCGCTCGTCGAAGCGCCCCTCGGTCACGAGCACCCCGTCCACCTCGACGGCGGGGATCGTGTCCCGGAACCGCGCCTCCGCGGCGGGGTCGCGCAGGATGTCCACCTTGACGAGGTCGAAGGGGGCCCCCCGCTCCCGCAGGCCGCGGATCTTCGCCTCCGCGAGGTCGCAGAGGCAGCAGTCCGGCTTGCCGTAGAGGACGACGCGCATCCCCCCAGTCTGCCGCCGCCGCCCCCCCGTCCGCCTACAATCCGCTCCCATGGGGCGAAGGAAGCTCTCCCACAGGCTCGGGCCGTTCCTCGCCCGCGCCCTCGGGCCGCCCCTGGTGCGCCTCCTCGGCGCGACCTGGCGGGTCCGCTACGACCCCCCGGACATGCGGGAGCGCGCCCGGACCGGCTCAGCGGTCTACGCCTTCTGGCACGGCCGCCTCCTCATGCCGACCGCCCTCTTCACGGACTACGGGATGACGGTGATGATCTCCCGCCACGCCGACGGGGAGATCATCGCCCGCATCGCCGAGCGCCTCGGCAGCCGGACGGTCCGGGGCTCGACCACCCGGGGCGGCGCCGCGGCGCTCCTGGCCATGGTGGAGGTCCTCAGGGCCGGCGGCGGGGGGATCTTCACCCCCGACGGGCCCCGGGGGCCGCGGGAGGTCGCGCAGTCCGGCGCGGTCTTCGCCGCCAGCCGGGCCGGCGTCCCCCTGATCCCGGTGGGCGCCGCGGCGCGGGGGGCCTGGGAGCTCCGCTCCTGGGACCGGTTCCGGATCCCGCGCCCCTTCACCCGCGTGGCCATGGTCCTCGGGGAGCCGCTCCACCCGCCCCCCGGCCTGGAGGGGGACGATCTGGAGGCCTTCCGCGTCCGGTTCGAGGAGGGGATGCGGGCGGCCAACGGGCGGGCGGAGCGGCTCGCCGCGGGGGAGGAGGCGTGACCGGGCGGGTCCGCGTGGGGACGGCGGGCTGGTCCTACGCGGACTGGGCGGGGCGCGTCTACCCGAGCCCGAGGCCGCGGGGCTTCGACGAGCTCGCCTACATCGGGAGGTACCTCGACGTCCTGGAGGTGAACTCCACCTTCTACCGGGTGCCGTCGGTGCGCACCTCGGAGGAGTGGGCGAAGCGGACCTCCCGGCTCCCGGGGCTCGTGTTCACCGCCAAGGTCCACCGGGGCTTCACCCACGGGGAGGACGCCGAGGGCGGCCCGGCGGAGGCGCGGGCCTTCCTCGAGTCCCTCCGGCCTCTGGAGGAGGCGGGGCGCCTGGCGGCCCTCCTCCTCCAGTTCCCCTGGTCCTTCCGGGACGGGCCGAGGGAGCGGCGGCGGCTCGCGCGCCTCTGCGAGTTCTTCGCGGGGCGCCCGCTGGTCGTGGAGGTGCGCCACGCCTCCTTCGCGACGCCCGAGGCGGAGGCCTACCTCGCGGCCCTCGGCGTCGGGGTGGCCGACGTGGACATGCCGCGCTCGGAGTGGAACCTGCCGCCGCTCGCCCGCACCTTCGGGAACGTGGGCTACGTCCGGCTCCACGGGCGCAACGCCGCGGCCTGGTTCGACCGCGAGGCGGGCCGCGACCAGCGCTACGACTACCTCTACTCCCCGGCCGAGGTGGACGCTCTGGCGGAGCGGGTGCGGCGCATCGCCGCGGAGGCGCCGGAGGTGTTCGTGATCACGAACAACCACTTCCGGGGCCAGGGCCCGGCCAACTCCTTCATGCTGAAGGCGCGGCTCCTCGGCCGGCCGGTGCCGGTGCCCCCGGACCTCCTGCGCGAGTGGCCCGTGCTCGCCGCGGACGCCGCCGCCGGTCCTCCGCCCCCGGGGGCCCAGGGGACGCTCTTCGGGTGACGGGCCCGTTTCGCCCTGACCGCGGGGTTTTCCGGTCGGGTACCGTATACCCCTCCTTGACCGCGCCGACCACCATCGCGACGAAGATCGATCGCGCCCGCGCGGAGGCGATCCGCCGGGAGATGGCCTCCGGCGGCTGGACCTTCGACGAGAGGCCCCCGGAGCACGCCCTCTGGTCGGCCCGGCTCACCGGCGTCCGGGCGGTGATGTACGGGTCGGGGAAGCTCGTGCTCCAGGGCCGGGACGCCCCCCTCGCGGCGGAGGAGTACCTGGGGGGCGGCGGGGACGGGGGGGACGGACCCGCGGACGCGCCCGACCGGGGGACCCGGCTCCGGGTCCCCACCGCGGGCAGCGACGAGACGGGCAAGGGGGACTTCCTCGGCCCGCTGGTCGTCGCGGCGGCCTTCGTCCGGCCCGGGCAGGAGGCGCTCCTCGCGGAGTACGGCGTCCGCGACTCCAAGCGGATGACCGACCGGCAGGCGGCGGAGGCGGCCGTGCTGCTGCGGCAGACCGTCCCCTCGGAGGTCGTCGTCATCCAGCCCCCCCGCTACAACGAGCTGCACGCGGCGATGGGCGCGAACCTCAACCGGCTCCTCGCCTGGGCCCACGGGAAGGCGCTGGAGACGCTGCTCTCCCGCCCGGAGTGCGCCGACGCGGGGGCCGTCGTGGTGGACCAGTTCGCGAAGGGGCCGGTCCTGCGGCGGGCCCTGGGGCCCCGGGCCTCCTCCCTCCCCCTCGAGGAGCGGCCCCGGGCGGAGAGCAACCCCGCGGTCGCCGCCGCCTCCGTGCTGGCGCGGGACGCCTTCCTCGCCGCCCTCCGCCGGCTCGGCGACGAGGTGGGGGTGCCCCTCCACAAGGGGGCGGGCGCGCCGACGGACGCCGCGGCGCGGAAGGTCATGGCGAAGGGGGGCCCCGCGCTCCTCGCCCGCGTCGCGAAGATGCACTTCCGGAACGCGGAGAAGGTGGGGGCGCGGTGAAGGTCCGCTTCCTCGGCGGCGTCGGCACGGTCACCGGCTCCATGCACCTCGTCGAGACGGAAGGGGGCCGCATCCTCCTCGAGTGCGGCCTCTTCCAGGGGCGCCGCGAGGAGGCCAACCACCGCAACCGCTTCCTGCCGGGTCCCGCCCGCACGGCCGACGCCGTCATCCTCTCCCACGCCCACATCGACCACAGCGGCTCCCTCCCCACCCTCGTCAAGGGGGGCTGGAAGGGCGCCATCCACCTCACCGCCGCGACGGGGGACCTCGCGGACCTCATGCTCCGCGATTCCGCCGTCATCCAGGAGAAGGACGCGGAGTTCCTCAACCGCCACCGCCGCGGGAACGGGAACGGCGGGAACGGCCGGCGCGTCGAGCCGATCTACGCCCCCGAGGACGCCGTGCACGCCATCCGGCGGTTCATCCCCCACGCCTACGGCGAGGAGTTCACCCCCGTGCCGGGCGTCACCGCACGGTTCGCCGACGCGGGGCACATCCTCGGCTCGGCGACCGTCCACCTCACCGTGAGGGAGAGGGCCGGGACCACCCGCCTCCTCTTCACCGGAGACCTCGGGCGCGAGGGGATGCCGCTCCTCCGCGACCCCGAGCCGCCGGGCCAGGCCGAGGTGGTCCTCTGCGAATCCACCTACGGGGACCGGGACCACGAGCCGCCGGAGGACACGGAGCGCCGGCTCTTCGAGGTGGTGGACCGCACCGCGGCCCGGGGCGGGAAGGTGATCGTCCCCTGCTTCGCCGTGGGCCGGGCGCAGTCGCTCATCTACCAGCTCCACCGCCTGCGGTCGGCGGGGCGCCTCGGGGACGTCCCCGTCTTCGTCGATTCCCCCCTGGCGGTGGAGGCGACGCGGGTCTTCTCCGCCCACAGGGACCTCTTCGACGGGGAGGCGGGGGAGTTCATCGCGGGGCACCACGGGAAGCTCTTCTCCTCGACGAGGACCGCCTACCTCTCGAGCGTGGAGGACTCCCGCGCCCTCGACGAGCTGGAGGGGCCGGCGGTGATCCTCTCGGCGTCGGGCATGTGCGAGGCGGGGCGCATCCTCCACCACCTCCGGCACGGCCTCGGCGACCCGAGGAACACCGTCCTCTTCGTGGGCTACCAGGCGGAGCACACGCTGGGGCGGCGGATCCTCGAGGGGGCGGACCCGGTGCGGGTCTTCGGCGAGATGCACCCGGTGCGGGCGGAGGTCGCGAAGGTGAACGGGCTGTCGGCCCACGCCGACCGGGGCGGGATCCTCCGCTGGCTCCACTCCATGGGGGGGCGGCCGCGGAGGATCTTCCTCGTGCACGGGGACCGGGAGCGGTGCGAGGCGCTCGCGAGGCACCTCGCCGCCCACGGGATCCACGGCGCGGAGGTCCCGGCGATGCGGCAGAAGGTCGACCTCGGGGCGGGCGGCGCGGGCTAGGGGGCGGGCGCCGCCGCCCCCCCGGTTGGGGGCGGCCCCCCGCCCCGGTAGGATCCCCGCCATGAAGTTCACCAAGATCCAGGGCTGCGGCAACGACTACCTCTTCGTCGACCTCACCGGGGGGAGGACGCTCCCCGGCGGCGTGGAGGGGGCTCCGGAACTCGCCCGGCGGATGTCCGACCGCCGCTTCGGCGCCGGCTCCGACGGGCTCATCCTCGTCACCGACCCGCCCGCCGGCTCCGGGGCCGACGCCGGGATGATCATGTTCAACGCCGACGGCTCCCGCGGGGCGATGTGCGGCAACGGGTTCCGCGGTCTCTGCAAGCTGGTCCACGAGCGCGGGATCGCCCGGAAGCCGGAGATCCGCGTGATGACGGACGCCGGGATGCGCACCGGAGCGGTGCACCTCCGCGACGGGCGCGTGGAATCGGTCACCGTGGACATGGGCGTGCCGGGCCTCAACCGGGGCGACCTCCCCATGGAGGGCCCCGCCGGCCCCGCCATCGAATCCCGCATCAAGGCCGCCGGCCGGGAGATCGTCGGCACCGCCGTCTCCATGGGCAACCCCCACTTCGTCGTCTTCGTCGAGGGGGACGTGGACGGGTACCCGGTGGAATCCGTGGGCCCCGCCGTCGAGTCCCACCGCCTCTTCCCGCACCGCGTGAACGCGGAGTTCGTGCAGGTGCTCTCCCGGAACGAGGTCCGCCAGAGGACCTGGGAGCGGGGGAGCGGCGAGACGCTCGCCTGCGGCACGGGCGCCGCGGCGGTCCTCGTGGCCGGGGTCGTGACGGAGCGGCTCGCCTCGCCCCTGACCGTCCACCTCCGCGGGGGCGACCTCCTCCTCGAGTGGGGGGGGAAGGGGACGGCGGTCTTCAAGACCGGTCCCACCGTCGAGGTCTACGAGGGGGAGTGGCCCGCCTGAGGCGCCCGCGGTGCGCGCCCCCGCGCCGCTGTGACGGCCTCCCGCTTTCCCCGCGCCCGCGCGCCCCTCCCGGGGGGAGGATTCCCGGAGCGGGGCCCCGATCCCTGCGGATCCACCCGGCCCGGGCCCCGGTCAGGAGGCTCGACCATGAGCGGGCTCCGCGCCGCCGCCCTCCTCGCCGCCGCCCTGTCCGCCGTCCTCTCGTGCGCCGCGGGCTGCGGTTCCACCGCCCCGGCCGCCCCCCCTCCTCCGGCGCGGGGCTTCGTCCTCCCCCCCGGCGACCCGGGACGGGGGAGCATCGCCTTCGTCGAGCTGCGCTGCTGCGACTGCCACGCGGTCCGGGGGGGAGGCTTCCCGGAGCCCACCCTGCGGCCCCCGCTCCCCTTCGTCCTCGGGGACGGCTGGGAGACGCCCCCCTCCGAGGAGTGGCTCGCCGCCTCCATCGCGGACCCGACCCACGAGGTGCTGCCGGGGAACGTCGTCTCCTTCCACGGGAGCGGCGAGGTCTACCGGATGACGGACTTCTCGGAGACCATGACCATCGGGCAGCTGCGGGACCTGGTCGCCTTCCTCCGGACGCTGGCCAGGAAGGGGGAGAGGCTGTAGGCGGGCGGGGCGGCGGGGCGGCGGTCGAGGCGGCCGACCGCGGTCCCCGGGGCTCCACCCCGCCGCCCGCCCCCCGTTCCCTTGTCGGCGCGAAGGACCGCACCCGCCCGGGGGCGGGTGCGGTCCGCCGACGCGCGCGCCGGGTCGCCTACTTGTCCCCGATGCCCTTCTGGAGCGCCTCCATCACGGCGTCCAGCGAGAAGCTGCCCGGCTTCTGGCTCGGGGGGTACTCCTTGAAGGTGGCGAGGAACTTCGCGATGTACTGCTGGGCGGGGACCAGGAGGAACGCGCGGTCCACCCTCCAGCGCCAGTTGTCCCAGCCCTCCGGCGCGCGCTCGAAGGGGTCGGCGCGGATGTTGAAGATCCTCGGGAGGCGCAGGGGGACGAAGGGCTCCTGCCAGACGTCGAAGCCGTGGGCGCGCTGCTCGGCGAAGACGGCCTTCCACTGGTCGTAGCGCAGGCCGACCAGGGAGCCGTCGTCGTTGAAGTAGAAGAACTCGTGCCGCGGGCTCTCCGTCCTCCCGGCGAGGGCGTCGGTGAGGTCGTAACCGTCGAGGTGGACCTTGAAGGTCCTGCCGCCCACCTCCATGCCCTCGAGGAGCCGCTGCTTCACGTCGGGGACGCCGGCGGCGGCCAGCAGGGTCGGCAGCATGTCCTCGTGGGCGAAGATGCCGTTGTGCACCGTCCCCGGCTTCACGACGCCGGGCCACCGGATGGCGCAGGGGACGCGGTAGCCGCCCTCCCAGTTCGTGTTCTTCTCCCCGCGGAAGGGGGTGGTCCCGCCGTCCGGCCAGCTCGCGACCTCGGCCCCGTTGTCCGTCGAGTACATCACGATCGTGTTCTCCTCGAGGCCGAGGTCCTTCAGCCGGTCGAGGATCCGGCCGACGTGGCCGTCGTGCTCCACCATGCCGTCGGGGTAGACGCCGAGGCCGGTCCTGCCCTCGGACTCCTTCTTCAGGTGGGTGTTGATGTGCATCCGCGTGGAGTTGAACCATACGAAGAACGGCCTGTCGGACTTCGAGGCGCGGTCGATGTACTCGAGCGTGGCGTCGAGGAACTCCTCGTCGATGGTCTCCATCCGCTTCCTGCCCAGCGGGCCCGTGGACTCGATCTTCTGGGTCCCGTCGGGCATTGCGCGCGTGCGGAGGACGCCGCGCGTCTGGAACCTCTTCACCAGCTCCGGGTCCTTGAAGTAGTCGGGGTTCTCGAACTCCTCCTCGGCGTTGAGGTGGTAGAGGGAGCCGAAGAACTCGTCGAACCCGTGCGCGGTCGGGAGGGTCTCGTCGGCGTCGCCGAGGTGGTTCTTGCCGAACTGGGCCGTGGCGTATCCCTGCGCCTTCAGGAGCTCCGCGATGGTGACGTCCCTCGCCTGGAGCCCCTCCTTCGCCCCGGGAAGGCCGACCTTGAGCATCCCGGTGCGGTACCCCGTCTGGCCGGTGATGAAGCAGGCGCGCCCGGCCGTGCAGGACTGCTGGCCGTACCAGTCCGTGAAGAGGGCGCCCTCCTTCGCGATGCGGTCGATGTTGGGCGTCCGGTAGCCCATCATCCCCTGGTTGTAGGCGCTGATGTTCCACCAGCCGATGTCGTCCCCCCAGATGACGACGACGTTCGGCTTCCCCGGCTTCGACTCCTCGCCCCCCTCCGCCGCGGTGGCGGGACCGCACCAGGCGGCCGCCGCTCCGGCGACGAGGAGGGAGAACCAGGCAGCGGCTCGCATGCGATTCCCCCTTCCTGTCCGGCAATCCGCCGGCCGCGAAGTGCGGCCGGGGCGCTCCGTCACGGCCCGGGGCCGGCGGCCCGCGTCATCCGCCCTTCCCACCCCCCGGCGCGGGCCCGGTCTTCTCCAGCGCCCGCTGGACGATCTCGCGGAACTCCTCGCGGGGGAGCTCGGCGAGGTCCCGGCCCCGGCGCTTCACCTCGTCGCTGATCTCCGCGACCGTCTCGCGCAGGTGCTCGTGGGCCTCGCGGTCCCCCCCGAGGGCGACGAAGTCCTCGCCCCGGGACACGCGGGTGTGCCCCTCCTCCCGGTCGGTGCGGACCCCCACGATGAGGCTCTTCCCGCCGGACTTCCGCCGCCGGATCGCCGGACGCTTCCTCTTCATTCCCCCATCCTACGGGACGGCTAGTGGGCCTCCAGCCAGTTCGCCCCCGACCCCACCTCCACCACGAGGGGGACCTCCAGGGAGACCACGCCCTCCATCTCCTCCTTCAGCAGCGCCGCGACCCCCCCGACCCGGTCCGCGGGGCACTCGAGCACCAGCTCGTCGTGGACCTGGAGGAGCAGGAAGGCCCCGATCCCCTCGCGCGCGAGCCGCCGGTGGACCGCGATCATGGCCATCTTCACGATGTCGGCGGCGGAGCCCTGCACGGGCGTGTTGATGGCGTTGTTCCGCGCGTTCGCCGCGACGCCGCCCTGGGGGGAGAGGAGCTCCTCCCGGATGTGGCGGCGGCGGCCGAGCAGGGTCTCGACCCAGCCCCGCTCCAGCGCCAGGGCGATCTGCCCCTCGTGGAACTCCTTCACGCGGGGGTAGGTGCGGAACCAGGCGTCGATGAACTCCCGCGCCTCCCTCGTGGAGAGGCCGGTCTCCCGGGCGAGGCGCTGCTCGCCCATCCCGTAGACGACGCCGAAGTTGATCGCCTTGGCCCGGCCGCGGACCTCCGGGGTGACCGCTCCCGGGAGCATCCCGAAGATCCGCGCGGCCGTGGCGCGGTGGATGTCCTCGCCCGAGGCGAAGGCCTCGATGAACCCCGGGTCGCCGGCGAGGTGGGCGAGCACGCGGAGCTCGATCTGGCTGTAGTCCGCGGAGACGAGCACCCACCCCTCCTCGCCGGGGACGAAGCAGCGCCGGATGGCGCGCCCCTCCTCCGTGCGCACGGGGATGTTCTGGAGGTTGGGGTTGGAGGAGGAGAGCCTGCCGGTCACCGCCCCGATCTGGCTGAAGGAGGTGTGGAGCCGCCCGGTGCGCGGGTTCACCAGGCGCGGCAGGGGCTCGAGGTAGGTGGAGCGGAGCTTCGCGCAGCCCCGGTACTCGAGGATCCTCCCCACGATGGGGTGGGCGGCGTACTCCTCCAGCGTCTCGACGTCGGTGCGGTACCCCGTCTTCGTGCGCTTCGCCTTGCGCCCGCCCTGGACCCGGAGCTTCTCGTAGAGGACGGCCCCGAGCTGCTGGGTGGAGTTCACGTTGAACTCCTCCCCGGCGAGCGACCGGATCTCCGCGGCCAGCGCCGCCTCCCGGGCCGCCAGCGACGCGGCCATGGCCTCGAGCGCCGCGCCGTCCACGCGGATGCCGCGCTCCTCCATGTCCGCGAGCACGGGGACGAGCGGCATCTCCACGTCCCGGTAGAGCCGCTCCGCGCCGGAGCCCGGGAGGCGGGCCTCGATCCTCCGCAGGACGCGGAGCGTCGCGTCGGCGTCCTCGCAGGCGTACTCCGCCACGGTCTCCACGGGGACCTCGGCCATGGTCACCTGGTCCTTCCCGCGGCCGATGAGGTCCGTGGTCGGGATCTTCCGCAGGTCGAGGTGGCGGAGCGCGAGGTCGTCGAGGTTGTGGGTGCGCTCCTGCGGGTCCACGAGGAAGGAGAGGACCATGGTGTCGTGCAGGAGACCGGCGGTGCGGACCCCCGCCGCCCGGAGCACGAGGAGGTCGTACTTCGCGTTCTGCCCCGCCTTCGGGCGCGCGGGGTCCTCGAGCACCGGGCGGAGGGCGTCGAGGACCCGGGGGGCGTCGCTCCCCGGGGGGCCCCCGAAGATCGACGGCTCCAGGTTGAGCGGCACGTACCAGGCGGAGAGGTCCCCCGTCGAGAAGGAGAGGCCGACGGGCCTGCAGGACAGGGGGTCGGTGCCCGTGGTCTCCGTGTCCAGCGCGAAGAGGGGCGCCGCCCGCAGCTCCGCCAGGAGCTCCTGCAGGTCGGCCGGCGTCCTCGCGATCCGGTACCGCCGCCCCGCCTCCCTCCCCGCCCCCGCCCGCCGGGGGAGCTCGGCGAGGAAGCGGCGGAAGTTGAGGGCCTCGAAGAGCGGGACGACCCTCGCGGGGTCGGGGTCCCCGACGGCGGCGTCGGCGAAGGAGAAGTCCACCGGGGCGTCGCAGGGGATGCGCACCAGCCGGTAGGAGAGGCGGGCCGTCTCCGCGTCCCGGACCAGCGCCTCCCGCACCTTCGGCTTCTCCACCTCGGCGGCCCGGGCGAGGACGTCCTCGAGCCCGCCGAATCGCCGCACCAGCTCGACCGCCGTCTTCGGGCCCACCCCCTCCACGCCGGGGACGTTGTCCGAGGAGTCCCCCATGAGGGCCAGCACGTCGGCCACGCGGTCCGGCGGCACGCCGAACTTCTCCTCCACGGCGCGCGCGTCCAGGATCTCGACGGCGTCGGTGCCCCGCGAGAGGACGTTGTAGATGGTCACGCGGTCGTCCACGAGCTGGAACAGGTCCTTGTCGCCCGTGACGATGTAGACCCGCGTCCCGTCGGCGGAGGTCCTCCTCGCCACCGTCGCGAGCACGTCGTCCGCCTCCCACCCCGGCACCTCGAGGACGGGGAAGCCGAGGGCGCGCACGACCTCCCGCACCCGGGGCATCTGCTCGCGGAGATCCTCGGGCATCCGCTCGCGGGTGGCCTTGTACTCCGGGTACATCGCGTGGCGGAAGGTCGGCCCCGGCGGATCGAAGGCGACCGCGAGGTGGTCGGGCTCCTCCTCGCGGAGGATCCGGAAGAGGGTGGTCGTGAACCCGAAGATCGCCCCCGTGGGGCGCCCCTGCACGTCCGTGAGGCGGGTCCTCAGGAGCGCGTGGAAGGACCGGTAGGCCAGCGCGGTGCCGTCGAGGAGGAACAGGCGCCGCTCCCCCGGGGCCCTCCTCGCGGGGGGCTTCGCCGCGGGGGCCGCGGGGGGCGGCCCCCCGGCCCCCTCCTCTTCCGGGTCCGGGAACAGCCCCTTCACGCGGCCTCCATCCCCTCGAGGACGGAGGGGAGGTCGGCCAGCCGGTCGATGACGCGGTCGGGCGCGGCGCTCCCCGAGGCGCCCGCGTCCCCGTCGAGGGCCCCGCCGATCCACTCCCGGGTGTGGATCGTGCGCATGCCGAGGGCGGCCGCCCCCTCGATGTCGGCGTGGAGGTTGTCCCCGACGAAGGCGCACTCCCCGGGGGAGGCGCCGAGGGGGCGCAGGAGGGCCTCGAAGGCCGAGCGGTGGGGCTTCACCCGCCCGATCTCCCCGCTCACGACGGCGGCCGCGAGGCGGCTCCGGATGCCGAAGGCCTCCAGCGACCGGTGGAGGGGGGCGGGGAGGTACCAGTTGCTCAGGAGGCCGAGAGTGTATCTATTCTTGATACTATCGAGCACGGGGAGGACGTCGGGGGGCAGGCGGAGGACGTCCACGAAGGCGCGGGAGACCCGGGCCTCGAGGTCGGCGGCCATGCCCGGGGGGGCGGCGGGGGCCCCCGCCTCGCGGGCGAGGGCGAGGGCCAGGTCCCCGTTGGCGACCTCCTCGCCGCTGCGGAGCGCGCCCCGGATGAGCCCGTCCTTCACCCGCCCGACGGCGCTCGCGAAGGCGGCCGCCTCGACCCCCGGGATCCAGCGGGCGACGGCGTCGGCCAGGACCCGGTCGAGGACCGCCGCCTCGCGGCGGCCGTAGGGCACGAGGGTGTTCCCGTAGTCGAAGAGCACGAACCGGATCCGCCCCCGGCTCACTCCCCGTCCCGCCCCGGGCCCTTCCCCGCCGCCGTCTCCGCCTTGATGACGCGGCCGAGGACCTCCACGCGCAGGGTCTTCTCCGTCGCGGTCAGCTCGTAGTCGCGGGCCGCGACCTCCAGGTCCTCCCTCGCCCCGGCGAGGTTGCCGAGGCCGCAGCGGGCCTCCGCCCGGGCGATGAACATCATGGCGGTGGGGGCCTTCCGGATCCCCTCGGCCGCCGCCTGCTCCCCCTCGGCGAACCGCTCGAGCCGGTTGCAGGCCCGGGCACGGTACTCGTAGGTCGCCCCGTAGGCCGGGTCGAACTGCATCCCCTTCGCGCCCGCCTCGGCGGAGCGGGCCATGTCGTCGAGGTGGAAGGAGACGACCGCGAGCAGGGACCAGCCGCGCCCGAGCCTCTCGTTCAGCAGGAGGGCCGTCTCGAGGTTCGCGGCCGCCTCGATGAGGAGGTCCCGGCGCGACTCCGCCACCCACCCGGTGAAGAGCCCCCGCCCGCGCTCGGCCCAGGTCTCCGCCCGCAGCGGTGCGAGGTCGAGGGCCGCGTCGAAGGCCTCGATCCCCGCCTTCCAGTCGTTCTGGTTGACGAGGTTGGAGCCCTCGGCGGACTTGCGGGCCGCGGCGGGGGAGTCCCCGAGGCGCTGCTCCCAGTCCCTGACCACCTTCCTCGCGTCGTCCACCCGGGAGCCGCCGCGGCGATCGGCGTTGAGGAACCGCCGGAGCCAGGAGTAGGCCTCCACCTTCCGGTCGAGCCCCACCAGGCACTTCCCGAGGAAGTACATGGCCTCCGTGTCCGCCGGGTCGTAGGCGAGGACCCTCCTCCAGAGGGGCTCCGCGCCGGCGAAGTCGTCCTTGCGGAAGGCCCGGGCCGCCTCCTCGCGCGCCTGCTGGAGGCTCTCCTTCGCGGCGGCGGCCCTGAGGGACTCCAGCGTCCTCCCCGCGTCCCCGCGGCGCGGATCGCCGGCGGGGGCGTCGGCCATGAACCTCTCCAGGGCGGCGAGGGCCTCCTCGGTCCTCCCCGCGCGGCGCCTCGCCTCGGCGAGGTGGAACCACGCCTCGGGCTCCTCCGGTCCCGCCGCGGCCGCCGCCTCGAGCAGGCGCAGCGCCTCCGCCTGCTCCTTCCCCCCCTCGAGCAGCAGCGCCCCGAGCCTCCACAGCGGGCGCGCCCAGCCCTCGCAGGAGGCGACCGCCCTCTCGAGGGCGGCCCGGGCCTCCGGCGCCCGGTTCTGCAGCCGGAGGAGGTCGGCCTCGCGCAGCGCCGCCTCGGCGCGGGCCCGGCCCGCGGCCAGGGCCGCCTCCACCAGGGCCCGCGTCCTGCGCAGCTCCGGCCCGTCGCCGAGGACCTCGAGCGCCTTCACCTCGACGGCCGCCATCCCCTGGGCCCCCCGGGAGAGGAAGAAGGCGGCCGCGCCGGCGTGGTCCCGCGGTCCGCCCGCCCCGAGCACCCTCCAGGCGAGGGACGCCAGGTCGCCGGCGTCCACCTCCGAGGCGGCGACGAAGTCGACCGCGGGCCCGCGCTGGATCTCGAAGCCCCCGGGGCGGACCCCGGCGGCCTTCCCCGCGACGACCCCCCCGGGACGGCCCGGGACCCTCAGGCGGAGGTTCTCGCCCGCGGAGGCGGCCTTCGCGAACCCGGACCGCACCGCGTCCCCGAAGGCGGAGAGGTCCCCGAGGGCCGACCTCAGGAGCTCGGCCCTCCCGGGGAGCGGGGCCAGGGCGGCCTCGGCCCCGGAGAGGAGGGAGGAGGCCTGCTTCGGGTCCTTCGCCGCGGCGGCCAGGACGTCGGCGCAGAGGCCGGGCCAGGCGGCCTCGGCGGCCGCGCGGGCCGCCGCCCGGGCGGCCAGGTGCTCCTCCACCTTCGCGAGCCCCTCGGCGGCGGCGTCCGCCCCCCGCGTCATGCCGAGCCTGCCCAGGGCCTCGAGGGCCTCCCTCGCCGCGGGCGCCGACGCCTCGTCCCCCCCGAGGACCTTCTCCACGAGGGCCCCCGCCGCGGCGAGGCGCGCCTCCAGGGCCTCCGTGACCCGGGCGGCGGCGGCCTCCGCCTCCGCCGCGCCGCCCGCCTCCCTCTCCTCCTCCCGGAGGTCCGACCATGCGGCGAGCGCGTCCGCGAGGCGGGACTCCGCCAGCGCCTTCGCCGAGGCCTCCGCCCTCGCGGCGAGGCCGGCCGCCGCCCGGTCGGCCCGGGCCTTCGCGAGGGTCTCCGCGCGGGAGGCGGCGACCCGGCCCGCGACGGTCCCCCCGTGGTTCGCGGCGACCTCGAGGAGCAGCGCCACGGACTCGGGGTGGTCCTCCCCCTTCGCCTTCCCCGCCTCCTCGGCCTCCGCCAGGGCCTTCTTCGCGCCCTCCTCGCGGGCGGCGCGCAGGGACTCCGCGTCGGTTCCCTTCCCCGCCCCCGGATCCACCGGCCCGACGGCGACGGGGTGGGGAGGGGGCGGCGGCTCGGGCTTCTTCCGGAGGACCACGAAGGCGCCGGCCCCCACGACCCCGAGGGAGAGGACCACGACCGCGGCGGTCGCCGCCCTCCTCCTCGCGGGGGAGGAGGGGGCCGGCGACGGCCGCTTCGCCCCGGGCTCCAGGGGGCCGTCGATGAACGGGGCGGTCGCGACGGAGCGGCGCCCCAGCATGATCGTGTTGACGGGAGGCCGCCCCTCGAGCACCGAGGCGAGGTCCTCGTCGAGCTGCTCCAGGGTCTGGTAGCGCTCCCCCGGGTCCTTGGCGAGCATCTTCCCCACGACGGCCGCGGCCCCCGTGGAGAGGTCCATCGCGAACTCCCGGGGGTTGGGGATCGGGGCCGAGAGGTGGGCCCGCACGATCTCCTGCACCGTCTGTCCGCTGTAGGGGGGCCTCCCCGTGAGCATCTGGAAGAGGGTGGCGCCGAGGGAGTAGATGTCGGCCCGGTAGTCGATGGTCCCCTCGCGCCGGATGGCCTCGGGCGCCACGTAGAGGGCGGTGCCCATGGGGCGGCCCGCGCCGTCCGCGGCCCCGGCCCCCTCCAGGGTGGGCCGCGCCAGCCCGAGGTCGGCGAGCTTGGCCGTCCCCGACCTCGTCATCAGGATGTTCTCGGGCTTGATGTCCCGGTGGACGATCTGGAACTTCTGCGCGTGCTCCAGCGCCCGGACCATCTGGAGGGCCACGTCGATGGCCTTCCGCTCCGTGAGCCGCCCCTCCCGCTTCACGAGCGCGAGGAGGGACTCCCCCTCGACGAGCTCCATCGCGAAGTAGTGGTAGCCGTCCGCGTAGCCGAAGTCGAGGCCGCGGACGATGTTCACGTGGTTGAGGGTGACCGCGACCTTGGCCTCGCGGAGGAACCGCTCGAGGTACTCCTCCTCCCCCTCCCGCCGCCGGGAGAGGACCTTCAGCGCCACCTCGCGGCCGAGCGCCGTCTGGTAGGCCCTGTAGACGATGCCCGCGCCGCCCTCCCCGAGGCGCTGGAGGATCTCGTACTTCCCGATGCGCAGCGCCTGGCCGATGCGGGCGGCCACGTCGCGGCGGGCGACGGCCACCCTGTCGGGGGCCAGGAAGGACTTCTTCACCAGGATCTCGTCGAGGGAGACGTCCTGGTGGAGGTCGTCGGCGGCGGCCTTCAGGCGCCGCACCTCGGCCGCCTGGTCGCCGGTGATCCAGCCGCGGAGCAGGAGCTCCCGGAGGAAGGCCTCGTCGCGATCGGTTTCCGGGGTGGGGGTCTCGGGCATTTCGGGGGGTCCGCCGCGACGGGGCCCCGCCGGCCCCGCAGGGGGGCATTCTACGCCCCCGGCCCCGGCGGGTGCCGGATCGTCGGGGGGGGGTGCGGCCAGGATCCTCGCTGTTTCGTGCGGGTACTCCCATTCCCTCCGGGCATCGGGTCCGCCCCTGCTCCACGGACTCGCGCCGCCTCCGGCGGCGCGGGGTCCCGTGTCCCGTCGGCCGGAACGGATCGGCCGACGGGACACGGGACCGTCGAGTGGAGGAGGC
>JAKLKS010000320.1 GCA_023150535.1 Planctomycetota bacterium
TCACCGGCTCGGGCGGGGACGAATCGCTCGACTGGTCCCTCGGCATCGCGGAGACGGGGACCGACGGGCCCCACGACCGGCAGGCCTTCTCCTCGCTCTCCTTCTCCGGGCTCTTCGGCGGCCGGTTCGCCGGGGACGGGCGGTGGCAGGTGGCGGCCCGGTCGCTCGATTCGACGGCGGAGGACCCCTACGACTTCGGCCCGACGCTGCCGGAGGACGACAACATCCGGCGGGAGAGGGACCTCCTCGCCCTCGGCCTGACCCTGGAGAAGCCGCTCGCCTCCTGGCTCGAGGGGAGGGTGCGGGCCTCGGTGACGGACATCGACTCCGCCTTCCGCAACGGCGGGGACGCGCCGGGCGCGCCCGCGGAGTTCACGAGCACGACGCAGGCGACGACGACCGAGGTCGGGGCGGCGCTGCGGGCGGCGTGGCCGCGGGAGGGGGAGGGCGGGATCGGCGTGTCGGCCATCCTCGGCGGGGACTACCGGGCGCAGGAGTCCCTCTCCGCGAGCGAATCCCCCTTCGGCGGGGGCATCGACATCGACGAGACGACCTACAACGGCGGGGCCTACCTCCTC
The DNA here is from genome assembly GCA_023150535.1 of Planctomycetota bacterium. Classification (GTDB taxonomy): domain Bacteria; phylum Planctomycetota; class JAJSAM01; order JAJSAM01; family JAKLKS01; genus JAKLKS01. The sequence continues at coordinate 579 of JAKLKS010000320.1, forward strand.
GGCACGGTGGAGGCGGGGCCGGCGACGCTCTCCGCGGGGACGCGCCTCGACGACCACTCGCAGTACGGGCGGGAGTGGTCGCCGCAGGCCGGGGCGCGGGTGGCGGTCGCCCCGACGGGTCCGGTCCTGCGGGCGAACTACGGGGAGGGGTTCCGGGCGCCGACGCCGGCGGAGTTCGCGGATCCCTTCGTGGGGAACCCGGACCTCGGACCGGAGACGAGCCAGTCCCTGGACGCGGGCGTCGAGCAGGAGATCCTCCCCTGGCTCCGGGCGGAGGCGGGCTGGTTCCGGCTGCGGACGCGGGACCTCATCGCATGGGACGCGACGACCTTCGTGCTCGAGAACTTCAGCCGCACGGAGACCGAGGGGTACGAGGCGGGGGTGCGGGCGGAGATCGGCTCCTGCACGACCCTCTTCGCGAACTGGACCCACCAGCGGCCCCGGGACCTCGTGACGGGGGACCCGCTGCCGAACCGGCCCGAGGACTTCGCGACCCTCGGGGTGGAGTGGCGGCGCGGGGACTGGATGGCGGCGGCCAACCTCTACTGGCAGGGGCCGGTCCCGGACCTCGGCTTCACGGGGCCGGACGCCGACCTGCGGCGGCACCCGGGGAGGCGCCTCGTGATGAACCTCACCGGGCGGTGGATGGCCTCGGAGACCGTCACCCTCTTCGCGCGCATCGAGAACCTCTGGAACGAGGAGTACGTCGAGACCCCCTCGGCCCCGAAGGGCCTCCCCTTCTCGATCTTCGCGGGGGTGTCCCTGGACTTCTGATCCCCCCCGAACCTGATCAGTACTGAACCCGACCCGTTTCCGTCAGCCGCGATCAGTACCGAACCCGACCCGTTTCCGTCAGCCGGAGTACGGCGCGTGGGGGTCTTCACACGTAGCCCCTGGAGGGATGACGGAATCGTGCGGGTTCAGCAGTGATCTCGCGGAAGGCCGGGAAACCGATCCGGTTGACGGAAACGGGTCGGGTTCAGTACTGATCAGGTCGGGTTCAGTACTGATCAGGTCGGGTACAGTTTCCGGATGGACCACCGCCCCCGCGAGGTCGCGCTCACGATCCTCCGCCGGGCATCCGACGGCGCGGTCCTCCTCGGCATCGGCACCGATCCCGCCACCGGGCTCCAGTTCTGCCGGCCCGTGGGGGGCGGCATCGAGGCGGGGGAGTCGGCGGAGGAGGCGGCCCGCCGGGAGATCCGCGAGGAGATCGGCGGCGAGATCACGGACCCGAGGCCGCTCGAGGTCATCGACAACCGCTTCGTCTACGCCGGGAAGCCGGGCCGCGAGATCACCCACCTCTTCGAGGCCCGCTGGGCCGACCCGGCCCTCGAGGACCGCCCCGAGTTCCCCGTCGCCAAGAAGTCCCTCCCCCGCATCGCCCGCTGGTTCCGGCCGGAGCACCTCCGCGAGGGCCTCGTCCGCGCCGTCCCCGCCGGCCTCGAGAAGCACCTCGGTCCGCGCCCGGCGGCCGCCCCCCTCCGCATGGTGGCCGTGGACTGGTCCGGCGCCGCCACGGGGGAGGAGAAGGGCATCTGGCTCGCGGAGGCCTCCGGCGGCCGCCTCCTGCGCCTGGAGTGCGGCCGCTCCCGCGAGGCCGTCGCCTCCCACCTCCTCGGCTTCGCCCGCGCCCGGGAGTCGATCCTCGCCGGCCTCGACTTCGCCTTCTCCCTCCCCGGGTGGTTCCTCGAGGAGCGGGGCCTCCGCGGCGGCCCGGAACTCTGGGACCTCGCCTCCCGCGAGGGGGAGTCCTGGCTCCGGGAGTGCCGCCCCCCCTTCTGGGGGAGACCCGGGAAGACCCGCCCCGATCTGCCGGCCCACTTCCGCGCCGCCGACGCCGAGGTCCCCGCCGTGAAGGGGATCCGCCCCAAGTCCCCCTTCCAGGTGGGAGGCGCCGGGGCGGTGGGCACCGGGTCGGTGCGCGGGATGCCGATCCTCAAGGCGCTCCGCGACGGCGGCTTCTCCGTCTGGCCCTTCGATCCCCTGCGGCTTCCCGCCGTGGTGGAGATCTACCCCCGGGTCCTCACCGGCCCCGTGGTGAAGAGCGACCCGGGGGCGCGCTCCGCCTTCCTCGCCGCGGAGTGCCCGGGCATGGACCCGGACATGCGCGCCCTGGCCGCCTCCGACGACAACGCCTTCGACGCCGCCCTCTCCGCCCTCTCCATGGACGCCCACAGGGGCGAACTCCTCTCCCTCCCCCCGGCCCGCGACGACCGGGAGCGGCGCGAGGGGCGGATCTGGATCCCCTGGGCGGCGACCCCGGCCGCCCGTCAGGCGCGGGAGTAGAGGAGCGCGAGCATCGCCGCCGCCGCCACCACGCGGTAGGGGCCGAAGGCCGTCAGCCGGTGGCTCCCGAGGAACCGCAGCAGCCAGTGGATGGCGAGGAAGCCGACCACCGCCGCCGCGAGGAAGCCGGCCGCCAGCGCGGGCACCCGCTCCAGCGCCCCCGCCGTCCCGAGCAGGTCCTTCACCGCCAGCGCCCCCGCCCCGAGCATCACGGGGATGGAGAGGAGGAAGGAGAACCGGGCCGCCGCCGGACGGTCGAGCCCCGCCAGAAGCCCCCCGGAGATGGAGGCCCCGCTGCGGGACACGCCGGGGAAGAGGGCCAGCGCCTGCCAGCACCCGATCCAGAGGGCCTCCCCCGCCCGCAGCGTCGCGACCTCCCGGGTGCGCCGCGCCCGCGCCTCGGCGACGTAGAGGATCGCGGTGGACCCGAGGAGGACCCAGGCCACGACCTCCGGGTCCCCCTGGAGGTCCTTGAAGAACCCCTTGAAGGCGAGCCCGGCGGCCACCGCCGGGACCGTCCCCAGCGCCACCCACCAGCCGAGCCGGCTCTCCGCGGTCGCGAGGGGACGGCGGTCGCGGAGGCCCGCGAGCGCGGCCGCGAGGATCCCCGCGAGGTCCCGGGCGAAGTAGACCACCACAGCGAGCAGGGTGCCGAGCTGGACGAGCACGTTGAACACGAAGGCGTCGTCCGCACCGAACTCCCACCCCAGCGCCTCCTGCACGAGGATGAGGTGGGCCGTGGAGGAGACGGGGAGGAACTCCGTCACCCCCTGGACGATTCCGAGGACGAGCGCCTGGAGGAGCGTCACGGTGCGGGGTCCCCTCCGGGCGCCGCGGGGTCCCCGGGCCTCTCCCCTCCCCTGAGCCTCCACCAGTCCACGGCCGCCAGCGGCAGCGCGAGGACGCACCAGCCGAGGGCGAGGTAGGACTCGAAGGGGGTGGGGTCCGCCCCGGTGACGCGGGGCCAGAGGAAGGCCCCCCCGATGACCGCCGTGAGGGCCGTGACCGCGCTCCCCCCGACGGCGAGGCCGCGGGCCTTCTCCGAG
>JAKLKS010000321.1 GCA_023150535.1 Planctomycetota bacterium
CTCGGGCCCCGCCTCCCCCTGCGCCCCCGCGAAGGCCGACCGGCGGAAGGTCGAATCCCAGGGGTCCCGCTCCCCGGGAAGGGGGCGGGCGTCCACCCGGAGCACCCGGGCGGCGTCGGCGGACCGCAGGAGGCGGTGGGGGAGGAGGGGGCGGCGCCCCCCCAGGGAGGCGCGGACGAGGAGGCCCTCCTCCCCGGGCAAGGCGTGGAGCACGCGGAGGGGGGCGAGGGCGGCGGGGAGGGCGGGCAGGCCCGCGGGGGGGGGCTCCGGCTCCCGGCCCCGGCCCTTCCAGGGGCGGAGGACCCAGGCGGGGTTCCCGTAGGTCGAGGCCTCCAGCGCCGCGGCCCGGGCCTCCTCCTCCGCCGTGGGGGGGCCGGGGACGGCCTCGGCCCCCAGGAGGCGGGCGAAGGCCCGGGCGAGGGCCTCCTCGAGCGCCTCCGGCAGGACGGGATGGCCCCCGCGCTCGGCCGCCACGCTGGTGGCCGCGGGCGCGGTGCCGTTGGGGGAGAGGGGGATGGAGCCGTGCTGGAGGAAGGCGGTCCGGGTCCGCCGCTGGGCCGAGCCCACGAGCTTTCGGCCCGAGGCGACGAGGTCGATGGCCGCGGTGCGGGCGAAGCAGAAGAAGGGGTCCCGCCCCGGGGCCGGCTCGCCGCCGGGCCCCCGCACCTTCGAGGGGACGCCGACCTCCTCCAGGGCCTCCCGCACCGCCCCGTGGAGCCAGTCGTAGGAGGCCGCCGTCTCCCGCGGGATGCGGGGGTCCCCGGCGGGGAGGATGACCGAGTAGGTGACCTCGTCCGCGTGGAGGATGGCGCCGCCGCCCGTGGACCGCCGGGTGACCCCGAGGCCCGCGGCGCGGAAGGGGGCGAGGTCCTCCCCGCGGACGGCCTGGAAGAAGCCGAGGGAGAGGGTCCAGGGGGACCACCGGTAGAGGCGCACCGCGGGGAGGGGGGGCGCACCTTCCCCGGCCAGGGCCTCGTCGAGGGCCATGTTGCGGGGGCCGGGCAGGGGGCCCGAGCGGATCAGGCGGAAGGTCTTCGGCTCCATCGGGGAGGACCCCTATTGTGGCCCCCGCCATGGCTCCCCGGAAGAGAGGCCCCCGCGCGCGCCGCGTGACCCTGCTGGCCAGGATCGCCGGCCTCGCCGCCCTCGGTCGGGAGGCGCCCCTCGAGGCCGCCTTCCGGCGGGCGAGGCGGGAGGGGGTCGCGGTGAACGCGCTGGAGGCGCTGGACCGCGCCCTCGGCGGCCCCCGGCCCGGGGCGCCGGAGCGGATCCCCGGGGGGGCGGCGCGGCGGGGGTTCCTGCGGCGGCGCGGGGAGGGGCTCTTCGGCCGGGTCTACGGGGAGGACGCGGGGCGCGTGCTCGACCGCATCGGCCGGAGGCACCCGGAGTTCCGCGACTGGATCCTCGAGGACGCCTACGGGAAGGTCCTCTCCCGGCCCGGGCTCGGCGCCGCGGAGCGGGAGTGCATCGCCGTGGCGCTGCTCGCGGTCCTCGACCTCCCCCGGCAGCAGGCCGCCCACCTGAGGGGGGCGCTGCGCTGCGGCGCCCGGGGGGAGGAGGTCGCGGCGGCGATCCGGGGGGTGGCGGGCCTCGCCCCGCCGGGGGCCCTGGACTTCGCGAGGGGGCGCCTGCGGGAGGCCCGCGCCCGGGCTACTCCAGGGTGACGAGGGCGTCCCCGCGGGCCACGGTGGTGCCCGGGGCGACGTGGATCCTCGCGACCCTCCCGGCGCGATCGGCGCGGACCTCGTTCTGCATCTTCATCGCCTCGAGCACGAGGAGCGGCGCCTTCCCCTCCACCGCCTCCCCCTCCGCCGCGAGCACCTCCCGGACGATGCCCGGCATGACCGACCGGATCACGCGGGGCCCCTCCTCGTGGGAGGGGTGGACGGAGTGGGCCGCCGCCTCGCGCTCGTCCTCCACCTCGACGCGGAAGGCCCTGCTGCCGATGGTGACCGTCGTCCCCGCGGCGCCCTCCTCCACGACGGCGCAGTGGCTGCGCCCGGCGAGGAGCAGGGTCCAGGCGCCGTCCCCGCGGATGCGGGTCAGGGAGGCCTGCAGGGCGCGCCCCTCCACGGTGACCGCCGGGGCGCCCGCCCGCTCCTCCACCTCGACGGGGATCTCCCGTCCGTCCACCCTCACCCGGTACTTCACCGCGGCCCCCCCCCGTTCATGGCCTCGCGCCGGCCGGCCTGCACCCAGGGGGAGGGCCCCGCCGCGGGGGCGGCCGCCCGCGCCGGGCGGGCCCTGCGGTGGAGGACCGCCGCCACCGCCGCGACGAGGTCGAGGTCCCCGCGGGGGGAGGGGGAGAGGAGGGGCTTCCCCGGCCCCTCGAGGAACCCGGTGTCGTAGACGCCCTCCACGAAGCCGGGGTGGTCGAGGAGCCTCCGCAGGAAGGGGATGGTGGTCCGCACCCCGGCCAGGGTGAAGCCGTCGAGCGCCGTGCGCATGCGGGCCAGGGCGGCCGGGCGATCGGGGCCCCAGCAGACGAGCTTGCCGAGGAGCGGGTCGTAGTGGAGGCCGACCTCCATGCCCTCGAAGACCGCCCCGTCGAAGCGCACGCCGGGCCCCGCGGGGACCTCGAGGTGGGCGACCACGCCCGTGGAGGGGAGGAAGCCCTCCTCCGGGTCCTCGGCGCAGATGCGGGCCTCCAGCGCGTGGCCGCGGGGGCGCAGGCCGCCGGCGGAGAAGGAGAGCCGCTCCCCCCCGGCCACGAGGAGCTGCTCCCGGACGAGGTCCAGGCCGAAGACCTCCTCCGTGACGGGGTGCTCCACCTGGATGCGCGTGTTCATCTCGAGGAACCAGAACTCCCCCGCGTCGTCCACCAGGAACTCCACGGTGCCGGCGTTGCGGTAGCCGATGGCGGCGGCGGCCCTCACCGCGGCCTCCGCGACCCCCCGGCGCGTGCGCTCCGGGAGCCTGTTCGCGGGGCACTCCTCGAGGACCTTCTGGTGGCGCCGCTGGACGGAGCACTCCCGCTCCCCCACGGCGACGACGCTCCCGTGGTGGTCCGCGACGACCTGGACCTCCACGTGCCGGGGACGGTCCACCGCCTTCTCGATGTAGAGGTCCCCGCGCCCGAAGGCGGCCTCCGACTCCGACCGCGCGCGGTCGAAGGCCGAGGCCATCCCCTCCGCCGAGCGGACGAGGCGGATGCCCTTCCCGCCGCCTCCCGCGGAGGCCTTGAGCATGACCGGGTACCCGACCTCCGCCGCCACGCGGAGGGCGTCGGCGGCGTCCGCGAGGGGGTCGAGGTTCCCGGGGACGACGGGGACCCCGGCGGCGGCCATGGCGCGGCGGGCCGGGACCTTCTGCCCCATGACCCGCATGCAGTCGCCGGGGGGCCCCACGAAGGCGAGGCCCGCGGCGGCGCAGGCGTCGGCGAAGTCGGGGTCCTGGGAGAGGAAGCCGTAGCCGGGGTGGAGGGCGTCGGCGCCGGTCTCCCTCGCGGCGGCGAGGAGCCGGGCCCCGTCGAGGTAGGAGAGGCGGGCCTCGGCGGGTCCGATGCGGACGGCCTCGTCCGCGAGGCGCGGGTGGAGGGCCCCGGCGTCGGCGTCGGAGTAGACGGCCACGGTCCGGATCCCGAGGGAGCGGGCGGCCCGGGCGACGCGCACCGCGATCTCGCCGCGGTTGGCGATGAGCACCTTCTTCAACATGGCGGGAGTGTATACGGAACCCGGCGCAAAGCGGCAGGCGGCCGGCGGCGGGAACGGCGGGAGGCCCCCCCGGGGGCACTCCCGGGGGCCCCCTCGGATCCTCGCTGTTTCGTGTGGGTACTCCCATTCCCTCCGGGCATCGGGTCCGCCCCTGCTCCCCGGACTCGCGCCG
>JAKLKS010000322.1 GCA_023150535.1 Planctomycetota bacterium
ATTCCCTCCCCCCCCCGTCCATCGACGGCCGCTCCGCCCCGGAGGTTCCTCCTTTCGACGGTCCCGTTTGCCGTCGGCCGATCCGTTCCGGCCGACGGGAAACGGGACCCCGCGCCGCCGGAGGCGGCGCGAATCCGTGGGGCAGGCCCGGACCCGATGCCCGGAGAGGAAGGAGAGCACCCACAGGAAGCAGCGCCGCGGGCCCCGTAGCCCTCCAGAAGGCCCCGGCCGCGGGGGGAAGCGGTAGGATCCGCTCCGCCCCGGCCGGGGCCGGAGGATCCCCATGCCCGACGCGTCGTCCAGGTCCGTGCTCCTCGTCGCCGCCGCCCTCTCCTCGCTGGTCGGCGCCGGGACGGCCTGGGTCGTCCTCCGCAACGCGCCGCCCCCGGGCGGCCCGGTCATCGAGCACCGCGGGCCGGCGAGCCTCGACACCGAGAAGGAGCTGGCCGCCCTCCGCGAGAAGGTCAACGCGCTCCAGGCCGACCTCGCCGACGCGCGCCTGAACCTCGCCGCGGCCCGCGCCCTGCCGCGGCTCAACCCGGCCATCCAGGCCGGTTCCGCCCTCTCCGAGCCCGACCCCTCCATGCTCGAGGGGCTCACCGACGGGGAGCGCGCGAAGTTCACCGACCTCCTGGCGCGGATGCGCGCGCGCGCGGCGGCCGCGGCCGAGGAGGCCCAGGCCTACTTCGAGGAGCAGGAGCTGCGGACCCGCCTTCGCCGCGATCCCGCCACCTCGGGGATCGACCCCGGGAAGGTGGAGCGCCTCGTCGGCGTCCTGCGCGAGGGGGCCGAGCGGGTGAAGGCCCTGCGCGGGGACCCCGAGGCGCCCGGCGGGGAGGCGGAGCTCCGCACCCGGATCGAGGCCGTCGGGCGGGAGACCCGCGCCCGCCTCCAGGAGTTCCTCACCCCGGCGGAGGTCGAGGCCCTGGACGCGGTCCTCTCGCCGCCGCCCCCGGGGGGGCAGGGGGGCCGGTAGGCCGTGCCCCTCCACGTCCTCGGGTTCAACGCGACCCACGACGCGGCGGCGGTCCTCCTCCGCGACGGCGTCCCCGTGGCCGCCATCGAGGAGGAGCGGCTCTCCCGCGTGAAGCACCACTTCGGGATGCCGGAGCTCGCGGTGGCGAAGGTGCTGGAGATGGGCGGCATCGGCATCGACGCGGTGGATCACGTCGCGTTCTACATGGACGCCCGCCTCTGGCTCTCCTTCTTCGGGTCCCACTTCCTGCTCAACCTCCCCGGGTCGATGCGCTTCACGAAGCGCCGGCCCGCGCTCTGGAGGTCCTTCCTCGGCGTCGAGTCGCGGTTCCGCCGGACCTTCGGCTTCCGCGGGCCCTTCCACCACGTGGAGCACCACGCCGCCCACGCGGCGAGCGCCTTCTACCCCTCGGGGTTCGAGGAGGCGGCGGTCCTCACCGTGGACGGGGCGGGCGAGCGCGTGACGACCCTGCTCGGCGAGATGCGGCCCGGGAGGCTCGTCCGCCACCGGCAGGAGATCTACCCGAGGTCCATCGGCAAGTGCTGGGAGGCGGTGACCGACTGGCTCGGGTTCCGGCCCCAGGGCGGCGAGGGGAAGGTGATGGGGCTCGCGGCCTGGGGGAGGCCCGCGCTCCGGGACCGGTTCCGCTCGGTCCTCCGGCCCGAGGGGAGCGACTCCTACCACCTGGAGCTCTCCTACTTCGACTTCCCCGGCGGCGGCAACCCGCTCTACGGCGAGCGGTTCCTGCGGGAGTTCGGCCCCCCGCGGGCGCCGGACGGGCCCATCGAGCCCCGCCACGAGGACGTCGCCGCCGCGCTGCAGGCGGCGACCGAGGAGGTGATCCTCCACCTCGCCCGCCACCTGAGGGAGCGCACGGGACTGCGGCGGATCGTCATGGCCGGGGGCTGCGCGCTCAACGCCCCGGCGAACCTCCTGGTCGCCACGCGGGCGGGCTTCGACGAGATCTTCGTCCAGCCCGCGGCCGGGGACAACGGCGCCTGCCTCGGCGCCGCCCTCGTCGTGCACCACCGGATCGCGGGGGACTCCCCCCGGTGGACCATGCGGGACGCCTTCCTCGGCCCGGACATCGGCGAGGCGGACGCCGCGGAGGCGATCCGCGCGGCGGGCGCCGCCGCGGAGAGGCCCGCGGACCTCGAGGCCGCCGCCGCCGACCTCCTCGCGCAGGGGAGGGTCGTGGGCTGGGCGCGCGGGAGGATGGAGTACGGGCCCCGCGCCCTCGGCCACCGCTCCATCCTCGCCGACCCCCGGACGAAGGCGATGTTCGAGCGGGTCAACCACCGCGTCAAGGAGCGGGAGGGGTTCCGGCCGCTCGCGCCCGTGGTGCGGGCGGAGGACCTCGCGGACTTCGTCGAGGTCCCGGTCCCCTCGCCCTGGATGCTCCTGACCTTCCCCGTGAAGGAGTCCATGAGGCCGCGGATCCCCGCCGTGGTCCACGCCGACGGCTCGGCGCGCATGCAGACCGTGACCGCGGCGCAGGAGCCCTCCCTCCACCGGCTGCTGGGGCTCTTCGGGGAGCGGGCCGGGGTCCCCTGCCTCATGAACACGTCCTTCAACCGGCGCGGGGAGCCGGTCGTCGCCACCGCCCGCGACGCGCTCGACGCCTTCCTGGCCATGGACCTCGACGCCCTCGTCCTCGGCCCCTTCCTCGTCACAGGGAGAGCGGGGAAACCGTAGGGAGCCTCCCGGCACCGCCTTAGGATGCGGCGCCGTTCCGCCGGGACGCGTCCCGCTTCCCGCCCGAGGAGGATGCATGTCCATCGACCGACTGCTCTCGAAGGAGAACCTCTACTGGCGCGACCTCGCGCGGAAGCTGGCGCTCGAGGTGGTCCTCCCGGAGGCGTGGAAGCACGACCGGCTCCAGCAGTACCCCATGCACGTGACCCGGAAGCTCGCGGAGAACGGCCTGCTCAAGGTCTGGATCCCCGAGGAGTACGGCGGCGCGGGCGGCGAGAGGCTCATGAACCTCTGCCTCGTCGTGGAGGAGCTCTCCCGGGCCTGCGGCGGCATCGGCGTGGGGTTCGCCGTGAACGCGCTCGGCTCCTTCCCCATCCTCGTGGGCGGGACCGAGGAGCAGAAGAAGGAGTGGCTGCCCCGGATCGCCAGCGGGCGGAAGCTCATCTCCTTCGGGCTGTCGGAGAAGGACGCCGGCTCCGACGCGCAGGCCCAGCGCGCCCGCGCCGAGCAGCGGGACGGCGGCTGGGTCCTCAACGGCGAGAAGAAGTGGAACACGGGCGGGGGCGTCGCCGACTTCACGACCGTGTTCGCCGTCTCCGACCCGGAATCGAAGTCCCGCCGGATCAGCGCCTTCATCGTCGAGAAGGGCACGCCGGGGTTCGAGGTCATCAAGCTCGAGGACAAGATGGGGATCCGGGCCATCCCCGTGGCCGAGATCCGCATGACGGACGTGAAGGTCCCTGAGTTCAACCTCATCGGCGGCCGGGCCGGCGTCGGCTTCAAGATCGCGATGCAGACCCTGGACCGCGCCCGGCCCGGCGTGGCCGCGCAGGCCGTGGGGCTCGCGCAGGGCGCGCTGGACTTCGCCCTCCTCTACGCGACGAAGCGGGTCCAGTTCGGCCAGCCCATCGCCAGCCAGCAGATGGTGATGCAGATGCTCTCGGACGGCGCCTCGAAGGTGGCCGCGGCCCGCGCCCTCGTCCACACCGCGGCCCGCGCCGCGGACGCGGGCGAGGAGAACATCTCCAAGCTCTCGGCCATGGCGAAGGTGTTCGCCACGGACGTCGCCATGGAGGTCACCACCAACGCGGTGCAGATCCTCGGCGGCTACGGCTACATG
>JAKLKS010000323.1 GCA_023150535.1 Planctomycetota bacterium
CGCGCCGGCCTCCAGGGCGCGGCCCGCCGCGGCGGAGGCGGCCAGCGTCGCCGCCGCCTCGGCGAAGATCCCGCGGAAGAGGCAGAGGAGCGCCAGCGCCCCCGCCCCCGCCGCCGCGACGCCGCTCCCCGCCACCGTCGAGAGGGCGAGCGCCGCGGCCATGGCCGCGCCGAGGCCCCCGGCGAGGGCCATGGCGTGGAGGCCCCGGGACTCCGCCCGCGTGCGCGGGCCCGCGTCGGCGCGGACGAGGTCGGCCCGGATCCCGAGGTCGAAGTTCCCCTCGATGCGCTCGATCTTCACCTCCCGGGTGCCCGCGGGGGCCTCGAAGCGGAAGGGCCGCCGCAGCGGCGCCGCGAGGCGGAGGAGGGGGTCCCCCTCGTGCCCGGGGAGGAGGCGGACCAGGGCCCGCTGGAGCCCCGGGGTCCCGCCGTCCCTCCCCACCCGGGGGCGGGCCTCGACGACCACCGCCCCGTCGGCGGGGAGCGGACCCGGGAACCGCGCGACCACCGGGGGCGCGCCCGCGGAGGCCCAGCGGAGCGCGGGGTCCCGCGGGTCGGGCTCGCCGCCCTCGAGGGAGATCGCCCGGACCCAGGCGCGGGGCGGGGGCGCGCCGCCGAGGGCCGCCTCCACCGCCCCGAGCGCGGAGGCGTGGAGCGCGAGGAGGAGGAGCAGGAGCGCCCCCCCCGCCCCCAGCGCCCCCGCGAGGACGCGCTCGGCCGGGGAGGAGGTCCCGGCCAGCACCAGCGCGCCCCGCGCCCTCCCCCTCTCCGCGGGGAGGGGGCCCGCTCCCAGCACCACCGCGGCGAGCAGCGCCAGGAGGCCCGCCAGCGCGAGCGCCGCCCCGTCCGCCGCCTCCCGCCGCGCCGCGACGGTCGGCCCCGGCATCGCGCGGGCCGCCGCGAGGGACAGCAGGAAGTGGAGCGGCACCAGCCAGAGGACCCCGCCCGAGAGGGCCTCCCGGAACCGGAGCCGGACCAGCGCGAGGAGCCCGCTCACGCCCCCCCGTCCCCCGGCGTCCCCCGGTCCCGCCCGAGGAGCCGCAGGAAGACCCGCTCCAGCGGCTCCCGGGTCGGCCGCCGGTCGGCCACGCGCCCGCCCGCTCCCTCCGCCGCGCGGGCCGCCGCGTCGGCGGCCCCCGGCCCCCCCTCGATCTCCAGCGTGAAGGAGCCGCGCTTCCCCAGGACCTCCGCCAGCGTGCCCGCGGCGGCCAGCCGCCCGGAGCCGAGGATGGCGACCCGGTCGCAGAGGCGCTCCACGTCCGAGAGGACGTGGCTCGAGAGGAGGACCGTGGTCCCGCGCCCCCGGCACTCCCCGAGGAGGGCGAGGAGCCCCTCCCGGCCGACGGGGTCGAGGCCCGCGGTGGGCTCGTCGAGGACCAGGAGCTCGGGACGGTGCACCAGCGCGGCGGCGAGGCCCACCCGGCGCTTCATGCCCCGGGAGAACCCCTCCACGCGGCGGTCCGCCTCGGCGGCGAGCCCGACCCGCTCCAGCAGCTCCCCCGCGGCCCGCCTCCGGTCCCCGCGGGCCATCCCGTGGAGGGCCCCCGCGGTCTCCACCGTCTCCCGGGCGGTGAGGAAGGGGTAGAGGTCGGCCTCCTCGGGCATGTACCCGGTCCGGCGTCTCGCCTCCCGGTGGCCCGCGGGACGCCCGAGCACGCGGGCCTCCCCGGCCGTGGGGGCGTGGATGCCGAGCAGGAGGCGGATCGTGGTGGACTTCCCCGAGCCGTTGGGGCCGAGGAGGCCGGCCACGCAGCCGCGGGGGAACTCCAGGTCGAGGCCCCGGAGCGCCTCCACGGGACCCGCGCCGCCCCGGCCCCTGTACCGCTTGGAGAGCCCGCGCGTCTCGACGGCGGGGCCGTCGGTCATGGGAGGCGTTCGGGGGGAGGGGGGACTAGAATGGCGCCGATGAGAGAGGCGGGCGGGCGGCGGGGCAAGGCGGGCGGGTGGGCGGCCCGGGCCGACGGGGTCCTGGCCGCGGGGCTGCTGGCGGCCTCCGTCGCCTGGTGCGCCGGGCAGGCCCTGGACCGGCGGGCGGCGATCGCGGCCGCCCCGCCCCCGCCGGACCCGTACGCCGTCGCCCACCGGGTGGACCTCTCCCGGGCGGGGGAGGCGGAGCTGCGGCTCCTCCCCGGGGTCGGGCCGGCGCTGGCGGCGCGCATCGCCGGGGAGCGGGAGCGGGGAGGGGGGTTCGCCTCCCTGGAGGACGTGGCGCGGCGGGTCCCCGGCGTGGGCCCGGCGCGGGTGCGCTGGTGGCGGGACCGGGCCCACGCGGGAACGGACGCCGCGGGGGGGCCTCGATGAGCGTCGGGCGATCGAAGGCGGGGGGCGGGCCGGGGCGCGAGGACGTCCGCGAGACGCCCCCCTTCCTCCCCCCCCTCGAGGAGCTCCGGCGGGTGGCGCGGGAGGCGCTGCGCGAGGACGGGGCCTTCGAGGACGTCACCTCCCGCGCCTTCGTGCCCCCCGCGGCCTCGGCCCACGCCGTCGTGCGGGTGAAGTCCGACGGGGTCGTCTGCGGTCTCCCCGCCATGCTCGCCGTCCTCCGGGAGGCCTCCCCCCGCATCGTGTTCACGCGCCTCGTGAAGGAGGGGACGGAGGTGGAGGCGGGGACCGAGGTCTGCGCCATGGGCGGGCCGGCGCGGGAGATCCTCTCCGCGGAGCGGGCCGCCCTCAACCTCCTCGGGCGCCTCTCCGGCGTCGCCACCCTGGCGCGGCGCTTCGTCAAGGCCGTGGAGGGGACCGGCGCCGTCGTGCTCCACACGCGCAAGACCACGCCGGGGCTGCGGGCGCTGGAGGTCTACGCCGCCCGGGTCGGGGGCGTGGAGCCCCATCGCGAGGGCCTCCACGACGCGGTGCTCGCCAAGGAGAACCACTTCCGCGCGGCGGGCGTCCCCTTCGGCGAGGCCCTGCGGCGGGCGCGCGCGCTCACGCCCCCGGGGACGCGCTTCGGGACCGAGGTGGAGACGCTGGGGGAGTTCTGCCTCGCGCTGGAGACGGGGGTCGACCTCGTCCTCCTCGACGACTTCCCCCTCGACCAGGTGCGGCGCGCGGTCGAGGAGCGGGACGCGCGGGGGCTCGGGAAGCGGCCCCTCATCGAGGTCTCCGGCGGGCTCACGCTGGAGAACGTCCGCTCCTACGCGGCGGCGGGGGTGGACCGGGTGAGCGTGGGGGCGGTGACCCACTCCGCGCCCTGGCTGGACGTCTCCCTGAAGTTCGTCGCGGATCCGCGGGCGACGTGAGCGCGGGCTACGACCTCGAACGCCTCGCCCGCGGGGGGCGGCGGATCCACTTCCGGGAGGAGGCGGCCTCGACGCAGGACCTCGCCTTCACGCTGGCGGAGCACGGGGCGCCGGACGGGACGGTGGTGCTGGCGGAGCGGCAGACGCGGGGGCGGGGGCGCCTCGGCCGGGAGTGGGCGTCGCCGCCCGGGGGGGGGATCTGGTTCTCCGTGGTGATGCGGCCCCCGGCGGATCCCCCGGCGCGGCCGCCGCTGCTGGTGGCGGCGACGGCGGTGGCGGCGGCGGCGGCGGTGGAGCGGGTCGCGGGGGTGCGGCCGGCGCTGCGTTGGCCGAACGACCTCCTCCTCCGGGAGCGGAAGGTGGCGGGGATCCTGCTCGAGACGCGGGACTTCGAGCCGCGGGCGCCGCTGCTGGTGCTCGGGGTCGGGATCAACACGGCGATCCGGGAGGAGGAGTTCCCCGAGGGGCTCCGGGGGGCGGCGACGAGCCTCCTCCTCGAGACGGGGCGGGCGCCGGACCGGACGGAACTGCTGGAGGCGGTGCTCGCGGCCCTGGC
>JAKLKS010000324.1 GCA_023150535.1 Planctomycetota bacterium
GCCCCCGCCCCCGCCCCCCTCATCCCCACCCCGCCGATCGTGAAGCCCCCCGCCCCCCGCGACGGCCCCCCCGCGGAGGGGACCGCCCCCCCGGCCGACCCGCGGGCCCCGAAGCCCTCCCGGGAGCGGGGCAAGGCCCCCGTGCTCGAGATCGCGGGCCAGGTCCTCGACGGAGCGGGCCTCCCCGCCCCCGGCGCCGCGGTCACCGTCTTCCCCCACCTCGCCGACGAGGCCGACGCCGCTCCCCCCGCCGCCCCCGCGCCCGCGGCCCTGGTCGCCCCGGAGATCCTCTCCGACCTCTTCACCCTCGACCCCGAGGAGGTGGCGAGGGCCGTCCCCTACACCGGGATCCCCGCCCTGCCCGGCGCCCGGGGGAAGGCCGAGGAGGCGGCGCGCGGCGTCACCGACGAGGAGGGGCGGTTCCGGCTGCGCGTCCCGAACCGCAACGTCTACCGCGTCCACGCCTCGAAGGAGGGGGCGGGCAGCGCCGTGGCCGACTCCGTCTCCCCCGGCGGCGAGCCCGCGGTCCTGCGCCTCGGCCCCTCGGCCGCCCTCGAGGGGCGCGTCGTCAACCTCGCCGGCATGGCCCCCGTGGAGGGGGCGACGGTGGTGGTCCGCTCCGGATCCGTGGAGAAGGGGGCGGTCACCGGGGGCAACGGCCTCTTCCGAATCGAGGACCTCCCCCCGGGGACCTACTCCGTGACGGCGGGCGCGGCGGGGCTCGCCCCGGCCACCCGGCCCGGCGTGGAGGTCCCCTCGGAGGAGGGGCCCGTCGAACTCGGCCTCGGCGGCGGCTGGGCCATCCGCGTCCTCGTCATGAAGTGGGAGCCGCCCCCGCCCGGGTGGAGGCGCAGCAGCGGCGTCCCCCTCCCCCAGGGGGCCCCCATCGAGGGGGCCCGGGTCGTCCTCTTCCGGGCGGTCTCCGACGCCTACGTCACGGCGATCACCGGGGCCGACGGGAGCGCCCGCTTCGAGGGGCTCGGCGAGGGGATCTGGCGGGTGGGCGCGGTGAAGGAGGGGTACTGCGTCGGGAGCGGCGGCCGCGACGTCCGCCTCCGGACCGGCAGCCCCCCGGAGGAGACCCGGGAGGTGCGCCTCCTTCCGGCGGTGGCGACGCCGCTGCGCGTGATGGACGAATCCGGCGCCCCCCTCGCCGGGGCCCGCATCTACACCGGCGGCCGGGACGAGGAGTTCGACGAGAAGGCGAGCCGGCTCGTCGGCCGGACCGACGCCGAGGGGAGGGCGACCTTCACCTTCGACGACGGGATCCCCTCGAAGGCCGTGGTCTGGATCGTCCCGGAATCCGGCGCGGGGGCGGTCATGGTGGAGCCCGAGGACGCCCAGAGCGGGGAGGAGTTGAAGGCGGTGGCGCCGCCGGGGCGCGCGGTCCAGGGGACCGTCCGGGATTCCGGGGGGAAGCCCCTCGCCGGGGCGGAGGTCTACCTCACCGTCATCGACGACGAGCGGGAGATCGACATCGGCCTCTACGCCTACACCGACGCCTCGGGGGCCTTCCGCTTCCCCGCCGTCCCCTTCGGGGAGACCGCGCTGGAGGTGGACATCGGCGGGGAGTGGGACACGGCGGAGTTCGAGGCCGACGACCGCCGCAGCCCGCTCGTGCAGGAGTTCACGCTGGAGGCGGAGGAGGAGTAGCGGGAGGGGCGGCGGCGGGCGGCTCGAGGGGATCGTCCAGCCAGGCCGCGCGCAGCAGGAACTCCTCGGTCTCGGCGAGGCACTTCTCCGGCGGGTAGCGCTCGCGCACCCGGGCGAGGGCCGCCTCCCCCATGGCGCGGCGGCGCTCCCCGTCGACCAGCAGGTCCGCCACGGCCTCCGCCCAGGCCCCCGGGTCCCTCCGCGGCACGACCCGTCCCGTGACCCCGTCCGCGACGAGGTCCCGGACGCTCCCGACGTCCGTCGCGACGACCGCCTTCCCGGCCGCCATGGCCTCGAGGATCACGTGGGGGAGCCCCTCGTCGTCGGAGGAGAGCGCGAAGAGGTCCCCCGCCGCGATCACCGCCGCCGTGTCGGAGCGGAAGCCGGCGAAGCGGACGGCGTCGTCGAGGCCGAGGGCGCGCCGCTTCGCCTCGAGCTCCGGGAGCAGGGTCCCGGTCCCCGCGACGGCGAGGCGCGCCGCCGGCACCCGCTCCCGCACCTTCGCGAACCCCTCCAGCATGAGGTCGAAGCGCTTCTGTTCGTGGAGGCGGCCGAGGGAGACGACGAGGGGATCGCCCGGCCCCGCGCCGAGGGAGCGGCGCGCCTCCGCCGCGGCCGCGGGGGGCACCGCGTGGTCCGCGGGGTCCACGCCGTAGGGGACCGCCTCCACGCTCTCCTCCGGCACGCCCCCCACGGCGAGGATGTCCCGGCGCATCCCCGGGGAGAGGGTGAGGATGCGGTCGAGGAAGAGCCGGTAGGTGAGGCGGTACCGGAGCCCCCGCTTCACCTCCACGAGGCCCATGAAGGCGACCACGGGGACGCGCCGGAGGAACATCGCGGCGAGGCCCGAGAGGCGGATCCCCTTGTGGAGCTTGGTGCAGATGACGTCCACCTTCTCCTCGCGGGCGAAGAAGGCGATGGCCCTGGCCTCGCCGAGGGGGAGGCCGTTGCGCATCTCCGTGGTGCGCGTGGGGAGGCCGGCCTCGAGGCAGCGCTTCGCCCAGAGGGAGCCGGGGCGCCCCACGGAGACCACCCGGTGGCCGCGGCGGCGGAGCCCGAGCGCCGTGTCGAGGAACCAGCGCTCCACGCCCCCCCATCCCTCCCCCCCCATGGGGTTGAGGATCATCACCGTCATGGGGCGCCGCGCGGGGCTCAACGGGGGGTGGCGCGGCCCCGGGAGCGGGCCCTCTCCCGGAGCGCCTCCCAGAGGGCGTAGGGGATGCGGAGGTTCCCCTTGCCGGAGCCGACGTCGGTGTTCGCCTTGTTGTCCCCGTGGAAGTCGGAGCCGCCGGATTCGAGGAGCCCGCAGCGGGAGGCCATGGACCGGTAGTGCTCGACGTCCCGCGAGGAGTGCTCGGTGTAGAGCGTCTCGACCCCGTCGAGGCCGAGGGCCGCCATCTCCCGGAGCCAGGCCTCGAAGGCGGCCGGATCGGGGAGGGCGACGGTGTAGGGGTGGGCGAGGACGGCGGCGCCGCCCGCCCCGTGGATGGCCTCGATGGCGTCGGCCATGGAGAGGCGCTTCCGGTCGGCGTAGGCGGCCTTCCCCTTGCCGAGGAACCGGTCGAAGGCCTCCCGGAAGTCCTTCACGACGCCCCGCTTCACGAGCACGCGGGCGAAGTGGGGGCGGCCGACGACGTCGCCTCCGGCCTCGGCGGCGACCTCCTCCATGGTGATGCGGTGGCCGAGGGCGGCGAGGTTCTCGAGGATGCCGGCGTTGCGGGTCTCCCGGCCGACGCGGACGAGGTCGAGGCGCTCGCCCAGCAGGCGGTCGGAGGGATCCACGCCGAGGCCGACCATGTGGAAGGTGCCGGGGACGCCGTCCAGCGAGATCTCGCAGCCGGGGATCAGTTCCACGCCGAGGTGGCGGGCCTCGTCCGCGGCGTCGGGGATCCCGGCCAGGGTGTCGTGGTCGGTGAGGGCGAGGGCGCGCAGGCCCACCTGCTTCGCGAGGCGCACCACCTGCCGCGGGGAGGCGGTCCCGTCGCTGGCCGTGGAGTGGGTGTGCAGGTCGCAGGTGTCCATGGCGGGCGACGATACCGAACCCGGCACGGATCAGCAACGGCGCGAGGGGCGGCGCTACTCCCCGCGGTAGACGGCCCGGGAGTGGGGCGTCTCGGCGACGGAGACCTCGACG
>JAKLKS010000325.1 GCA_023150535.1 Planctomycetota bacterium
GAGGCGGGAGCCCGCGCCGACGAAGGAGGCGCGGAACCGCAGGGGAGAAGGGCGAGCAAAGCCCAGGAAGGCGTCTCCCAGGAACGGAGCAGCGAGCCCCCCCGCCCGCCGCGCCACCGCCAACCGAAGAACCGAAGCCCGTCCCCCTCCGCAGCGCCTCCCGACCCAGAGGAACCACTCGAGGAGCAGGATGGCGAGGCCGAGGAGGAGGAGCGGGTCGCGCAGGAGGACGTTGGCGCGCACCGCCTCGGGCTTCGCCTCGTGGGCGACGCCGCCGGCCTCGAACCGGGGCCGGGGCGCCAGCTCCGATTCCTCCCGCCGCAGGAGCGCCGCCGCCGCCACGCCCGGCCCGGCGGGGGACTTCAGCCGGTAGACCCCCGCGTGCCAGGTCTCCCGGAAGATCGCCGCCCCCGAGGGCCCCGCCTCCACCGCGACCCGCCTCCCCCTCGGGGGCGAGACCTCCAGCGGGGCCCCGGCGGGGAGCGTCCGCTCGAGGGGGCTTCCCGTGCGCAGCACCTCCTCCTCGTCCCCGGGCCGGCGGGCGGAGAAGAAGTGGTCGAGCGCGTTGGACATCAGGAGCGGGAAGGCGAGGCGCAGCGGGAGGTTCGAGCGGTCGAGGTCGAAGGGGAGGAGCAGCGCCTGCTGGTCGGGCGTCTCGAGGAGCGCCGCCAGCGGGCCCCTCGGGCTGTCCACGAGCACCGAGGCCGGCGGGACCCCCTCGAGGCGGATCGCCTCCACCACGAGGAGGTCGGAGAACTCGGCGTGCCGCGTCACCGGGTGGGTGCGGGACCAGTCGAGCACCGGAGGGTGCTCCATCCTCCCCGCCGCCTTCACCGGCCCGCCGGGGGGGACGCAGCCGATGTAGATCGCCGCCCGCGACGGCGGCGGGTCGGCGGGCACCTCCCCGTTGTAGAGGACGAGGTCGAGCGGGCCGGCGGCCCGCAGCGCCTCGGCGGAGAGGGGCTCCGGGGAGCCGATCATCCCGGCCCGGAAGATGGAGGGGTCGCGGAGCCAGCGGCTCGGCTTCCCGAAGACCGCGTAGCGCCGGGGGGCGTCGGGGCGCAGCACGAGGAAGGCCCGGTCGTCGGCGGGGAGCGCGTCCTTCCCCTCCAGGCGCACCTCCAGCGGGCCCGGCTCCACCTCCTCCAGCGGGAACAGCAGCACCGCCTGCCTCCCCGGCGGGGCGGCCGCCTCCCGGGCGTCGAGGAGCCGATCCCCCTCGACGGCGCGCAGCGAGACCGTCCGCGCGAGGGGGGCGGCGCCGAAGGCCTCCGCGGAGACGAAGAGGGAGGGCCTCCCCTCGGGGCCGCGCACCACCCGGAGGTCGGTGATCCCGGCGTTGTCGGCCTCCGTGCCGAAGGGGACGAAGGAGACCGCCGCCCCCTCGAGCGCGCCCGGGTCGGGGAAGGCGCCGTCGGAGAGGAGGATCACCTCGAGCGTCCGGCCCGCGGCCGCCGCCCCCTGGGCCCTGAGGAGCACCGCCGCCTCCGTGAAGTCCGTGGGGAGGTCCCGGGCCTCCACCGCGTCGGCCGCGGCCAGCAGCCGGTCGGCGTCCCCGGTGAAGGGGACGAGCACCTCGGCACGGTCGTCCACGGCCACGAGCATCATCCGGTCCCCCTCGCGGAGTCCCCGGACCGCCGAGGCGAGGGCCTCCTTCGCCGCGGCGAGGCGCGTGCGGCCGTCCCCCCCGTCCAGCGCCCCCATGGAGGCGGACCGGTCGAGGACCGCCACCACGAACCGCGGGGTCCCGGAGGACCAGAGCGTGGCCGTCGCCCCCGCCAGCGCGAGCACCGCCAGCGCGAGGAAGGCGAGCTGGAGGAGGAGGAGCAGGCTCCGCAGGAACCTCCGGAGCACCGCGGCGGTGCGCGTGTCCTGCACCGCCTGCACCCAGAGGAAGTTCGTCGGTACGACCCGGTCCTCCTGCTTCTGGCGGAAGAAGTAGAGGAAGACCACCGGCCCCGCGAGGGCCAGCAGCCAGAGGAAGCCGGGGGCGAGGAAGCTCACCGCAGCAGCCCCCGCGCGCGGAGGACCTCGAGGACGAGCTTCTCGAAGGGGAGCGAGGTGGGGGCCTCGAGCCGGCGGATTCCCCGGCGGCGGCAGGAGGCGTCCACGGCGGCGAGGTAGGCCCGCGCGCGGCGGCCGTAGGCGGCGAGCACCTCGGGGGTGACGCTCACCTCGGCGCGGGAGCCGTCCTCGCTGTCCACGAGGCGGAACTCCCCGTCGAGGGAGGGGGCGATCTCGAAGGGGTCGAGGACCTGGACGGCGAAGAGGTCCCCCTGGCTGCGGGCCAGCGCCGCGAGGGCGTCCTCGACCCCGTCCCGGTCCATGAGGTCGGAGACGAGGACCACCACGCCCTTCGGCCGCACCTCCGAGGCGAGGCGGCGCAGCCCGCCGCGGAGCCCGTTGGGGCCCGACGCGGCGGATCCCTCGAGGAAGGAGAGGAGGCGCGCGGAGGCGCCGAGGCCCCGCAGGTAGCCGGGGCTCTCGATGCGGTCCGGCGCCCGGATCACCCCGGGCCGGACGCGGCACTGCCCGGCCAGCGCCACGTGGCCCACGGAGGCCGCCACGCGCAGGGCGTAGAGCATCTTCGTCGGCTCCCCGTACTCCATGGAGCGGCTCCCGTCCACGAGGAGGTGGACGGTGAGGTCCTCCTCGTCGTGGAAGAGCTTCACCATGAGCCGGTCGAGGCGGCCGAGGATCGACCAGTCGAGGAACCGGAGGTCGTCCCCCCGCACGTAGGGGCGGTGGTCGGCGAACTCCACGGAGAAGCCCCGGCGGCGGCTGAGGCGCTCGCCCCGCCGCACGCCGCGGCGCACCTTCCGGGCGGCGATCTCCATCCGCTCGAGGCGCCGGAGGAACTCCTTCTCGAGGAGGGCCATGCGGTCCCCTACTCCGCCGCCAGCAGGTCCTTCTGCGGCGCGTGGGAGAGGATCCGGGTCACCAGCGCCTCGGCGTCCAGCCCGTCGGCCTCCGCCTCGAAGCCGAGGATGAGCCGGTGGCGCAGCGACAGGTGGGCCACGGCGGCCACGTCCCGGAAGCCGACGTTGTACCGCCCGTCCATGAGGGCGGCGACCTTGCCCCCCATGACGAGCGCCTGGGCCGCGCGGGGGCTCGCCCCGAAGCGCACGTACTTCGTCACCTCCTCCGGGGCGTACTCCCCCCCGGGGTGGGTGGCGAGCACGAGCCGGGAGGCGTAGTCGGCGACGTGGGGGGCGACGGCGACCTCGCGGACGAACCGCTTCCAGCCCTCGACCTCCTCCCCGTCCATGACGGGGCGGGGGTCGGCCTCCCGGGAGCCGGTGGTGCGGGAGAGCACCTCGTTCAGGTCCTCCCGCTTCGCGTAGCCCACCGCCACCTTGAAGAGGAAGCGGTCGAGCTGGGCCTCGGGGAGGGGGTAGGTCCCCTCCATCTCGATGGGGTTCTGGGTGGCGATGACGAAGAAGGGCTCGGCCAGCCGGTGGGTCTCGCCGCCCACGGTGACGGAGTGCTCCTGCATCGCCTCGAGGAGGGCGGACTGGGTCTTGGGCGTCGCGCGGTTCACCTCGTCGGCCAGCACGATGTTGGCGAAGATCGGCCCCCGCTGGAACCGCAGCTCCCGGCGGCCCCCCTCCTCGGAGAGGACCGTGGTGCCCACGACGTCGGCGGGCATGAGGTCCGGCGTGAACTGGATCCGCCGGAACCCGAGGTCGAGGCAGCGGGCCAGGGTGCGCACGAGGAGGGTCTTCCCGAGGCCCGGCACCCCCTCGAGGAGGCAGTTCCCCCCGGAGAAGAG
>JAKLKS010000326.1 GCA_023150535.1 Planctomycetota bacterium
GCGGGGCCGGCCGGCGACTCCGGGGTCGGTGCGGGGCCGGAGGAGGGCGGGGCCGGGCGGAAGGCCTCCGCCGACGGGACCGCCGCCGCGCCCGCCGCGGAGGAGGGGGGCCTCGTCACCGGCGTCCTCGTCCTCCCCCGCGGGCCCGATCGCGCCCCCCCCGAGGCCCGCCTCGAGGTCCTCCGCGAGGGCCTCCCCGTCGCCGCCGCCACCTCCGGGTCCGGCGCCTTCTCGCTCCCCTACCCCCGGGAACCCGGCGACGCCGCCCCCTTCCGCCTGCGCGCCGCCGCCGCGGGCCGCTCCCCGGTCGTCGTCGAACTCCCCGCGCCCCGAGCCGACGCGGGCGAGATCCGCCTCTACGCCGGCCTCGTCTACGCCGGCCGCGCGGTGGACGCGCGGGGCGCGCCGCAGGAGGGGATCACCCTCCACCTCCTCGTGGACGGGATGGAGGCCGCCGCCTCGGAACCCACCGGGGCGGACGGCGGCTTCCGGATCCCGATCCCGCCCCAGACCCGCATCCAGGGGTTCTTCCAGGAGGAGGACGCCGCCGGCTGGGCCGGGCCGCCCTCGCTGGAGCCCCGGGCGCCGGGGCGGCTCTTCGTCCCGTCCCGCGCCTCCGCCGAGGGCCTCGCCGGCGGCCACGACGTCGTGCTGGAGGAGAGGCCGGTCCGCATCGGCCTGCGGTTCACGGACGAGGCGACGGGGCGGCCGGTGATCGGCGCCGCCGTCTCCCTGTGGGCCAGTCCCGAACTCTTCTCCCTCGGTCCGCAGGCGCCCGCCGATGCCGGCCGCACCGACGAGGAGGGGGTCTACCAGCCGCGGTGGCCCCTCGCCCTGAAGTGGGCGGGGATCCGCATCGCCGCGCCCGACGGGAGGGTCCTGTGGACGGTCCTGGACCGGTCCTTCGCCGAGGGAACCGTCCCCCGTGAACTCGTCCTGCCGTCGAAGCCTCTCGAACTCGACGTCGTCTGCCGCAGGGGCGGGAGCGGCGAACCGGTTCCCGGTGCCTTCGTCGTCCTCCTCGGCAATGCAGGCTACAACTTCTCGGGGCTCTCCGATGCCCTGGGGCGGCTCTCCTTCGCGTTCTTCGAGAGCGACACCTTCGATCCCGGGCCTCTCTGCATCTCCGCGTGGACCGCCGCCTGGACCGACGGACCCGGATGCCCCCGCCTCGAGGCCGGCGGCAGCGCCGCCATGGGGCAGGCGGGGTTCCGGGAACTCGCCTACACCCTGGACACCGCGGAGCCGCTCGTCCTTCCCCTCGGGGGGGAGGAGGCCACCGGGATCTGGATCTCGCTCCGGGGCGAGGGGGCGGGGATGTCCGCCCGGCCCGCCATGGTGACGGCCAGCCTGGAGAAGACCGATCCCGCCCTCCAGGGCTGGCAGTTCCTGATCTCCGCCTTCAAGGGCCCCTGCCCCTCCGCGGACGGGGGGGCCCTCTGGTGGGCCTACGACTACTCGCGGGAGGTCTTCCGGGGAACTCCCGGCCCCTTCCCGGGCAAGCCGCGGGAGGAGAGGATCACCGTCCACCTCCGCACCGTCGAAGGGCTCACCGTCACGGTCCGGGCCACCGTCGAGGAACTCGTCGCCGCGCGGAGTTCCCTGCGTCCCCTGGTCTTCGACCTCCGCCCACCCGACGCGATGACGCGGACGGTCCGCGTGGTGGACCGCGAGGGGCGGCCGGCGCCCGGGGCGCTGGTGGCGGTGCTCCGGGACGACGCGCCCCCGGGATGGCCCCCGCGGGAGACGGAGCGGGTGGCGGCGGACTCCGGGGGCCGGGCCGTCCTCCAGACGCTCGACCCCGCGGGGAAGTGCCGCGTCCTCGCCTGGTCCCCGGCCGACGGCGGCTGCGGGATCCTCGGCGGGCTCTCCGAGGACGCGGCGGAGGCGGCGTGGACGATCCGCCTCGAGCCCCCGCGCGAGTTCCGCCTGCGGATCCGCATGCACGACGGGAGCGAGCCCCGGCGGCCCTTCCTCAGCCTCGTCCCCCTCGGCGGGATGCTGCCGCAGCTGTGGAACCAGCGCATCGAGGGCGGCGAGGCCTCCCTGCCCGACGTCGCGATCCCCGGGTACACGGTCCACGCCACGGCCATGGACGGCAAGGGGAGGTACTGGTCCTTCGCCGGCCCCGCGGCGGAGGTCGCGGGGAGGGAGATCGTCCTCGGCCCTACCCCGGCCAGCGGGCGGTGACGTTGGCGGTCATGCCGCCCCGGGGCGCGAACTCCCCGGAGACCTCCATCCAGCGGGGCCGGCAGGAGGCGACGAGGTCGTCGAGGATGGCGTTCACCGCCGCCTCGTAGAAGACCCCGCGGTTGCGGTAGGAGAGGAAGTAGAGCTTGAGGCTCTTCATCTCCAGGCAGAGGCGGTCGGGGGAGTAGGCGATGCGGATCGTCCCGAAGTCCGGCTGCCCGGTCTTCGGGCAGACGGCGGTGTACTCGGGGACCTCGAACTCGATCACGTACTCCCGCTTCGGCGCGGGGTTCGGGAAGGTCTCGACGGCGGGCGGCTTCGCGGCGGGGCGCTTCGGCATGGCGGGAGGGCCTCCTCGGGCGGCGACGGTGACGGGTACGGAGCCAGGCTCCCGTCCACCACCCCCCTCTCCCAGGGTCGGGGGGGCGAAGGAACGGGCGCCCGGCTCCGCCCTCGTCACCCCATCATCCCCGCCCCCCGGAACCACGCCACGGTCTCCCGGATCGTCTCCGCGAGCGGGCGCGGGCTCCAGCCGAGTTCCCTCCGGGCCAGCGCCGCGTTGAAGGCCCCCTTCCGCCCCGCCATGCGGGCCTGCTCCAGGGTGAGGGCGGGGGCCGTGCCCCGCTTCCCGGCCCACCACTCGGCCGCCAGCGCGAGCGGGGGGAGGAGGAGGGTCGGGATGGGGAGCGGGCGCCCCGGGTTGCCGGCGGCCTCCCTCACGGCGGCGACGAACTCCCGCATGCGCATCGACCCGCCGGAGAGGATGTACCGCTTCCCCCCCGGGGACCGCTCCGCCGCGAGGAGGTGGCCCTCCGCGGCGTCCCGGACGTCCACGAAGGACTGGAGCATGGAGGCGCAGACCGGGATCCGCCCCTCGGCGGCGCGGATCACGTAGTCCCCCCCCGCGCTCGGGCGCGGGTCCTCCGGCCCGAGGACGATGGAGGGGTTCACGCAGACCACGCGGAGCCCCCCCTTCCCGTGGGCCGCCAGCGCCACCGCCTCCCCCTCGTGCTTGGTGGTGGCGTAGCCGAGGCGGGGGTCGGGGGTCCAGGGGGTGGCCTCGTCCACCTCGCCCCCCGTGGGGCTCCCCCCGACGGCGGCGACGCTGGAGGTGACCACGAGCACCGAGGCCTTCGCCGACCGGGCCGCCCGGACGGCGTTGCGCACCCCCTCCACGTTCACGGATTCCAGGCGCTTGCGCTCCTCGGCGAGGAAGGAGACGAAGCCGGCCACGTGGAAGACCCGGAGAGCCCGGTGGGCCGCCGCCTCGTAGGCGTCCCGGTCGGTGACGTCCCCTGGCACCACCTCGACGCCGAGCCGCCCCAGTTCCGCCGCGTCGGTCCCCGGCCGCACCAGCGCCCGCACCGGCCGCCCCCGGGCGACGAGCGCCCGCACGAGGTGGGAGCCCACGAACCCCGTGGCTCCCGTCACCAGGTCGGGCTTGTCGTCTCCGGGCATGCAGGAAACGGTACCGCTAGAGGAGGGGGACGCTCCTCGGTTCCTCGGTTGTTTGTGGATAACTCCAGCCCCCCCTCCCGCCGGCCCGAGCGGGTGCCTGCTCCCCGCCCCGGAGTTATCCA
>JAKLKS010000327.1 GCA_023150535.1 Planctomycetota bacterium
TCGCGAGCGCCCGCGCCCAGGGGTCCCCGGAGCCCCCGAGCCGCTCCATCGTGGAGGCGAGCAGCCGCGCCCGCCCGTCCCCCTTCGCGTCGGGGAGATGGCCGCGCCCGAGGAAGGCGAGGGCGCCGAGGGCCGAGAGGGCGTCGTCGAAGGGGCAGGGGACCTCCTCGCCGTGGTGGCCCTTCCCGATCCCGTCGCAGGCCTTCCCCTCCCTCGCGCAGCGGGCGGGGAAGCCGTCCGCGTCCCACCCGCCCCCCGGCAGCGCGTGCCGCTCCAGCCAGTCGAGGCCCGCCTCGATGGACTTCGCCGCCTCGGCGTCCCCTCCCCCCTTGCGGAAGGCCCCGTCCCAGGACGGGCCGGCGGCGGGGCCGACGAAGCGGGGCTCCGGGAGGGCGGGCGGGGCCGGCGGCGCGGGGGGCGCGGGGGGACCCTCCCCCCCCGCGGAGCGGGGGAGGAGGAGCGGCGGAAGGAGCAGGAGCGGGAGGATCGCGGCGGCGCGGGGAAGTCCCATGGATGGAATCTACGCCCCTCTGGCTAGGATGCGGCCGCGGGCACCCGAGGAGGTTCCTTGGCCGACCGTCCCATCGTGATTCTCCACGGCTGGAGCGACCGCGGGTCCTCCTTCCGCCGCCTGGCGGGACTCCTCCGGAAGCGCCTCGGACGCGAGGTCGCCTCCATCGACCTCGCCGACTACGCCACCATGGACGACGAGGTCACCTACGACGACCTCGCCGCCGCCCTCACGAGGGCCTGGGGCCGCCGCCGCCTCCCCATGGGGCCGCGGAGCGTGGACGCCGTCGTCCACAGCACCGGGGCGCTCGTCCTCCGCGACTGGCTCGTGCGCAACTTCGGCACCTCCGGCGGCGCCCCCGTCCACCGCCTCCTCATGCTCGCCCCGGCGAACTTCGGGTCCCCCCTCGCCCACAAGGGGAACGCCTTCCTCGGGCGGGTGACCCTCGGCTGGTCGGCGGAGAGGCCCTTCCAGACCGGGGACAGGCTCCTGCGGGGGCTCGAGCTCGCGAGCCCCTACACCTGGGAGCTCGCGCGCCGGGACCGGCGCGGCCCCAACGACCTCTACGGGCCCGGGCGCGTCCTCTGCACCGTGCTGGTCGGCAACGCCGGGTACGACGGGATCCGCGCCGCCGCCAACGAGGACGGGGGGGACGGGACGGTGCGCGTCTCCACCGCGAACATGGACTGCGCCTTCCTCGAGGCCGACTTCAGCCAGAACCCGGGCAGGCCCACCTTCCGGCTGGAGGAATCCGTCGGCTCCACCGCCTTCCGCATCCTCCCCCGGGAGAACCACTCCACCATCGCCGGGAAGGACGACGGGCCGAGGAGCCGGGAGGCCCTGGAGGCCATGGTCCGGGCCCTCACCGTGGAGGACGACGGCTTCGAGGCCTGGCGGGCGGAGTGCGCGGCCGCGACGGCGGAGGCCACGGCGAAGGGGGCGAGGAAGGCGGCGACCCACGGGTTCCAGAACACCGTGTTCCTCGTGGAGGACCAGTTCGGGCGGCGGGTGCCGGAGTACTTCCTCGAGTTCTTCGTCAGGGACGACGACCGCGACTGGTTCGCGAAGATGTTCCACCGGGAGGCGCTCCGGTCGGTCCACGCCCACTCCTCCGAGAAGGCCTTCCGCTCCCTCTACGTGGACTGCACGGTCCTCGGCAGGCAGGTGGACCGGGAGTGGGAGGGGATGACCCTCTCGCTGTCGGCGCTGCCCGACATCGGGCAGACGGGATCGGTCGGGTACCGCTCCTTCACCGACGGGGACATCGGGGGCATCGAGATCCCGAAGGCCGACGTGGAGCGCTACTTCCGCCCCCACCGGACCCTCATGGTGCGCCTCCGCATCCGCCGCGAGCAGGCGGAGCTCGGTCTCGCCGATGGAGTGGACCTCGCTGAGCGCGACGCGCGCCGCTGCCAGGGCCGAGAGCCAGGCGTTGAGGTGGGGGGCGGGGATCTCCATCCGGAACCGCACGGGGAGCCTCGGCTCCGGGGAGAGTCCCCGCAGGTCCTCCGCGACGATGTCCCGGGCGGAGCGGAAGAGGTGGGCGAGGTCGGGGGCGGCGTACCGCTCCCACTGGGCCGCGGCCTCGGGGTCGCCCTCGAAGGGGAGCGCCCGAGGTGCTCCCGGATCCCCGGGGCCCCGTCGGCGAGGACCTCCGGCAGGCCGCGCAGCGCCATGGTCATGAGGGGCGGCAGGTAGCGCAGCCGCAGGGCGCCCCCGGGGGTCGGCTCCACGCGCGGGTAGAGCACGGCGCGCGCTACTCGCCCACCGGCTCCATCGTCGTCCGCAGGGCGGCGGCGCGGAGCTTCAGGACGTAGACCTCCGCCTGCTCCCGCCCCCCGGTCCAGACGATGGAGCGGCCCTGGTGGTGGACCTCCAGCATGTGGGCCTCCGCCTTCGGCTTCGGGAAGCCGAGGACCTGCATGAAGACCCGCGTGACGTAGACCATGAGGTTCACGGGGTCGTCGTGGACGATCACCTGCCAGGGGCGCGCGAGGCGGGCGTCCGTCGCCTCGGCGACCCGCGTGCCGGTGTCGGGCCTCGTTTCCATGGCCCCATCTTGCACCGGGGCGGCGGCGGCGGGAAGGACCGGCGGCGGGGTTCCGAGGCGCGATTCCCTTGGCCGGGGCGGGCGGGCGGTGGAGGCTCGGCGCATGGACATCGGGGAGATCGACTTCGACCTGCCGGAGGGGCTCGTCGCGCAGGAGCCGGCGGCGCGGCGGGACGCGGCCCGGCTCCTCGTGCTGCGGAGGGGCGGGGAGGGACCGGAGCACCGGACGGTGGCGGACCTCCCGGCGCTCCTCCGGCCGGGGGACCTCCTCGTGGTGAACGACGCCGCGGTGTTCCCGGCGCGGCTCGATCTCCGGCGGCGGACGGGGGGGCTCTTCGACGCACTCCTCCTCGAGCCCCTGGAGGGGGACCCGCTGGCCTGGGAGGCGCTCGTCAACGCGCGCAACAAGCTGCGGCCGGGGGAGCGGCTGGCGGTGGAGCGGGGGGAGGGGGCGGAGGTCGTCCTCGAGGGGCGGCGGGCGGGGTCCTGGACGGTGCGGTTCGAGGGGACGGCGGACGTCCGGGCCCTGGCGGCGCGGGCGGGGCGCATCCCCCTCCCCCCCTACATCCGCAGGGAGCGGGCGG
Organism: Planctomycetota bacterium; assembly: GCA_023150535.1. Classification (GTDB taxonomy): domain Bacteria; phylum Planctomycetota; class JAJSAM01; order JAJSAM01; family JAKLKS01; genus JAKLKS01. Next base: position 3,146 of record JAKLKS010000327.1, read on the forward strand.
GCGATCCCCGGGACGGGCTCGACCGGGAGCGCTACCAGACGGTCTACGCGCGGGAGCCGGTGGCGGCGGCGGCTCCGACGGCGGGGCTCCATTTCACGCCGGAACTCCTGGCGGCCTGCGCGGCGCGGGGGGTGCGGCGGACCGCGGTGACGCTGGCGGTGGGGCCCGGCACCTTCCAGCCGGTGAAGACGGCGCGGGTGGAGGACCACCCCATGCACCCGGAGCGGTGGTGGATCCCGGAGGAGGCGGCGGCGGCGGTGCGGGAGACGAGGGCCGCGGGGGGGCGCGTGGTGGCGGTGGGGACGACGGCGGTCCGGACGCTGGAGGCGGCCTCGGCGGCGTCGGGGGACGGGCTCCCGCGGGCGGGGTCGGGGACCACGGCCCTGTTCATCCTCCCGGGGCACCGGTGGCGGTGCGTGGACGCCCTCCTGACCAACTTCCACCTGCCGCGCTCGACCCTGCTGGCCCTCGTCATGGCCTTCGGCGGCGTGGAGCGCGTGCGGGCCGCCTACGCCGAGGCGGTGCGGGAGGGGTACCGGTTCTTCTCCTACGGGGACGCGATGCTGGTGGAGTAGGGGGACGCTCCTCGGTTA
>JAKLKS010000328.1 GCA_023150535.1 Planctomycetota bacterium
CCTCCCGGAGGAGGCCATGGACTCCGTGAAGAAGCGGGCGGGGGCCGGGGGCGCCTTCGTCTCCATGCACTTCATCGCCTTCGACGTCGACGCCGCCGTCTTCGCCGGCGTGAAGGCCCGGGGGGCGACCCTCGCCTCCGCCGCCAGCGCCGAGCAGTTGGATAAACGGTTGAAGTTCATCCTCGAAGAGGAGATCCTCTTGGAGTCGGATACGCCCCGGCCCGCAGGGCCGGGCGGGCGATAGAGCGAGGGGGGGCGACCATGGGCGTGTTCCGGGCGTTCAAGCGCGTCTTCATCTGGCTGGGCCTCATGGCCGAGCAGGCCACCGAGACCGACGCCATCAACCAGGCCGTCATCGAGCGGGGCATCCGCGACGCCAAGGCGAAGGCCGACAAGGCCCACTACGCCAACGGCCAGCTCGCCGGCCAGATCTCCCTCCTCAAGGACCAGGTCAAGAGGGAGGAGCGCCAGAAGGCGGAGCTGGAGGGACTCCTCCAGGCCGCCGTCGCCGCCAACGACGAGGCCAACGGCTCCCACTTCGCGGAGCAGCTCGCCACGGTGGACGCGGACATCGTCGAGAACAGGAGCCAGCTCCAGATGCTCGAGGAGATGTACGCCCAGAACACCCAGGTCATCGCCCAGAGCCTCCGCGAGATCCAGAAGTTCGAGCGGGACTTCGCCCAGGTGAAGGTGAAGGTCGCCATGGGCCGGTCGCTGGAGAACCTCGCCGGACTCATGAAGTCCTCCGTCACCGAGCTCCAGGGGATGATGGGCGGCGAGCTCGGCCAGTCCATGCAGCAGCTCCGCCAGTCGGCGGCGGGGGGCGAGGGGCAGATGCGGGCCACCATGGACCTCGCGAAGGAGATGGGCTCCACCGTCCAGCGCCAGCAGGAGATGCGCAAGGCCCGCGGCGCCATGCTCTTCGCCGAGTACAAGAAGAAGATGTCCATGGTGCAGGGGGAGGCGGCGGCGCCCGCCGCGCCGGCCCCGGCCAAGGACCAGAGGCAGAAGATCGCCGAGTAGCGGATCGGGCCAGCGGGAGGACGGGACATGGCGGAAGGGAACCCCTCCGGGGGCGGCGGCATCACCGGGTTCGGCAAGTTCGTCCTGACGCTCGCCGTCCTCGGCGTGATCGGGTTCGGCGGCTGGAAGTGGATGCAGAACCAGAAGGCCCCGCCGGCTCCCCCGGCGAACCCCGGCACGCCGCAGGCCCCCGGGAGGGGCCCCGCCCCCTCCGCCCCCGGGGTTCCCGCGGCCCCCGCGGCCCCGGTGGAGATGCCCCCCTCCGACGAGGTCGTCGCCCCGGAGGACGCGACCCCCTCCCTCCCCGCCCCCGGGACCTACTTCCCGAAGGACGGCGTGGTGGACGTGGAGCTCTCCGACTACGCCGGCTACGCCGGCCTCGTGGCGGCCAACGGGGGGCTCGAGCCGAACGGGGACTCGGTGTTCGCCCGCAAGCACGGCTTCAAGGTCCGCATCGCCCTCTCCGAGGAGGAGGCCTTCGGCCGGCTCAACTCGGGGGCGCTGGGCGCCACGGCCACGACCGTCGACGTGCTGGCGGTCCTCGGCAAGCCCTTCCAGGCGACGGTGCCGGCCATGTTCGGCTACTCCCGCGGGGCCGACGCCGTGGTCGTGCGCTCCGACATCAAGAAGGTGAACGACCTCAAGGGGAAGGTCGTCGCCTCGGTCCAGTTCCTGGAGAACGACTTCTTCCTCCGCTACCTCGTGCAGGAGGCGGGGATCCCGGTCCACGCCATGAAGGACCTGTCGGAGGCGCCCGACCCGGCGGCCGTGAACGTCGTCTACTGCGACGACGCCCCCGGGGCGGCGGAGCTGTTCCTCCGGTTCCTCAAGGCGGGCCACCCCGGGGTCGCGGGCTTCGTCGGCTGGGCGCCCCACACGACCGACGCCGTCTCCCGCTCCGGCGGGAAGGCCTACGCGCTCGCCACGACGAACAACATCCTCGTGGTGGCCGACGTGCTCGTGGTCAACAGGGGCTTCGCCCAGGCGAACCCGAAGATGGTGGCCGGCCTCGTGGAGGGGATCCTCGAGGGCAACCGCTGGCTCCGCACCGACCCCGAGCCCCACCTCGAGGCCCTGTCGAAGGCATTCAAGTGGGACCGCGGGCGGGCCCGGGAGGAGCTCCGGAAGGTCCACCCCTGCAACCTCGCGGAGAACCTCGCCTTCTTCTCCGGCTCCATCGACTCCGGCGGCTCCTTCGGCGGCATCTACCAGTCGGCCATCCTCGCCTACGGGACCGAACTGCTGAAGGACGCCCCCGACGCCGACCGCTTCGCGGACCTCCAGCACCTCAGGGCGATGGAGGCCTCGGGCGCCTTCAAGGAGGACCGGGTCGCCATCGCGCCCACGAAGTCCGGGGGGAAGGCGGCCATCGAGAAGGACCCCCTCCTCTCCAAGTCCATCCGGTTCCAGTTCCTCGCGAACAAGGACACCATGGACATGGACGACAAGGGGAACCTCAAGGGCCTGGCGGACGTGAAGACCCTCCTCAGCGTCTCCCCGGGCTCCCTGCTCATCCTCCGGGGCCACGTGAGCGGGGAGAAGAAGAAGGACTTCCTCGCCGAGGGGGGCGAGCCGATGCTGCGCAAGGCCACCCTCCAGGCGGTGGAGCTGAGCAAGAGGCGCGCCGCGGACGTCAAGCGGGTGCTGGCGGACCTCCAGAAGGTGGATCCCTCCCGCATCGAGGTCGAGGGGCGCGGCTGGAACGAGCCCCTCCCGGGGGACCCGGAGCTGAGCCGCCGGGTGGAGGTCCTCTGGTACACGCTCGAGTGAGGCGGGAAGGGGCCGGGGCGGGGGCGTGATGGAACCCGGGGTCCCGGGCTACCGGAGGGAGTTCCTCCGCAGCCCCCACCACGCCGTGCTCGCCCTGGCGACGGTGGGGGTGGGGTTCATGACGGGCCAGGCGATCCCCCTCCTCGTCGGCCTCGGGCTCTACGCCCTCGGCTGGATCCACCTCCCCGACACCCCGTTCTTCCGCCGCTGGGTGGACCGGCGCCGGGCGGCCGCGGAGGAGGCGCGGGCCCGGGCGGAGCTCGCCGCCTTCGCGGAGAAGCGGGCGGCGATGATCGATTCCCTCACCGACCGCCGCCGCGCCCTCTACGGGCTCCTGGTCGACGTCTGCCGGGACATCGAGCGGTCCGGCTCCGCGGCCGGGGGGGGCGGGGAGGATCCGGGGGCGGAGACCCGCCTGCGGAAGATCGACGAGCTCGCCTGGATGTACCTGCGACTGCTCGTCTTCGAGCAGTCCCTGGAGGAGTTCCTCGAGACGGAGCGGAGCGAGGACCTCCCCGGGGCGATGAAGGAGGCGGTGGCGGAGGCGGAGGCCCTCGAGCGGGAGGAGGCGGCGGCGAGGAAAAAGGGGCAGGAGCCCGGGGAGTCGCGGGCGCGCCTCCTGGCCTCGGCCCGCGAGCGGGCGACGGTCCTCGGGAAGCGGATCCGGAGGGTCGAGCAGGCGAGGGAGAACCTCCGCCTCGCCGCCTCGGAGCAGGAGCGGCTCGTCCAGCAGGTGAAGCTCATCCGCGCCGACGTCGTCTCCTCCCGCAACGCCCAGGGCTTCTCCGCCCGCATCGACGCGACGGTGGAGCACCTCGGCGAGACGAACCGGTGGCTCTCGGAGATGGAGGAGTACCGGGACTTCATGGGGGACATGCCGCGGGTCGAGGCGCGCATCGGGCTCGGCGCCGCGGGC
>JAKLKS010000329.1 GCA_023150535.1 Planctomycetota bacterium
TCCTCTGCGCCGGCGCGGCCGCCGTGGACGCGCACCACGGGAAGCCCGGGAAGGGGGCCGCCTACCTCGCGGCCATGCTCCTCGCGGTCCTCGCCGCCGACCTCCTCGCGGCCCGCGCGCCGCCGCCGGAGCCGTTCCCGATCCGCCGCCCGGGGCGGGAGGGGATCCTGGCGGCGCTCTTCACGGTGCTGGGCATGGCGGCCCTGGGGTTCCGCTACTCCGGCGAGGTCCCCTGGGAGGAGAGGGCCCGGCTCCACCGGCTCCTCGCGGGCCTCGCGATGGTGGCCTTCACCTTCCCCACCGCCCTCGCCCTGTACCTGCTCGCCGACGGCTACCGGCCGCGCGCGCTCGGCTTCCGCCTCCGGGGCCTCGCCGCGGGAGCGGCGGCGCTCCTCCTCGCGGCCGGGACGGCCTCGCTGGTCGACCCGGGGCAGGTGACCCTCTGGAGGGCGCTGGAGGGGGCCGGGGGCTGGGGGGGGCTCCTCCTCCTCGGCGCCTCGGCGGCGATCCCCGAGGAGTTCCTGCGCTTCGTCCTCCAGACGCGCTGGGGGGCGTCCCTCCGGTCCCCCGCCGCGGGCTGGATCCTCGCCACCCTCGTCTGGGCGGCCCTGCACGTGCCGAACTTCGCCGCGCAGGCGGGGGGGGACGCGGCCGCGGGAGCCCTCGGGGCGCTGCGCATCGTCCCCGTCGGCCTCCTCTGGGGCTACCTGACCCGGCGCACCGGGAGCCTCCTCCCGGCGGTCCTCGCCCACGGGCTGAACTTCTGGGGGCTGCAGAACTCCTGATCCCCCGCCTCCCGCCGCGAGAGGGGAGGAAGCCCCCGTGGCGGGCCGCGCCCCCCCTGCTAGGATCGGCGGGATGTTCAACCCGAAGACCGACCTCGTGAGCCACTTCCTCGCGGCCCGCGCCGCCGAGCTCGCCGCGGACGCCGCCCACCCCGGGGCCTGGGAGGGGGCGAAGCAGGCCCTCGACGCCCTCCACGGGACCGACCCCGACCTCGCCGCCGCCGTGGAGGCGCGGGACCTGCCGGCGCTGCGGGGGATCCTCGACCAGTGGACCTCCGGGAAGCGCCCCCCCCACGAGCACGACCGCGACCTCCTCAAGCGGGCCATGCGGGCCTTCCGCAAGCGGCTCGGGGTGACGGTGCTGGACGCGGAGTCCACCGTCGGCGGCGGCCCCATGAGCGGCGGCCGCTCCTCGGACATCGCGGGGATCACCCCGCCCCGCGACTACCCGCGGGAGATCTGGCTCGAGCTCGCCCGGCAGGGGAGGCTCCGCAACGCCGGGCAGGGGGTGTTCGAGCTGGGGCGGGGGGGGTAGGGCGCGGCGGGACGGTGGGGTGGAGCCCGCGGTCGGATTTGAACCGACATCCTTCGCTTTACGAACGGGGGTAGGCTCGTCGTAAGTCGTTCTGGTTTATGCGGTTTCGCGCAGAGGAGAAACAGGCGCAAGTCCCGGCATGGGGCCCACCTCCCGAAAGAAAAACCGGGCCGTCCGCAACGACTCTCGACGATGCTCGGCGACTCCGGACGACGCACCGGTGGACGCAGGACTGGACGCAGGACTGGGCGTGGATCCGGCCGAATTCCACGGCGGCCCCGACAGGTGTCCACAGCAGGTGTGATCCGTTCGGGAGGTGCCTCTGCATTGATGTGGCCGCAAAGGTGCCGGTGTACCGCCTCCCTTTCCCCCCGGGGGCCGTCGGTGATGCATCTGCCCACCCCGTGGTGTGGCAGATCCCACAGGTCCCTCGCGGCCTGCTCCGGGTCCGGTCGCCGGTGGCAGTCGGCCGGTGGCATCCGTGACCGTTCCTGTTTCCGGTACGCCGTTTGACATGACGCCTTCCATGCAAGGCGTGTTCAGGCTCTGTGTTGCGGCGATCCTCTTCGGCGGATGCGCCTCGTCGGCGCGGCCTCCCGAGCTCCTTCCTCCGCTACGGGAGGGCACCGGTGCGAGGGGGGCCGGTGGGGACGGTGCCCCTGCGAACGACTTCGCCCTCCGCCTCGCGGATCGAGTGACCCTCGCCGACCTGGTCGAAGGAGTTCTCGATCGGAACCCGTCGGTGGAGGCCGCCCGTGCCCGGTGGAAGGCGGCCATCGAGAGGCACCCGCAGGCGCTCACCCTCCCGGACCCGATGGTCCGTTTCCAGTACTGGACCCGCTCCTCGATGAACCCGGCGGCCCCGCAGCGCCTGGACACCATGGTGACCCAGGCGATCCCCTTCCCGGCCTCCATCGCGCTGAAGGGGGACCTCGCGCTCCGGGAGGCGGAGATGGAGCGCCTCCGCTACGACATGGCGCTCCGCGACGCGATCGTGGAGGTGCGCGAGGCCTTCCTCGAACTCGCCTACCTCGATCGGGCGCGGGAGGTCCTCGAGGAGCAGGAGGGGATCCTGGCCCGCTATGCCACGGTCGCCGCGGGGGACCTCGAGATCGGGCGCACGAACCTCCCCGAGGAGTTCCGCGCGCGATCCCTCCTCGCCCAGGCGGGCTATGACCGGACCCTGGTCCTCGACCTCCGGCGGGTGGAGGAACAGCGGGTCCGGGGGCTGCTCCGACTCCCGACCGCTTGCCCACTCGGTCCCGCGGAGGCACCGGACCGGCGGATCGTCGCGATCCCCTTCGAGGAGGTCCTCGCCCTCGCCGAGTCCCGGAGCCAGGACCTCGCCATGGCGGGCGTGGCCCTGCAGATGGCGGGCATCGAGAAGTCCATGGCGCGATGGGAGTACGCCCCCGAGTTCGAGGTGGGCGGGGTCTGGATGAAGAACATGGAAGACGTCTCCGGGGAGTTCATGGGGGGCCGGGCGGCGACCCTCGGGTTCACGGTCCCGATCTGGGTCCACGCGAAGTCCGCCCGGGTTCGGGAGGCCGAGTCCCTGGAGGTCGCCGCGGGAGCCGAACGGACGGCCGCCGCGGAGCGCATCCGCACCGCCGCCGCGAGGCTCTACTTCAGGGTGGTGAACGGGCAGAGGCTCGCGACCCTCTATCGGGACACGCTGCTCCCCCAGGCGGAGAAGTCCCTGGCGCTGGCCGAGACCCTCTACCGCGAGGGCGGGGGGAGCCTCGCGGGCGCGCTCGAGGCTGCCGTGGCCCGCGAGAACATCCTCCTCGCCCTCCACCGGGCGGAGGCGGACCTGGGACAGGCGGTGGCGCGCCTGGAGCAGGTGACCGGGGCCTCCCTGTCGGCCTCCGCGGCCCCGGCGTTCCCGGACCCCGTTCCGGGGATGGAGCCCCGATGATGCCCCGGCTCCTCCGCTCGATGGCCCTCTTCACGTGCCTTGTCGCCGCGACGGCGGGTTGTGCCGGCCACCGCGCCCAGGTCCGGGAGTACGAAGAGGGAAGGGAGACGGCGTTCTTCCGGGAGCAGGTGGCCCTCGCCCGGATCGGTGGGGCGCCGCCGTCCGCCCCTTCCCTCGCGGAGACGGCGACCCTCGACGAGCTCCGGGTGCGGCAGGTCCGGCGGCTCGAGGAGAGGGACGAACTGGCCGGACTCCTCGACCTCTCCGACCCCGCGGTGCGCTCGGCCTTCGAGGCCGGATTCGACGAGGAGAGGACCCGCGGACTCCTCTCGAAGTCCCCCCTCGGAGTGCCCGAGGTGCTCGCTCTTGCCGCCGCCCGGAGCCCCGCCGCCCAGGCTTCCCGGGAGTCCTGGCGGGCGGCGGTGGAGCAGATCGACCAGGCGGCCTGGCT
>JAKLKS010000032.1 GCA_023150535.1 Planctomycetota bacterium
TCCCCTCCTCGTGGTCCACGCCCGCCGCAACGGCCTCCCCCACCCCCGCCTCGGCCTCGCCGTGGGAAAGGCCGTGGGCGGCTCGGTGCGGAGGAACCGCGTGAAGCGGCTCCTCAGGGAGGCCTTCCGGCTCCGCCGCGTCGAACTGCCGGCGGGCCACGACCTCGTCGTGGTCGCCCGGGGCGGGGAGGACGCGGAGTGGACGCTGGAGGGCTGCGCCCGTTCCCTCGTCGCGCTGGCGGGGAGGGCGGCGGAGCGGGCCGCGCGCGGGGTGGGGGGCCGGGGGGGCCGGGGGCGGCGGGAGGGGCCGGCGGCGGCGGGAGGGGCCGGCGGCGGGACCCCGTGAGGAGGCTCCTCGACCGCGCGCTGGCCTGGATCCTGCTGGCGGGCATCGCCCTCTACCGGGCCGTGCTCTCCCCGCTGCTCGGGGGGGCCTGCCGCTTCACCCCGTCCTGCTCGGAGTACGGGGCGCAGGCCCTCCGCCGCCACGGGGGCCTGCGGGGGCTCCGGCTCACGACGGCCCGGATCCTCCGCTGCCGGCCGGGGGTCCCGGGCGGCGAGGACCCGGTGCCGCCCGCCTGACTACCCGCCGCCGCGGCGCATCTCCTCCGGCTCCGGCGCCGGCTTCCCGTCGAGGAAGAGGGAGAGCCGGTCCTTGAGCCCCGCGTAGGAGAGTTCCTTCGCGAGGTCCTGGAGCCGCTGGCGGCCGATGGAGCGGCGCTCGGCGGCGAGCTGGGCCTGGGTCATCTCCTCGAAGGCGGGATCGGTCCGGGCCTTCACCTGCACCAGGTAGAGCGCCCCCGTGCCCTCGGCGTCGTCGAGGACCTCGGAGAAGCCGCCCGCCGGCACCTCGCGGAAGGTGTAGTAGCGGGAGAGGACCGCCGAGAGGCGGCTCCGCTCGTCCTTCCAGGCCTCCGCGCGGGAGGCCTCGTCCTTCAGGGCGTCCTTCGCCAGCGGGGGCCGCCAGGTGTACTCGTTGAAGGGGCCGGCGGCGGCGGTCGCGATCCCCTCGGCCTTCGCGGCCTCCTCGAGGGGGAGGCGCCCGTCCTCGGCGGCCTTGCGCAGGCGGGAGAGGCGGGAGCGGGCCTCGTCCCGGGCGCGCCGGGAGAGGAGCTCCTCCAGGACCTTCCCCCGGACGTCGGCGAGGGGAGGGACGACCGCGGGGAGGTGGTCCGTGGGGACGAAGATCACCCAGCCCCGCTCCTCGAGGACGCTCGTGCTCGCGGTGCGCTGGAGGATCTCCGGGTGGATCACGCCGACGTCCTCGGCCTTCTTGTCGTTGAGGGCGTAGCGCAGGGGGCAGTTGGGGAGGCCGAGCCCCTCCATCTTCTCGACCTCGTACTGGTCGACGGGAGTCTCCTGCCGGAAGAACCTGAGCCCGAGGCCGGGGCGGCTCCACTTCGCCACGGCGGCCTCGAGGGCCCCCTTCTCGACCTTCGCCGGCCCCGCGGGGGCGCCGGGCGCCTTCGCCGGGGAGGCGTCGAGGCGGACCCTCTCCAGCAGCTTCCGGAGGAAGACCTCCTTCTCGACCCGGGCCCTCCAGTAGAGGCGGAACTGCTCCCGCTCCTCCAGCTCCAGGGGAGGGGTGTCGTAGGGATCCACGACGGGGGCCGGCTCCTCCCCCGACGGGTCGAGCCCCTTCTCCGCCTGCTTCGCCCGGCGCTCCTCCTCGGAGCGCTTCCGGTGGGCCTCGTCCTCGGCGTCGACGCGGGCCTCGTTCTCCTTCCGCAGGGCGGCGATCTCCTCGGGCGAACGCCCCTCGAGGTCGAAGTCGTAGGAGCGCCACTGGCTCCAGAACTCGAAGGCCTCGGTCTCCCCGAGGGCGAGGGAGGCCTCCCCCTTCCACTCCTCGCGGGCCTTCTCCAGGGCCCCGTCCTCGCAGTCCGCGGCGCGGACGGCGGCGGCCTCGAAGGCGCGCCGGTCCTGCGTGCGGTGGCGGGTCTGGACGGCGGGGTCCTTCCAGAAGGCCTCCAGGTCGGCCTCCGCCACGTCCTCCGGCTTCATCCCCTCGCGGACGGGGGCCACCGGCTGCCAGGCGTAGGCCACCTCGACCTTCGGGTGGTTCGCCTTCCAGCGCTGCCAGCACTCGTCGTCCCCGACGGCCATGAAGGAGTTGGCGTAGATCTTCGTGTAGTGGTCGACGAGGAGGTGGCGGCGCGCCTCCTGCTCGAAGGCCCGCTCGGGGATGTCGTTGAAGAAGCGCTTGCGCGCCTCGGCGTAGACGGCGCGGTCGAAGTCGCCGGAGCGATCCTGGAAGAGCGGGTGCGTGGCGATGAACTCCCGCACCGTGTCGTCGGGGACGGAGACGCCCGCCTCGGCGGCGAGGGACCCGATCATCAGGTCGGCGAGGAACTCCTCGGTGCCGCCCTGGCGCGGGCGGCCGCTGAGCATGGTCTGGCCGGCCTGGAACTTCTGCCAGTCGCCGTAGGCGGACTGGAACTTCTCCATGGAGAGTTCGACCCTCCGGCCGCCCACGGTGTACCGGACGTAGTCCGGGGCGCGGGAGCCGCCCCCGCCCAGCGCGGGGACGATGAAGGTGTCCACCGTGAAGAGGAGGAGCATGCTGATGACGATCAGCAGGACCAGGGTCCTGTTGCCGCCCAGCCGCGTGGTGATCGAGACGGAATCCTGCTTCGCCATCGTGCCTCCGAGGCCCCCCGCGGGCGATCCGCCTCCGCCCGCACGGTGGGGAATCCCCTGATGCTAAGGACGCGCGGGGGAGGGAGGAAGAGATCCAGGGGACGGGCTCCGGTTTTCCGGTTTCCGCCTCCCGCCTCCGGGGGGAGCGGGAGGGCCGCGGGAGGGGGGCCCGCGGGCGGCAGGCGGGAACCGGAGAACCGGAGCCCGTCCCCTACCCTCCCGCGACCTTCGTCCCCGGGGGAGGGGGGAGGTCGCGGGCCGTGGGCAGGTCCTTCAGCGAGCGCAGGCCGAACTCCGCGAGGAAGCGGGAGGTCGTCCCGTAGAGGAGGGGGGACCCCGGCTCCTCGGCGCGGCCCGCCATGCGGACGAGGTCCCGCTCCATGAGGGTGCGGATCATCTCCCCGCAGGCGACCCCCCGCACCCGCTCCACGTCGGTGCGCAGGACCGGCTGCCGGTAGGCGATGACGGCCAGGGTCTCGAGGGCCGCCGCCGAGAGGCGGGCCCTCTCCGGGCGGCGGAGGAGGCGCGCCAGGTGGGGGGCGAAGACCGGCCGCGTGAGGAGCTGCCATCCGCCGGCCACCTCCTCCAGCGAGAAGGCGCGGGACTGCTCCGCGTACTCCCTCCGGAGGCCCTCGAGGAGGGCGCGGGCCTCCCGGCCGTCCTCGAGGCCGGCGGCCTCCCGGAGGCGGTCCAGGGGGAGGGGGTCGTCGGAGGCGAAGAGGAGGGCCTCCAGCACGCGGGACGGCGCGGGCGCGGTCTCGCGGGCGGGCGCGGCCTCCGGCGAGGGCGCGGCCTCCGGGGAGGGCGCGGGGGCCCCGGGAGGAGGATCCGCCGCCTCCGGGGGCGCCGGCGCCGCCTCCCCGCCCGCGGCCGGGATCACCGCTCCCCCGGGCGGGGTCGCCGCCCCCTCCGCCCCCTCCGTCCCTCCCGCCCCGTCGCCGCCGTCCGCCCCGTTCATCGCCCCCCGCCGTCCCTCTTCCCGGGCTCCTCGAGCAGGAACCGCACGCCGTGGCGCTCCCGGGCGCGCCGCGCCCACTGAAGGTACTCGGGGGGGGAGACGGGCCGGACCTTCAATCCGCGCTCCACCTCCTCCGCCACCGCCGACCAGGGCCCGTCCCGGGGGAGGGTCCTCTCCACCACCTTGAAGACCTGGAAGACCTCCCGCCCCTCCCGGGCCACGCGCACGGGGCGCGAGACGGTGCCGGGCTCCATCGAGAACAGCTCCTCGGCCAGTTCCGGGGGCTGGACCTCGTCCCGCCGGTAGGGGGGGAGGTCGGCGGCCGGTGCGAGGGAGACCTGCCGCGCGAGGGCGGTGAAGTCCGCCCCCTCCCGGAGCCGGCGGGCGCACTCCCGGGCCGTCTCCTCGTCCTCGAGGATGAGGACCCGGATGCGGATGCGCTCCTCCCGCGTCGCCTCGAAGCGCACCAGCCGGTCCCGCAGCGCCTGGAGGCGGACGAGGGCGGCGAGGTCGGCCCGGAAGGCCTCGACGGTGAAGCCGAACCGGTCGGCGAGGTAGTCGGCCAGGGTCCACTGCGCCCCGTACTGGACCCGGACCTCCTGCTCCTGCCGGCGGAACTGCTCCTCGGTCCGGGCCTCGATCTCCCCCGGCGGCAGGGTGATGCCGGCGGCCGCGGCGTCGGCCTCCAGCACGCGGGCGTCGAGGATCTGGTTGAGGACGTCCAGCGCGCGGGCCGGGTCGTAGCGGAAGAGGAAGCGGGCGACCTCCCCCGCGCGGACGGGGCTCCCGTCCACCTCGGCGATGACGGGGTCGTCGCCGGGGGGCACGAGGCCCCGGGGCTCGAGGGAGGGGGAGGGCGCGGGCGGGGGGGCGCCCGAGACGTCGAGCACGGGGGCCTCCGCCCCCCCCCCGCCGGGGGAGGCCTCCGGGCGGGTCGGCGAGGGGGGGATCGGCCCCGGCGCGGAGGCGCAGGCCGGGAGGAGCGCGAGGGCGAGGAGGAGGGGCAGGGGGCCGGCCCGCGGGGGGGGCGCCATGGCGGGAGCGGCCCCTACTTCAGCTTCCTGTCCAGCTCCTTGTAGGCCTTCTGGCGCTTGAGGAGGGGATCGTCCGGCCGCCATTCCACCCCGGTCCCGGGGCAGAGGACCTCGACCACCCGCTGCAGGAGGGTCCGGTCCCTCGTGTCGTCGGCGAGGATCATCTTCAGCAGGTGGCGGCAGGTGTCGACGCGCACCCTGTTGATGACCTTGGAATCGGTCTTCCTCTCCACCTCCAGCCGGTAGCGCGCGATGAGGGCGGAGGTGGCCTTCTCCCGGAGGGGGAAGGGGTGGGCCGTGTCCCGGGCGGCCTCGGCGACGTCCTTCCAGTCCTCGAAGGGGCCCTCCCCCGCGTGGTAGGCCCGGATCTTCGCCTCGAGCGGGTTCAGCTTCGGCCCCTTCGCGTCCTCCTCCCGGTCCGCCTGGAGGGTCCGCAGGAGGTGGTCCAGGGTGCCCCGCTCCTGCGCCGTCGGGGCGCGGGCGGCGGCCGGGGAGGCGAAGGCCGCCGCGAGGAAGGCGCCGAGGAGGCAGGCGCCGAGGACGGGCGCGGCGGGGCGGGGCCTCATGGGGTCGTCTCCGGAGGGACCGGCTCCATTCTAGCCGGGACCGCTACCTCCACTTCACCTTCCGGAGGACCTTGGCCCCGTTGCAGACCTTGCAGCGCTCCGCCTCCTCCTCGCCCGTGGCGGCGACGCTGATCTTCTTGTAGCCGAGGCCGCCGCAGGAGTCGCAGGGCTCGTCCCAGGTCCGGAAGGCCTCGAAGAGCCCGCCCCTCTCGGCGTACCAGGACAGCAGCCAGTCCTGCTTCTCCTTGGAGTTCGCCTCCTCCCACCACTGGTCGGGGGTCTTCACCTCGTCCACGGGGCGCGCGGAACCGGCCTTCCCGCCCCCGCCCCCGCGGTTCCCTCCCCCGCCGCCCTGGGCGGGGGGCTTGCGGGTGAGCTTGAGCGTCGAGCCGGTCACGACGAAGGTGCCGTAGCCGTAGTTGGTCACCATGAAGGAGTTCTTGTTCCGGTTCGCCCAGAAGTCGAGGAGCTCCGCCTTGAGCGTCTTCTCCATGGAGGCGAGGCGCAGGCCCCGGGCGCGGTCGGCGTCGGTGAGCTTCGCCGGGTCCTTCTCCCCGAGCGCCTTCAGCTCGTCGAGCTTCTCCTGGGCCCCGACCTCCTTCAGGACGGAGTTCCAGAGGTCCTCGGTGACCCCCCGGCTCGCGTACTGCCGCGCCCCCTCGAAGGTGCCCTTCATGGTGAGGGCGGCCTTCTCCTGGGCGGTGATGCCCGGGGGGAAGTCCTTCACCTTCTGCTCCTTCACCTTGGCGTACATGAGGTTGCGGACCGTGGCGTACATGTGGACCGGGAGGCGGTTCTGGAAGAACTTCCTCCGCTCGACCTCGATGCGCTGGGCGAGGTCGGGGATCTTGAACTCCTTCTGCACCTTGGGGTCCTTCACCTCGGTCATGATCCGGAAGGCCTCCTCGCGGGCCTCGAGGTAGATCCTCCCGGCCTTGCCGAAGTCCTTCTGGTTGCGGGCGTCGATGAGGAGGGCCCTCACGCCGTCGAGGTCGTTCTGGAGGCTGCGGTTCTGGAGGAGGACCTCCAGCGTGGCGAGGCGGGATTCGACGAGCCGCCCCTGGGCGGTGTCCTTCCAGATCTCGTCCTCCTTCGCGCGGAGGTAGTGCTCCTTCCCCTCGTCGTAGGCGCCCACGAGGCGCGCGTACTCGGCGAGGTCGAAGTGGCCGGGGCCGTTGTTCGGGGCGATCTGGTCCCGCTTCTCCTCGTAGGCCTGCCGCGGGGTGTAGACGAGGACGAGGTCCACCCGGACCGGCTCGGCCCTGGCGATCTGCCCCTTCGGGTAGCGCAGTTCGCGCCCCTTCACGAGGACGCGCACATCCCCCGTCGCGGGCCCCTCGAGGGCCTCCGGGTTGAGGACCTTCCCGACGACGACCTGGGCGCCGGTCACGAAGAGGAGCCGGTGGGCGTCGACCTTCAGCTCCTTCGCCTCCTCGGATTCCCTGAGGCCGAGGTCCACCTGCCAGCGGTCCCGGTCCTCGGCGATGAGGTGCTCCCACCGGACCTTGACGGTGCCGCCGGTGGAGAAGAGCTGGATCCGCAGGGCCTTCTCGTCCACGAAGCCCCGGTCCACGGTGCCGTGCATGGAGCGCCCGTTCTCCAGGCGCAGCACGTCCGCCCGGGCGGCGGACGAGGCGGCGAGGCCGGCCAGCAGGGCGGCCCCGGCGGCGAGGATCCTGGCGTTCATGGTTCGATCTCCGATGTCCCGCCCGCGCCGCTCCCCCCGGGTCCGCGGGCGGCCCCCGGGGAGCCCCTCAGCGGACCTTCTTCTCCGAGGGATCGTTCTTCCGCATCTCGTCGGCCTTCTTCTCCGCCTCCCAGGTCCAGGACTTCCGGAGGTCGGAGGGGTTGAACCCGGTGCGCGACAGGAAGACCTTCGCCTCCCGCGGCCGGTCCTCGCGCCCCTCCCGGACGATGGTGAGCAGCGCCGCCGCCCCGTTGGCGGAGCCGTCGAGCCCCAGCGGCTGCCCCGCCACGAGCTCGAACCGGATGGAGTAGGAGACCGCGGAGTCGCGGCTGAAGACCTTGTCCTTCACGGGGGGCGGGAGGGGCTTCTCCTTCGTCGAGGGCCAGGCGTTCCAGGCGATCTGGGCCTCCGCCTTCGCCTCCTCGAGCACGCGGGCCATGCGCACGTCGTCCTCGCGCCGCATGTGGAGGGCGATGGCGGCGGCGAAGGTGGAGAGCACGCAGATGGCGCCCACGGCCAGGATGGCGAGGGCGATCATGATCTCGAGCAGGGTGAACCCGGCCTGCCGCCCCTGCCGCACCGGGGGGGGGAGGTCACTCATTCCAGTCCTCCCTGTGGGCGGGGACGGGCACGTCGCGCACCAGCGTCGCCCCGGCCCGGACGAGCGCCCCGGAGGCGTGGGTCTCCTTACGGGTCCCCCGGGCCCCCCGCCTCTCCACGGTGAAGGTCGTGTCGTCGCGGTCCGACCACTGGATCCACTCGTTGCCGATCTTGACGAACTTCCCCACGGGGTCGCCCCCCGGGGCGAAGCGGGTCGAGTCCACCCGGATGGTCGTGTCCTCGGGTCCGATCCCCTGGGCCAGCTCCCCCACCCGGGCGTCGCTCCCCACGCGGTCCACCACCAGGGTCACCCGGACCTTCGCGGGGAAGACGTCGTCCACGGAGTTCTCCAGGGAGGAGGGGCCCTTGGCGAGGAAGAACTGGTCGGGGCCGATCCCGGCGGGCAGCAGGCCCCGCGTCGAGTCCCAGGTCGGGCTGAGGCCGCCGCCGCCGCGCTGCGGCGGGCGGGGCTCCGCGAGCCGCCCGTCGACGACCAGGCGGCCCGCCTCGGGGAGGGTGTGGCGGGTGAAGAACTCGAAGGAGAGGTGGAGGACCCCGGTCATGAGGGGGCTCATGCGCTCCTTCGCCTCCCGGGCCGAGGTCACGCCGTAGCGGGCGCCGGCCTTCCGGGGGCGGCCCTTCTCCGGCGGCAGCTCCCCGGGGACCAGGGCCTTCTCCGGCGGCCCCCCCACCAGGAACCTCTCCCCCCTGTAGACGGTCATGAGGCCCGGCTCGAAGGTCGCGTCGTTGCGATCCGACTTCCCGTCGGGGACCACCAGCCAGGAGACCTCCTGCTTCCCCCCCGCGGGGCGGTGCTCCCCCCGGTCGGACTCCGCCTGGTCGTCCTCCCCGTCGATCTCGGCCGCGGCGCCGGGGACGGAGCCGGCCGCCCGGAGGGTCGGGTCGGCGGCCTCCCCCTGCACGCTCCGGACGAAGGAGAGCTGCTGGCCGTAGGCGTCCGCCTCCCCGTCGGCGTCGGTGTCGAAGCCGATGCGCCAGGAGTTGAACCGGACGTCGGGGAGCCCCTCGGCGCTGGAGGGCTGGATGTACACGTTGGCGAGGTCCTCGGAGATCCGCCGGTCGGCGTTCTCCAGGAGGTCCTGGATCTCGCTCCCGGCCTGGCCCCGGTCGAGGAAGGCGGTGGACTGGCGGAGCAGCGCGATGAGGGCGATCCCCAGGACCGAGAAGAGCGCCATGGCGATGAGCAGTTCGACGAGGGAGAACCCCCCCTCCCCCGCCCCCGCACGGACCGGGGGCGGGGGCGCGGCGACTTCGCCGGTGGCGGGGGCGCGGTCGGCTATCGCAGGTCCTCCGTGGTGACGACCCCCGTCGGGGCCGTGTACTCGATGCGGAACGCCTTCATCCAGGGGGTCTCCTTCCAGGAGTCCGGGGCCGAGGCGGCGGTCGGATCCCAGGCGCCCTCCTCGAAGTTGAAGAACACCCTGCACTCGATGGAGTCGGACTGCACGTTGAGGAGGTTGAGCTCCCGGGGGTTGCGGACCTCGTAGATCCAGCCCGTCCGGTCGGACTCGGGCAGGGGGTCGGTCCCGACCCTGACCAGCTTCTCGGTGTCCCAGTCCGGGCCGCCCTCGAAGCGGACGAGCACCCGGATGCCGTTCTTGTCCCGGAGCCTCTCGTCCCAGGAGACCCGCTTCCAGACGGCGCCCTGCACCTCGCGGGAGACGGTGTACCAGGCCAGCTGGGGGTTGTCCGCCGACTCGCAGGAGTAGTCGGGGTAGCGGTGCGGCAGGAGGTAGACCATGGACTGGGACTCGTGGGCCGCCGCCTTCGACCCGTAGCGGGCGCGGAGCAGCCCCTTGGAGGCGTCGGACCCGGCGGTGGAGGACCACCCGGTGTCCTCCCTGCGGCTCACGGCCGTGGGCATCTTGAGGACGTTCCCGTCCACGCGGGTGTAGCCCAGCACCTCGTCCCCGATGCGGACGAAGCCCCCCCAGATGGGGAAGCCGGCGGCGCTGGCGAGGCTGATCTCGGAGGAGGTCTCGCCGATCCCCTCCTCGAGGCGGGCGACGGGGATCCCGAAGACGGGGACGACGGGCGATCCGTAGGCGTGGCTGCGGGCCTCGGTGCCGAGGATGCCGCGCTCGCAGTTGGTGAGGGTCTGGCTCGACTCGTCGAAGCCGGCGTAGCCGATGAGCTCGTCGCCGATCCGGGCGACGCCGCCGGTGGTGCGGGTCCCCTCGGCGTAGGTCTGGACCTGGAAGGCGAGGAGGGCGTGGATCGGGATGTTCACGTCCCCCGCCGCGATCCCCTTGCCGGGGGCCCCCGGCGCCGCGCCGGCGCCGACGAACCAGTGGCGGCGGTGGACCAGGGTGGAGGCGGTCCGCGGGGAGGTGAAGTGGGCCTCGTCCACGACGGCCGGGGAGAAGTTGCCCCCGTTGTAGTCGGCGCCGACGTGGATGTTCTCGGCCACCCGCACGGGCAGTTCGCCCGAGGGGGACTTGACGAGGCGGGTGAAGGAGCGGCGGTCGCCGAGGTTCCCCTGGAGGAAGGAGTTCACGTCGGCGGGTCCGAAGTCCCGGTTGTTCCTCTCGTAGGTGCGGGAGGCGGGCTCCTTGAAGGCGACGAAGGTCCAGGAGCGCCGCTGGGTCATGGCGCGGTTCCAGTCCCACTGGCGGAAGGACCAGTTGACGACCTGGGTCTCCTTCTCGCCCTCGGGGCCGCCCTGGGCCAGGGTGACGACGTCGTCCTCGCCGGGGCCGGGCTGGATGAAGCGGCCGTCGATGTTGGAGGAGCCCGGCTCGGTGTCGTCGCCGGTGTCCCCGGGCTTCCAGAGGTTCTCCGTGACCGAGCCGGAGCCGCCTCCGGACCCGGCGGGGGAGGAGGTGGAGGAGGAGCCCCCGGCGGTCGCGCCGCCGCCGGAGCTCCCGTTGCCGAGGGGAGCGGTCAGGATGTCGTCGAGGCCGGCCTCGGGGTCGTAGATGCCGTTCCCCTGCGGGTCGTACTCCGTGCCGGGGAAGGCGACCAGGAAGACGGGCAGCACCTGGGCGCCGGTGGCATGCACCCCCCGGGCGGGGATGTCGGCCACGTAGATCGGCCGGTCGTCGTCGGAGGGGTCCATGGGGTCGTTGGTCGTCGCCGTGGCCCGCATGTCGAGGTACCGGGCGATGCGGTGGACGGGGAAGGGGATCGCGGTCCCCGGGCCCCCGCCGCCGGTGGTGGTGCCGTCGCCGGTGTCGGGCGGGAGATCCGGATCCGGGTCCGTGGTGCCGCCGCCGTCGTCGGGCGGAGGATCGGGGTCGCCGCCGCCGTCGTCGGGGGGCGGGGGCTCGTCGGGAGGCGTGTCGGGATCGCCGCCGGTGCCGTCGTCCTCGCCGCCGCCCGGATCCTCGGGAGGAGTCGGGGGCGTGTCGGGGGTGCCGCCGGTGCCGTCGTCCTCGCCCGGGGGAGTGTCCGGGTCCGGGGTCGGAGGCGTGTCGGGGGTGCCGCCGGTGCCGTCGTCCTCGCCGGGGCCGGTGCCCGGGTCGGGCGGGACGGGGGGCGTGTCGGGGGTGCCGCCGGTGCCGTCGTCCTCGCCGGGGCCGGGGTCGGGGGTCGGAGGAGTCGGCGGCTCGTCGCCGCCGCCGCCGGTGCCGTCATCCTCGGGGGGAGGAGGAGGGGGCGTGTCGCCGCCGCCGCCGCCGCCGCCGCCCGGAGGATCGCCGCCGCCGCCGGGAGGATCGCCGCCGCCCGGGGGCGTGGCCGTCACGGCGATCTCCCCGATCCAGGTGCGGAAGAGGGAGACCGTCCGGTAGGCGGAGCGGTCCCGCACGAGGAGAAGGTTGCCGCTGACGGAGTTCTCCTGGACGGCGTCGTCGAAGCGGACCCACTCGGTGTCCCCGTCCACGCCGATCTGGACGTAGTGGGACCGGGGGCGACGGGTGGCGTCCCGCTCCGGATCGAGGAACATGTCCTCGTCCCCGCCCGCCACCTCGATGGAGAGGGGGATGAGCACGCTGACGATGCCCGCCTCGTCGAAGGCCTCGTCGGCGTAGATGCGCCCGTTGTTGATGTTGCGCAGCTTGACGTAGGCGGTCATCGGATCGTCGGCGGCCCCGTAGGTGTGGCGGGGGACGAAGGAGAGGTTGAGGTTGCCGGACTTCTTGTCGATGCTGGACGATCCGCCCGTGGACCGGAGGGACGCGGTCGGCTCGGGGCGCCGGCGGATGGTGACGGACCCGCCGCTCTTCTCGTAGGCCACGAGCTCCGCGTCGAAGATCCTCTCGCCGTCGGGGGCGAGGAGGGCACCCCGATGGTCGCCGCAGGCGAGGAGGGCGTAGCCCCGGTCGCTCAGGGCGTCGGAGGCCGCCTGGTCGCCGGGGGACTTGCCCCAGGGTGCGATCTGGTCGAAGGGGATCTGGATCGTGTCACCGCGCCACCCGAAGGCGACGGGGGGAATGGTCGGGGTTCCCCCGCCGCCGGTGGTGCCGCCGCCGGCCTGGTTGGGGAACTGCGCGAGCCCGCTCTCGTCGCTGGGCCCGACGAGGCAGAGGGCCGTGAAGGGGCCCAGCGCCGACGCCAGCGTGCCGTTCCCCTCGGGGATCGCGCTCGCCGTCGGGATGGAGTACCCGTAGAGGGTGACCAGGTCCCCGGCGTCGAAGGCCCGGGTTGTGGCCTGGTTCGGGTCGTCCGTCGTGTCGGCCCGGTTGAGGCGGGCGAACCGCTTGCGGATGGTGAAGGCCTTCTCGGAGCGCGCGGAGTACTCCATCACCTCGGTCCCGTTGCTGCCGCGGATCAGCAGGGCCCCGCTCTGCGGGAAGGAGGAGGCGTCCTCCACCGCCAGCGTGGTGAGCGGCGCCACCGGGTCCACCGAGGAGGAGAGGTAGGTCAGGAGGGTCGGCTTGCCGCGGCACATGCCGTCGACGAGCATGGACATCTCGCCGGGGCCGCTGCCGGAGACGGAGAACTGCAGGTGGTACCAGCGGTCGTCCTCCCAGGAGGACTGGTCGAAGGGGTAGCGGATCTCGGCCGCGACCTCCTGGAGGGAGGCGTCCTTCACGCGCAGCGCCATCTCCCGCCGGGAGCCGTCGTAGTACAGCGAGATCCGGTTCTCGTCCTCGGCCTCGCCGGTGTCGAGGACGTAGGCGGTGCGCCGGCCCCCCCAGTAGGGCTTGAACCAGAGCGAGCCGGAGAAGGGCTCCATGAGGCCGTCGTCGGTCCTGATGGACACCCGGCCGTCCTGGGTGCCGAAGGGGGTCGCCTCCCCCTCCTCCATGTAGTAGCCCTCGGGGTAGTCGGAGTCGTCCCAGTGCTCGGCGCTCGGGACCTCGGGGCCGTAGATCGGGCGCGAGGCGGCCAGGCGAACGCTGGCGTGCTGGTCGAGGCGGTCCCTGGAGGGCCACCGGTCGCCGCGGAAGAAGGCGTTGAACCGCGAGGGCGGGTAGATCCCCGTCTCCTCGTCGTCCACGTTCTGCGGGAAGGTCGTGAAGTGCTTGGCGTTCACGACGCGGAGGTTCTCGTCGAGGTCGGCCTGCCCCGCCAGCTCGAAGACGCCGGGGCCCTGGGGGGCCACGTCCACCACGCGGCGGAACTCCCGGCGGCCGAGTTCGCGGCCGGCGGTGTCGAGGACGACGGCGCGGGCGGTGACGGTGAAGACGTCGCAGGAGCGGAAGGCCACGGGGACCGACCCCACGGCGAGGCGGCCCGGGGCGGTGTCGGCGGGGTTGAGGGAGTTGAGCTCGCAGGCGGTCGCCTCCTCGTCCTGCAGGACCCCCTCCTCCACCATCTTGCGGAGGATCTGCCCGTACTGCTTGAGGGAGCGGATGCCGGGGGCGGTCGCCTTCTGGCCGCGGAGCGGGTCCTCGAGCTTCGCCTCGCGCTCCTTGATCAGGCGGTCGGCCACGAGCCGCGCCTGGTCGGGGGCCAGGGGCTTCTGCCCGTGGCGGCCGATGCCGGAGTGGAGGGCCGTGAGGACCTCGCGGGAGGCGGTGTTGACGTTCACCGGGGTGCGGACGAGGGATTCCACCCGGGTGATGGAGGCGTCGTAGTCGTGCTGGAACTCCGGGACGATCTCCACCCGGGACCCGCCGCCGACGCCGTAGACGATGCCGTAGTCGGTGTTCGTGCCGTCGGTGACGCGGACCACGGTCCCCAGGCCGAACCGGAAGGGGTTGTCCACGTGGAGCTTCGCCTTGTGGCCGTCCTCCCCCGCCTTCACCGGGGTGCGCAGGGTCTGGGAGTCGGACCAGAGCTGGCCCGTGAGGCCGCGGGAGGAGACCGTCAGGCAGTCGGCCGCCTTCTCCCAGGCCTCGGCCGGGAGGGCCGCGACGCGGAGGTCGGAGATGCGGCGGATCTCGTAGAGGTTGCGGTAGGGGGAGTACCAGGTCCTCAGCTCGTCCCCGACCTTCCCCCGGCGGGAGAGGATCGGGTAGGCGCTGATCTGGAAGGCGACCTCGCTGACGACCACCTCGCCCTGGGAGTGCTTGCGGGCCGGGCCGTTGCCCGCCGCGAAGCCCGCCATGTAGCCGCGCTCGAGGCCCCGCAGCGTGGTGCCCTCGAGGCGGTCGTACTTCACGACCTCGTCGCCGAGCCGGACCACGCCGTCCCGGGCGGGGAGGTTCCCGGGGTAGGAGAGCTCCGCCTCGGTGGCGTCCTGGTCGAGGGGGGCCGCCAGGAGGGACATCCCGAAGAAGTGGCCGAGGACGGTGTAGGGGGCGTTGTTGACGTTGATCTTGCCCGACTCGTCCTCCACGGTGACGCCCCAGATGCGGCCGCTCTCCGGGTCCCCGCCCGCGGCGGAGAGCACCGAGGCCGGGATCTGGATCTCCTCCAGGGTGTCCCAGTCGGGGGTGGCGTAGAGGGTCTGGAACTTCTCGTCCTTGTTCTTCCGCTCCAGGGCGTCGTGGGAGGCGCCGAGGTGGAGGGTGGTCACCTGGAAGACGTTCTCCGCCTCCAGTTCCGCCTCCTTGGAGGCCAGCACCGCCTTCCCCCGGTCCGCCCCGTCCTTCATGGTGACGAGGAAGGGGGTGGCGATGATGGTCAGGAGCACCAGCACGGCGACCACCGCCAGGAGGGCGATGCCGCGCTCGGCATCCCGGTTCCGTCCCTGCTTCACGGTCATTTCCTGCCTCATGGGGTCCTCCCCGGTGCGTACCTGCGGGGGTTGCCCCCCGCATCAAGGCCGATAACCGAGTTACCTGTATCCGGTTTCTTTGTTACCGTTTCTGGGCCCCCCGAGCCTCGGGGCGACCCTGCCGGGAGCACAAGAACAAATGCCGTACCGCCGCCCCCCCACCCCTCTCACCCTCTCTGCGGGAAAGGCGCGAAGAGCCCAAGTGGTTACTTCGATACCACGTTCCCTTCCATGCCGACCACGATCTGCCGCTCCCTCTGCCCGTAGCGGAGGATGAGGGTCTCGGGGCGGGAGTGCCGGGAACCGTCCAGCTTGCCGTTGCGGAAGTAGATCCGGCGGGTCGGGCCCTGGATGGAGACCCCCTCCGCGAAGGGGGTGTAGTCGGAGCCGACGACCCCCTCGATGCGCACGTCGTCGATCCCCCCCCGGAAGGAGGACCCGCCGGCGCCGCCGCCCCCGATGTAGAGGTTGGCGTCGGGCTGGGGGGAGAGGGGGGCCTTCTCCTCCTTCCGGAGCTTCTCCACGGCGCCCCGGCCGGTGTCCAGGAGGAGGACGACGTGGTTGCGGTCGTAGGTGACGAGGATCCGGCTCCACCTCTGGAGGGGGAGGGTCGCGTCCTTCGGCTCGAAGTGGCGGCCCTCCCGGAGGGAGGACTCCGCCTTCCCGGAGGCCCCCACGGAGGCGAAGCCGAGGTCGAGGCGCACCCCCAGCCCCTCGTTCTGCCGGACGAGGGAGAGGGTGAGGGACTCCCCCCGGTGGACCAGGGTCCCCCCGGCGAGGGTCGTGGGGAAGACCCAGAGGTCGATGGCGATCCCCTCGGTGGCGTCGTAGACGGAGTAGTTCCCGCAGTCCACGGCCCCGCCCCCCTCGAGGAAAAGGGCCTTGCCGAGGATCCCGTCCTTGAAGACCGCCCCCGCGGGCAGCAGCCCGTTGCGGTCGAGCGCGCCCACGAGGGTCGTGGGATCGGCCCCCTTCGCCGGCTCCTCGCACTGGCTCTGCCAGAGGGGGACGAACTCGATGCCCTGCACGGCGTTCTCCTCCCCCTTGCCCGGGTCCCCCGCGGTGATCTGGAGGGCGGCGGGGTGGGACATGGAGGAGTTGCGGACCCGGTTGAGCGTGGAGAGGACCCGGGAGACCGTGGTGGAGAAGACCCCCTGCTTCCCGAGGTTGGTGAACATGGAGACGCCGATGCCCATGAGGACGGCCATGAGGGCGAGGACGACGAGGATCTCCACCAGGGTGAACCCCGCCTGCGGCGGGTGGAGGGTGACCCCCGCCCGCGGCGCGTTCAGCGCGAACCCCGCCCGGCCCCGCCCGGGGGATCGGGGCGGGCCGTCGGCGGGCCGGACGGAGGGGCGGGCGGGGGTCACTCGCCGTACAGGATGTCGTCGCCCTCCTCGGCCTCGTCGGGGTCCTGCTCCCCGTCGGGTCCGAGCGAGAACAACTGGAAGGAGTTGGGCCGCTTGAAGCCGCCCCCCGCGGCGGCGGTGGACTTCTTCGGCCGCACCGTGACGAGCGTCCCGTCCGCCCTCTTCACCTGGTCGCAGCCCTTGGTGTCCTTGTAGTCGGCGTTGTGGATGTAGACGAGGGGGTTCTGCCAGGCGTCGAGGTACTCCCGGGCCAGGGCGTCGGAGGCGTTCCCCTTGGCCGTTCGATAGGAGTCCTCGTCGGTGTTGCCCTTGAACTCGTCGGCCACCGGGAGGTCCCGGTCGAGCTTGACCTCGGGGTTGTTCAGGAGGAAGTAGACGCACTCGATGCCGGTGTTGATGTCGTTGGCCTGCCCGAGGTCCCGGCCCACGGGGTTCTTGCGGATGCGGAGGTCCTTCAGGCGGGAGGGCGGGTACTTCCCGAACTGCTCCCGGTCCACCTCCAGGGTCTCGAGGCCGATGCCCACGGCGCTGATGGTGGACTGGGTCTTCGTGACGTCCCTCTGCTTCATGGCCACGGGGATGAAGGCGGCCACGAGCCCCACGAGGGTGGCGATGATGGCGAGGACGACGAGTATTTCGACAAGGGTGAACCCCGCCTGCGGCGGTGGGAGCGCGGACCCCGCGCGCCGGATGGGCGCGGAAGCCCCCCCGCCCCCCGCCGCGGCGGAGGCCCGGCCCCGGCCCGTCGATGCCGCTACTGCGTGTCGCGCCATATCTCCACCGCCTCCACCGTAGCACGGACCTCGGTCCCGGCAAGCCCGGAGCAGGAGGCCTCGAACCGGATCCTGCCCCCGCGCGACTTCATGAGGTTCTGCAGCTCCAGCGCCTCGTACCCGGGGATGGGCGCCCCGTTGAGGGTGACAGCCACGGTCCCCTTCGCCTCGTCCATCTTCACGAAGCCGAAGGAGACCTTCCCGTTCTCGGGCCAGGTGAAGCCGGGGATCTCGCGCATGATCTCGGCCTCCTTGGTCCGGTGGTCCACCTTCACGAGCAGGCGCGCCTCCCCGGTGTCGGTCCGGAGGAGCCCGATGCGCGTCGCCAGGTTCTTCCCCTGGACGATGTCGAAGGAGAACTGGTAGTCCCCCGAGGCGTTGGGCAGGACCTCGACCTCGAAGGAGGCCTTGAGGACCTTGGAGACGTCCTCCTCCCTCCAGAACCGGGGCTTCTCCTCGGCCTGGAGCTTCCCCGGGCCGAAGACGGCGTTCCCCCCCTCGAGGGAGATCTTCACGTTCTTCTCGTCCTCGGTCCACCCGTTGCTGAGGGCCGGCCCGTCCGGGCGGGAGAAGTCGTCCCTCCAGATGCGCGTGGACTTCCACTTGGTGACCTTCACCTTGGAGTCCCGGAGCCAGTCGAGCAGGGCGGCCTGGTAGGCGGCCTCCCGCGGGGAATGGACCTTCCAGACGCGGAGGATCTGCTCGGCGCTGTTCCACCGGTCGATGGCCTCGTCGGCGTCCCCCTGGAGGTAGCGGATCCAGCCCAGCGCCGCCTGGGGGAGCGGGAGGGTCTTGTCCACCTTCTCCACCAGGTGGGTGAGGTCGCGGCGGGCCTCCTCCAGGCGCTGCTTGAAGGGGAGGCCCTCGTCGGCCATGAGGGCCCGGGCGGAGAGCAGGGGCCAGATGCCGACCCTCGGCTCCAGCTCCATGGCGCGCCGCAGGAAGTCGCGGGCCTCGCCGGCCTTCCCGCCGCCGGCGCGGCCGACGCCGCCCAGCGCGTCGGGGAAGCCGGGGGCGAGGCGGGCCGCCGCGGCGAAGTGGGTGCGGGCCTCCTCGAAGCGGCCGTCCCGGAGGAGGAACTCACCGAGCAGGGTCCGCCCGTAGGCCTCCTGGGGCCAGGCGGCCACCGCCTCCTGGAGGACCTCCACGGCCCGGTCCGGCTCCCCGAGCGCGCGGAGCGCGTAGCCCTTCGCCACGAGCGGCCAGTAGTAGTTGAAGGGGTCGTCCCCGAGGGCCCTCTCGGCGTCGGCGATGGCCTCCGCCAGCGCGGTCCCCCGGGCCGGGTCGTCCTCCGCGAGCCGGGCGGCCCGCCGCGCCTTGACGACGGCCAGGTTGGTGCGGGCGATGCCCGCCTCCTCGGTGGCCGGCGCCGCGCGGTCGAGCGCCGCCTGGAAGTGGGACAGGGCCTCCTCGAGCCGGTCCTCGACGTAGTGGACGGCGCCCGCGGCGAGGTACCAGGAGGCGTCCCGGTCGGATTCGGCGGTCAGCCTGGCCAGGGCCGCCTTCGCCCCGGCCGCGTCCCCCAGCGCGAGGAGGGCGCGGGCCTCGCCGACGATCCCCTGTCCCCGCTCCCCCTCCTGCGCCGCCCGGCGGTACTGCTCCAGGGCGGCCCGCGCGTCCTCCAGGCTGCCCGAGGCGACCAGGAGCGCGGCCAGCCGGAGGCGGACCTTCGGGTCGCTGTTGGCGACCAGGGCCTCCTCGTAGCGGGCGCGCGCCCGCTCGAGGAGCCCGAGGATCTCCAGGCCCTCCCCTCCCAGCGCGAGGATCTCCGGGTCCTTCGAGATCCTCTGCCCCTCGAGCCACCAGTCGTAGAGGGCGACCTCCCCCTCCGGGTCCTGGAGGAGCCGGTAGATCCGCCCGAGGTCCTTGAGGGTCTGCTTGTCGTCGGGGTTCCTCCGGAGGGCCTCGCGGTAGGAGTCCGCCGCCTCCTGCAGCGCCCAGCGGCGCTCCTTCACGTACCGGGGCCGGAGGGATTCCTCCTGCAGCCAGGCGGCGTTCTCGCGCAGCGCCGCGGGCTCGAGCTCCTTCCTGCCCGCCGTCTGCCGCGCCCGGCGCTCGCCAAACCGGTTCTTCAGCGTGTCGGCGAAGCCGAGCTCCGCCGTGCGGTGGCGGAATTTAAAGGGGCCGAAGGACTTCCCCGTCTTGTCGATCTGGTTGAAGGTGAAGTCCAGGGAGGCGTCCACGACGAGGTCGAACTTCGACCGGCCCGCGTCCCGGTCGGGGGCGAGGAGCTCGATCCGGCCGTAGGCCATCTGCCCGAGCTGGTCGCTGGTCTTCACCCAGTCGTAGTCGGCGAAGTCCACGGTCTTCGGCGCGTCGGCGGCGGCGGCCGGGGCGGCCTCCTCCTCCCCGCTCCCCGCGGAGGCGTCCTCCGCCGGCGGCGGCTGATCCTCCTTCGGGGGCGGGACCACGGGATCGAAGAAGAGGTGGCGCAGGCCGCGGGCGGCGTCGAGGTGCGGGTAGGGCCTCACCGGCGGGGTCGCCGCCGGGATCTCCATGTGGGGCGGCTGGGAGAGCTCCAGCAGGTCGGGGGCCCTGAGGTCGTCGAAGCGGTCGAACATGGACCGCCCCCGGGGAGGGGGCACCCGGACCGCCTCCGGGGGCTCCGGGGGCAGCGGCGGGACGTCCGAGGGTGCGGTCGTCGACGGGACCTTCACGGGATCGTACTTCCGGTCCATGGCGGCGACGCCCGCCAGGGCGACCGCCACGATCCCGAGGAGCGTCTTCTCCTTCGTCATCTTCATCGGGTGTTCCTCGCCGGGGTCTCCGCGCCTCGCCCGCGCCTCCGAAGGGACCTCACTCCGCCACCTCCTCGCGGGCCTCGAGGTTCACGAGGATGACGCGGACCGTGAACTCCACCGAGCCCGAGGCCGAGGCCCTCGTCGTGACCGGGCGCCCCAGCTGCTGCACTTCGTCGAGGACGAGCCTCCGGCCGCCCGCGTCCACGTCGTTCACCGACTTCACCAGCTCGGCGAGGACGCCGGGCTCGCCGGAGAACCTGAACCGGATCAGCTGGGAGCGGAGGAAGGGGTCCTCCTCGGTGCCTCCCGACGCGGCCTGGGAGCTGCCGACGGCGATGGTCTCCACGCGCTGGACCCCCAGCGAGATCGCGCGGTCCACGACCCGGGCCATGGCGGCCATGGCCGCGAGGCTCCGGGCGAAGTTCGCCTCCTGCACCTGCTCGAAGCCGAGCTCCTGGGGGACCACCTCGACCTCGGCGGCCGCGGCCCGCTCCGAGAAGACGGTGCGCGCCTCCTCCAGCAGCAGCGAGAAGGCGGCGCTCGGCAGGCGCCGCGCGCGCTCCATGATGTCCTTGCGCCTCTCCGGGGTGTCCTTGCCGATGACGCGGAGCACGTCGGCGATGCACTCCTCCCAGAGGGCCTCCCCCCCGGAGGTGCGCCCGATCCTGCGGGCGAGGTCGGCGACGCGGGCGTCGGCCGCCTCCACGACGCGGTCGGCGTCCCGGAGGTACCTCTCGTCCGGGACCGGCTCCTTCGTCAGCTCCTCCGACTTGCGCAGGACCGTGGCGCGGCTCAGGCCGAGGTCCTTGTCGTAGACGGCGCAGCCCCGCAGGAGGAGGGCGAGGAGGAAGACGAGCCCCCCCGCCGCCACGGAGATCACGAAGGTCCGGTGCTTCTGGAGCAGTTCGTCCAAGGGCTACCTCCCGTCCCCGGTCGCGCGCCACCCCTCGAAGAACACGATCTTCGCCTCGAAGGTCCTGTTCGGCTTGAGGCTCCCCTCCACCTGCAGCATCCCGTCGGGGATCCCCGCCTTCACCGCCGCCTGGAGGGCCTGGTTGAAGTTCCCGAAGACGAGGGAGGGGGGCCGGTCCCTCTGGTCGATGATCCCGGAGAGGAAGAGGACCGGGACCCGCGCCATCACGGGGCCGTCCGCCGCCGCGGGCGGGGCGCCCTTCCCCCCGGCGTCGGCGTCCTTCCCCTCCTCCCCCTCCCCGCCGCCGCCCTCCGCCTCCCGCTTCGCGACGAGGTCGGGGGGGACCGGGACGAGGACGAACCGGATGTGGACGTCGGGGAAGTGGACGGCGTTGAACTCGTCGGAGGATCCCACGATCTCCTGGACGATCCCGATGCCCCGCTCGAAGGCGGGGCCGAGGCGGACCTCCTCGCGGATGAGGTCGTAGCGCCGCAGCGCCGCCTCCACCTGCCGCATCTTCTGCTTCCCCTCCTCGCGCTGCCGCGTCGCCCTGTCCAGGGCGGCGTTGACCTCGGCGAGGTTGGCGTTGGCCGCCTTCTCCTGGGCCGAGGCCTGCGAGTAGAGGAAGACGAGCCCCGCGGCGGCCACCACCCCGGAGGCGGCGAGCCACAGGGTGTGGTCCATGAAGTGGCGCTTCCCCCGGTCGGCCTCGGGGAGGATCTCCAGGCGGAACGCCCTGTCGTCGGCGGCCATCTGGGCGAGCCCGAGGGCGGCCGCCATGGCCGGGCCCTCCTCCTGCAGCGCCTCCGCGGACTGGGGATCGAGGGCCGAGGTGTCCACCCCCTCGAAGGGGTCGAAGGGCTCCACGGGGATCCCGAGGCCGGACTGGAGGTACTCGCACATCCCCTTGATGCGGGCCCCGGCCCCGCTCACCAGCACCCGGTCGATGCGCAGGTCCTGGAGCTTCGTCTGGGCCTTGCAGAACATGAGGGAGGAGTGGACCGCCGCCACCACCGATCCCGCCGTCCCCAGCAGGGTGTTGGCCACCTTCTCCTCGGAGGAGTCGGCGTAGCGCGCCTTCTGCCGCGGCGTGACGTTGCCCTTCTGGTGCTTCATCCGCTCGGCGGTCTCGGGGGCGACGTGGAAGGCCGCCGCCAGGGCCTCGGTGAAGGGGCGCCCGCCGCCGGCCATGTTGCGCCCGAAGAGGAGCGCCCCGTCCCGCTGGATGGCGACGTCGGTGTTCTCGTGGCCGAGGTGGAGGAGGAGGGTCACCTCGCCGGGGGGCACCTTGCAGTTCGTGAGGAAGGCGTGGTAGAGCGCGATGGAGCGGGGGCACCCCCCGAGGTCGGCGATGCCGGCGGCCCTCACCGCGTCGAGGCGGGGCCGGAGGTGGGCGTTGCGGGCAAGCGCCACCATCACGGTGTCGTCCTCCCCCGCGGCGGCGGGGAGGGAGAGGAGCGCCCAGTCCGCGGCCACGTCGCCGCCGGACTGCTCCGCGACCTCGGCGATCTCGAAGCGCATGAGCATCTCGAGGCGCCAGTCGGGGACCCTCGGGACGCGGGTGTAGCGGACGATGAGGTCCTTCCCGCTGAGCCCGAGGAGGGCCGTCCCCTTCATGCCGGCCGCGGCGAGGGCCGCCCGGGCGGAGGCGACCCGCGCGCCGTCCTCCTCGCCGGAGAGGGGGGCCGCCGTCACCCGGACGACCTGCCAGGCCGGGCCCTTCCGGCGGACCTCGACGGCGCGGAGGGAGCGGGTTCCGATGGTGAGGCCGATGCCGTTGGCCATGGGGGTCTCCGCTACCTCCGCTTCCCGAAGAGCGAGGCCTGCTGGTCCTTCACCTTCTGCCTCAGGGCGGGGAGGTCCTTCTCGATGTCCTCCCGGTACTCGTTGCCCGGGGGGGCGATGCGGAGGATCTCGTCCAGGAACAGGACCGCGAGGGCCGTCTGCCCGGTCTCGCGGAAGTCGGAGGCCCTGCGGTAGAGGCTCTCGATCCGGTCGGCGACCCCCTCCTCCCGGACCTTCAGGAGCTCCGCCGCCGCCTCCTTCCCGAGCGCGAGGGCCTCCTCCCCGATGGGGTGGCCCGCGTAGTCGGAGGAGAGGAGGGCGGCCTCCTTCTCCACCGCCTCGAGGTCGGAGGCGAACCGGAAGCGGACAGCCCCGGCGGCGAGGGCGCGGGCGGCCTTGAGGCGGGCCTTCCCCTTCTCCAGCAGCACCCCCCCGGCCTTCTCCGCCTGGGAGCGGTACTCGGGGAGGTAGTGGTACTCCACGGTCACCTTCTCGAAGGCGCCCACGGCCTCGCCGAGCTTCCCGGCGGTCTCCAGGGTCCGAGCCCCGCGCAGCAGCGCCTCGGCCGCCTCCTTCTCCCGGGAGAGGTCCACGCTCAGCCAGGCGGAGCCCCCGTCCACGCCCTCGACCTTCGCGGCGGGCGGGGCGAGCTGGACCCGGAGCCCCCGCGGCGTCCTCCTCGAGGTGAAGGACCAGCCCGGGGAGCCCGGGGCGGCGGCGAGGAGGAAGGGCTTGGGGCCCTCGGAGGTGCCGACGATGATCTTGACGACCCCGTCGGCCTTGAAGGACTCCTCCTCGGGGAGGACGATGGCGGTCTTCTCCTGCACCAGGGTGACCGCCCCCCGGGCGAGGCCCGCGGGGAGGGTGAAGGTGAGGGCGCCCGGGGCCCCCTCGGGGTGGACGGAGAGGCGGGCCCCGCCCTGGACCGCCTCCGCCTCGACGCGGAAGGCGCCCCCGGCGCGGACCGCGGCCTTCGCCGAGAGGACCGGGCCCGCCGCCAGCGGCGGCCCGGAGAGGGAGTTCCCGAGGAGGAGGGCGGGGGGGGTCTCGCAGGAGGGCGCCAGGCCGCCCTGGGTGAGGAGGATCTCGCTCCCGTCCACGGCCTCGAGGCAGCCCGCCGCGTCGATGGAGACCTTGAGCTCCCCCGAGGCGAGGGCCGGGGCGGCAGGCCCCTCGGCGCGCCGCACGAAGACGTCGTCGAAGGCGGCGGCCCCTCCCCCGTAGGCGGCCAGCAGGACGCGGGCCCCGGTGACCCCCGCGGGGGCGGTCACCACGGCCTTCGTCTCCGGCCAGGAGGAGTTCCCCTCCACGGGCGGGGTCGAGACCTCCCGCACGAGGCCGGGGCGGGAGGAGAGGATCCACTGGACGACCACGGATCCCGTGCCGCCGCCCACCCGGGCCCCGATCTCGTAGGCCACGTCCGGGGTCACGGCCGCGTCCGCCGACGCCTCGGAGCCGGCCCTGTAGGCGACGAGGCCCGGACCGTCGGCCTCGTCCAGCCCCTGGGGGACCACCTCGAGGCACTGCACGCCGGAGGCCGCGCGGGGCTTCTCGAGGGAGCCGTCGATCCGCGCCACCGCCGTCTCCCGGTCGCCGGGGGAGAACCAGCGCACGACCCCGTCCTCGAAGGAGGAGTCGCCGATGCGGTTGTCCTTGATCGCGACCCCCTCCACGCGCTGGCCCTTCGCCTGGAGGACGAACCAGCTTCCGCCGCCCGCCGCGGCCAGCACCACCGCCGCGGCCAGGAGGGCCCCGGCGCCGCCGCGGCGCCGGCCCCCGTGGACGTCCAGCTCGCCCCGCATGAGGCCCCACTCGGAGGCGTCGTCCCCCCCCGCGAGGGAGGACTCGATGTCCGCCACGGTGGTGTCCACGAAGAGCACGCGCTGGGCGCCGATGCGGATGCGGGCGTTGTGGCGGAGGACCGTCTCCACCACGGGCTCGCCGTCCACCTGGGTCCCGTTGGTGGAGCCGAGGTCGCGCAGCACGAACCCGTTGGGCTCCCGCGTGATCTCGCAGTGGACGCCGGAGACGGAGGCGTCGTCGAAGGAGACGGTGTTGCTGGGGCGGCGGCCGAAGGTCGTGCGGGCCGACCGCAGGGGGAGGTCGGTGCCCTTGCGCTCCCCGTCGATGAACCGGAGCAGGCACTCCCCCGGGGGCCCCCCGCCCCCCGCCGCGGCCGCGGCGGCGGGGGCCGCGGCGACGGCGTCCCCCCCGTC
>JAKLKS010000330.1:0-1487 GCA_023150535.1 Planctomycetota bacterium
GCTGGCCGCCCCCTGGCTGGCGGCGCGGTCCGCGAAGCGGATCCCGTGATCCGTACGGAACCCGACCCGTTTTCGTCAGAATGACGGAAACGGGTCGGGTTCCGTACCGATCGGTTTCCGGAGGGGGCTTGAGGGAGTTCGCGGCGGACGCGACCGGGCAGAGGGAGCAGCTCCGCGCCGAGAGGGCGGGGCGAGGGGAGCGCGCGCTCCCGCCGGCGGAGGAGTGGTGCGTGGTGGCCTGGCGGCTCGACGCCGCGGGCTTCGCCGCGGGATCCGCCGAGGCCTGGCGGGCGGCGCTCGCCCTCGAGCCCCTGATGCCGCGCGCCCACCTCGGGCTCGGCCGCGCGCTCCTCGACCTCGGGGACCCCGACGGCGCCGCCTCCTCGCTCCGCGCGGCGCTCGCCTGCCAGCCGGGGGCCGCGGGGCTCGGTCTCGAACCCCTCCTCGACGACCCCGACGAGGATCCCTGGTACCCCCTCGGCCTCGCCGAGCACGCGGCCGGACGCCTGGACGCCGCCGTGGAGGCCTACGCCCGCTCCGCCGCCGCCTTCCCCTGGTTCGCGGAGCCCCTCCTCGAGGCGGCCCGGGCCCACCTCGCCCGGGGGGACCGGCCCGCGGCCGCGGCGGCCGCGCGGGAGGCGATCCGCCGCGCCCGCCACCGCCCGGACCTGCGCGCGGACCTCGAGGGGCTCCTGAGGGAGGCCGGCGGGGCCCCGGAAAGTATCACAAAGTGATACTCTAGCGCCGCCCCCCGCGCGCCCCCCGGAGGGACGCCGCCGCGGCCGCCGCCTCCTCCGCGACGATCCGCGCCCCCCTCTCGACCTCCTCCGCGGTCGTGAACCGCGAGAGGGAGAGGCGCAGCGCGCCGCGGGCCTCCCGGGCGGGGATCCCCATGGCCCGGAGCACGTAGCTCGCCTCCATGGTCCCCGTGGCGCAGGCCGACCCCGTGGAGGCGGCGACGCCGCGCCCGTCGAGGCGGAGCACGAGCGCCTCCCCCTCGACCCCGGGGAGGAGGAGGTGGGCGGTGTTGGGCACCCGCGGGGCGGACACGGTGCGCCGGGCGCCGGGGAGGGCGGCGAGGATCCCCTCCTCGAGGCGGTCCCGGAGCGCGCGCACCCCCTCCTCGGCCGGGAGCGCGGCCCGCGCCGCCTCCGCCGCGGCCCCGAAGCCCGCGAGCGCCGGGACGTCCTCCGTCCCCCCGCGCCGCCCCCCCTCCTGGGCCCCCGCTGTCGTCCCCGGCGCCCAGCGCGCGCCGCGCCGCACGAAGAGCGCCCCGGCCCCCGGGGGGCCGTGGATCTTGTGGGAGGAGAGGGAGAGGAGGTCGGCCCCGACGCGCCGGAGGTCCAGGGGGACCTTCCCCGCCGCCTGCACGGCGTCGGTGAAGAAGGGGACGCCCCGCTCCCGGCACCCCGCGGCGAGCGCCTCCACGGGGTGGAGCGCCCCGGTCTCGCTGTTGGCCCACATCACCGCCACGAGCGCCGTGTCCT
>JAKLKS010000330.1:1497-3685 GCA_023150535.1 Planctomycetota bacterium
CGCGCCGCGGCGAGCACGCGCGCGGGGTCGAGCGTCCCGTCCCGGGCCGGGGGGATCTCCGAGAGGTCGACGCGGCCGGCGGCCCGCAGCGCGTGGAGGAGGCCCCGCACCGCGGGGTGCTCCACGGCCGAGGCGACGACGTGGCGGCGCCCGCCCGCGGCCTCCAGCGCCCCGAGGATCGCCATGCGGTCGGCCTCGGTGCCCCCGGAGGCGAAGACGACCTCGGAGGCGGAGGCGCCGAGGAGGGCCGCGACCCGCTCCCGCGCCCGCGCGACGAGGGCGCGGGCCCGCCGCCCCGGCGCGTGGGGCGAGGAGGGGTTCCCGGGCCCGGCGTCCAGCGCCGCGAGCGCCGCCTCCCGCGCCTCGGGGCAGAGGGGGGCGGAGGCGTTGGCGTCGAGGTAGATCGGCGGTGCGGCGTCCATCCCGACAGTCTACGGCCGGGGGCCCGCTCCTAGCGCGCCGCGACGGGGAGGAACCAGAAGGCCATGGCGAGGATCGCGTAGACGGCGAGCATCATCACGCCCTCCAGCCAGTTCGATTCCCCGTCCTGGGCGACGAGCGCCGCGATGCCGACGCAGGCGGCCACGGAGAGCACCTCGAGCGGGGAGAAGAGGAGGTCCATGGGGGAGGGGCCCACCACGTAGGAGAGGAGGAGGAGGACCGGGGCCACGAAGAGCGCGACCTGGATGGAGGAGCCGACGGCGATGTTGAAGGCGAGGTCCATCTTGTCCTTCATGGCGACGATGACCGCGGTGGAGTGCTCCGCGGCGTTGCCCACGATGGCCACGAGGACGACGCCGATGAAGACCGGGTTCATGCCCGCCTCGCGGGCGACGCCGTCGATGGCGCCGACGAGGAACTCCGCCATGACGGCGACGCCGGCCGTGGCCGCGACGAGGACGCCGACGGCCTTCCCGACGGGCCAGGGGGGGCCGTGGCCGCCGCCCTCCGCGTGCGCCTCCCCCGGCGGGGCCGGGGTCGCCCCGTGGCCCTCCCCCCCGGCGTAGAGGTGGGAGTGGGTCTTCAGGACGAAGACGAGGCTCAGCACGTAGGTGACGAGGAGGACGAGGGAGATGTCGAAGGAGAGGCCCCTCTCGGAGGTGGCGTGGTCGGGGCCGACGATGGAGTGGAAGAGGGTGGGGACGACGAGCGCGACGGCGCTGAGGGCCAGCAGCGTCGCGCTCATGCCGGCGGCGGTGCGGTTGAAGGACTGGGAGGGGCGCCGGATCCCCCCCGCCAGCGCGGCGAGGCCGAAGACGAGGAGGACGTTCCCGAGGATGGACCCGGTGATGGAGGCCTTGACGACCTCGTGGTGGCCCTCGCGGAGCGCCATGACGGCGATGATGAGCTCGGCCATGTTGCCGAAGGTGGCGTTGAGGAGGCCGCCGATGCCCTGCCCGGTGCGCTCGGCGATGTGCTCCGTGGCGCGGCCCATCCAGCCGGCGAGGGGGATGATGGCGAGGCAGGAGGCGGTGAAGACGAGGACGGGGCCGGCGTGGGAGAACTCGAGGAAGGCGGCGACCGGTACGAAGACGAGGAGGAGGTTGAGGAGGTCGGGACCGGCGAGGATCCTCTTCAGGAAGCCCATGGCTCGTTCCCCCCTGCCCGGGGCGGGATCGTAGCGGGGCGACCGCAGGGTGTCAGACACGAAATCGCGGCGGATCGGCGTGAGACACGGATCCGCCGCAAATCCGTGTCTGACACCGTACGAGCGGCTACCGCGAGATGCGGAGCACCTCGATCCGCCCCGCCCGCACCGTCGCCCGCGCGTCGGGGAGGCGGAGGCCGCCGAGGCGCACCTCGAAGGAGATCGACCCCTCGGGGAAGGGGCCGAGGAGGAGCCCGGGGCGGACGTTCACCTCGAGGTCGGAGCCGGCGTAGTCGGTTCCCCCCTCCCCGGTTGTGGAGATCGGCCGGCCGTCCGCCCGCCGCAGGCGGAGCGAGCCGAGGGCCGGCGGGAACACCTCCTCGGGCGCCAGCAGGAGAAGCCCCGCCGGCCGCAGTTCCGCGCGGAAGGGGCCCGAGGCGGGGGCCTCGAGGAAGTCGGAGGCGAGGAAGGGGGGAGAGACGACGATCACCCCCCTCGCCCTCCGCCAGCCGGGATCGAGCCGGATCTCTTCCCCGGGGCCGACGCCGAAGTCCTCGATCCGGGCCCCCCCCTCCCCGGCCAGGGAGGCGACGAGGATGG
>JAKLKS010000331.1 GCA_023150535.1 Planctomycetota bacterium
CACCGGAGCCCCCCGCGCCCCCGGGGAAGGACCCCGCTCCCCTCCCACCGCCCGTCGACCTCGACGCCGTCGATCGCGAGACCGTCCTCGCCGGCCTCGTCCTCGACGACTCCGGCCGCCCCGTCCCCGGCGCCGTCCTCGAGGCCTTCCGCACCGCCTGGTCCGCCGACCCCGCCACCGGCTCGCCCTACCGCGAACGCCTCCCCCCCGTCCGCACCCTCTCCGCCCGCGACGGCACCTTCGCCCTCCCCCTCGCCTGGGGCGAAGTCGTCGTCCTCGAGGCCGCCGCCCCCGGCCACCCCGCCGTCTTCCTCGAACGCTGCCTCGCGGGGGAACGCGTGCGCGTCGTCCTCCCCCGGGGCCGGCCCGCCGCCGTCACCGTCCGCGACGGGGCGGGAAACCCCGTCGAGGGGGCGTGGGTGCGCCTCCGGACCGGGACCATTCAGGACCGCTCCCGCACCTCCTCCCGCGCGACGACCGACGCGCGGGGGATCGCCCGGTTCGAGTCCGTCCCCGCCGGGCCGGCCTCCCTCGACGCCAAGCATGCGGACTTCGGGGACTTCCCCGGCCTCGACGCGGACGTCCCCCCGGGCGTCGATCCCTGGGAGGCGACCCTCGTCCTCGATCCCGGCCTCTCCGTCGAGGGGCGGGTCCTCGACGGGGAGACCGGGTCCCCCGTGGCAGGGGCCCGCGTCGGCAGGGGCCCGACGCTCCGGAGGGCGGTCGTGACCGACGACCTCGGCCGCTTCCTCTTCCGGGGCTGGAACACCGTCCCCGGGTGGGACTTCGGGCGCCTCGGATGTATCACAAATGGATACACACGCGCGGAGGCCGACGTACCTTCCGTGGGACCGGTGATCTTCCGCCTCCGGCGCGGCGACCGGGTGACGGGCCGCGTCCTCGACCCTGCGGGCGGCCCGGTGGCCGGGGCGCTCGTCGCGGCGGAGGGGCAGGAGAGGGATCCCGCGGGGGACGGGCTCGCCCATGAATTCCGGGAGACCGTGACCTCCGCGGACGGGTCCTTCGCGCTGGAGGGGCTGCGGCGGGACGTGTCGAGCCGGCTTTCCGTGAGCGCGGAGGGGTGGCCCGTTCTCGAGGCTGGAATCCCCCGTGCCGAGGGAGGGCCGGGGATCGTGGACCTCGGGGACCTCCGCCTTCCCGCGGGCCGGCGGGTCTCCGGCGTCGTCCTCTTGTCCGACGGAACCCCCTTCACCGACGGCCTGGTCGCCCTCGGGGAGCCTCTGGTGGAGGGGCGCCCCGACGACCGGGGGCGGTTCCGCTTCCCCGCGGTGGCGGCGGGGACCGTCCCGCTCTTCGTGGTCCGGCCGGACGCGAAGGTCCTCCTGCGATCGGAGGTCGTCCTGCCGGCGGACCGCGACCTCGAGGGGCTGGAGATCCGCCTGCCGGCCTTCCACGGGCTGACCGTGCGCGTGGTCGACCCGGCGGGGCGGGCCCTCCCTGGCGTGACGGTCTTCGCGACGGGCCCGCGGGAGATGGACGTCGGGGAGACCGGGGAGGACGGGAGGGTCCGCTTCGCGGAGGTGGTGGACGCGGTCGTGGACCTCCAGGCGGAGCAGGAGGACGGCGAGGGGGGGATGCGGCGGCTGATGGTCGTCGAGGGGGAGGTCCCGGCCGACGGCCGCGAGGTCGTCCTCGTGATGGAGGAGGGTGTGGTGATCGCCGGGCGGATCCTCGACGGGGGTGGCGAGGGCCTCGCGGGGATCCCCGTGGAGGCGCGCGCGGCCGGGACGGGGGAGGAGTGGGGGAGGGCGGTCTCGGGGCCGGGAGGGCGGTTCCGGTTCCGCGTCCCGGCGGGGAGGCGCTTCTCGATCCACGCCCGCGAGGAGGCCGCGGAGGGGAGGGTCCCGCGCCGCTGGGAGTCGCCCGCGGCGGAGGGGCCGGCGGAGGTCGAGATGCGCCCCGCCGCCGAGGGGCGCTGACCCGCCGGGCGACGGGATTCCCGCGGGCGTGGCCGGCTCCCTACAATCCCACCGCGGCCCGGAGCGCGGGGGAGCGGGAGGACTTCATGGGGCGGGGACGCGGCACGCGGACGGTGCGATCCGCCCTCCTCCTCGCCGCCCTCGCCCTCCTCCCCGCGACGGCCGCGCCCGCCGCCTCCGCCCCCGCCCCCCCGCCCCCCTCCGACCCCGCCGCCCGCTCCTGGCACCAGGAGGGCGCCGACGCCGCCCGCACCTCCACCGTGGACGTCGAACCCCTCGCCGCCGAGCCGGAGATCGCGTGGAAGTTCCCCCTCCCCGGCGGCCTCCTCGCCGGCCCGGTGAACTGGGAAGGCACCGTCTTCGTCCTCGCAGGCCCCGCGAGATCCGCGCGCCTCCTGGCCGTCGACGCCACCACCGGAGGCATCCTCGCGAAGCGGGAGGGAATCGCCCTGAAGGGCGGGAGGCCCTGGCTCGCGGCCTGGAACGGGAGCACCGTCCTCGTCGACGCCGATCGGACCCTGCTCCTGCACCTTCGCGGCGCGCGCTTCGAGGCCGGCCGGGCCCCGGAGGTCCCCTCCGCCTGCCCCCCGGTCCTCTCCCGCGGAGTCCTCTACGC
This sequence comes from Planctomycetota bacterium, assembly GCA_023150535.1. Lineage (GTDB taxonomy): Bacteria > Planctomycetota > JAJSAM01 > JAJSAM01 > JAKLKS01 > JAKLKS01. The sequence goes on from JAKLKS010000331.1 coordinate 2,557, forward strand.
GGCCTCGGGGACCTCCTTCCAGTCCCTCCACCTCGAGACCGGCAGGGTCCTCTCCTCGGTGGACCACCACCTGACCGTCCGCCCCCCCGTCGCCCTCGCCCTGTCCGGCGGCCTGCTCGCGGGGGTGAACTACCGCCTGGAGGGGGGCTACGACAGCCCCTTCGTCTTCGCCTCCCGCACGGCGGTCTCCGCGGACGGAGTCCTGGGTGAGGCCGCCGCCCTCCGCTACTGCCAGGTCAACAACCGCGCCCCCCCGGACCGCCCCTGGCTCTCCATCCTCGAGGAGGGGGAGGGATCCCCGGCCCTCGCCGTCACCGCGCCCTCCGCCTTCCTCGGGATGGAGAGCGCGGAGTCCACCCTCATCGTCCCCGGTCCCCGGTTCTCGGAGAAGGACGCCCGCATCGCCACCCTCGCGCATCCCGGCGTCCCCTGGAAGGGGAGCCTCCTCGGCATCTCCTCGGACGGCGAACTCCTCTCCGTGACCGGTTCGGGCCGCTACTCCGTCCTCATGGAGAAGGGGAGCCTGCCCAGGGGCGCCCGCCCCGGCCCCGCCGCCGCCGCGCGCGGCGTCGCCTTCTTCGGCAACTGGGCCCTGGACCTCGCCTCCAAGCGCGTCCTCTGGACCCTCCCCGACCTCGACCCCGTCACCGCCCTCCAGCCCGCGGGGGACGGGAGGCTCGTCGCCGTCACGAAGGACGGGACCCTCGTCGGGCTCGCCGCGAAGGGGGCGAAGGCGGCCGCCGCTCCCGGGGGGACGGCGGCGGCCGCGGGGCCCGCCGCCGCCCCGGCCGCGCCGCCCACGGGGGCGGACGGGCTCCTCCTCCTCGACGGCACCGAGATCCCCGGCCCCTTCGAGCAGGAGGGCGGCTCCTTCCTGGTCGGCGGCGCGGGCGGACCTCCGCGCTCCTTCCCGCGCGCCGAGGTCGCGCTCGCCACCCGCGGCGGGAAGGTCGTCCACCTCGGGAGCCAGGGCGCGGTGCTCGACGCCTGGAGGCGGCCCCTCGGCGCCGCCCTCGCCGCGGCGCTGGCGGAGGAGGCGGCGGCCCTCGGGAGGGAGGGCGCCCCCGCGGAGGCGCGCGCCCTCCTCGCCGAGGCGCGGGCCGCAGGCCTCCCGGCCGCGCGGGCGG
>JAKLKS010000332.1 GCA_023150535.1 Planctomycetota bacterium
CGGCGGCCGCCGCCTTCCTCGCCCTGCGGGATCCGCCGGGCCCCGGCGCCGGGGATCCCGCCCCCGCGGCGCGCCCGCGGTCCTCCCTCTCCCCCCTCCGGCGCGAGGCCGAGGACATCCTCGACGCGGTCCGCCGGGGCCGGTACTCCTCCGCCCTCTCCGGCATCGCCTCCCTCCTCGCCCGCCACGACCCCGCGGACCTCGACGGGGACCTCGCCGGCCCCTTCGCCGCGGCCCGCCTCGAGGCCGGGCGCTGGGGGCTCTCGGAGGCTCCCGTCCTCGCCGAGGGAGGGGAGGCGGCGGGGGCGCTCGACCTCCTGCGGCGGTCCGCCGCCGCCCTCGCCGGCACCCCCGGCGAGGGGGAGGTGGCCGCGGCGGAGGAGAGGGTCCGGGGGATCCTCGACCGGCGCAGGGCGGAGGAGGAGGCGCGGGCCGCCCGCGAGGCGCGGGAGCCCGCCGACCGGGCCGTCGCCTCCGCGCGGGAGGCGGCGGGGAAGGGGGGGACGGCGAAGGCCCTGGAATCCCTCCGGGCGGCCCTCAGGGCCACCACCGACCCCGCCGCCCGGAAGGTCCTCGAGGGGGAGGTCGCCGCCCTCGCCGCCCGGCTCGCCGGGGAGCGCACCCGCGCGGGCCGCCGGAAGGCGGCCGACGCCGCCCTCGCGAAGGGGGAGTACGGGAAGGCGCGGGAGATCCTCTCGGGCCTGGCCGCGGAGCCGGGGGAGGGCGAGGCGGCGAAGGCGGAGGCGGCCCGGGACGCCGAGCGGGCGGAGGCGGTGAAGGACCTCGAGGAGAACCGGGAGCCCGAGGCCCTGGCCGCCGTGAGGAAGGCGCTCCGGTGGCTCGTGAAGCAGCAGCTGCCCGACGGCTCCTTCTCCATTTCCCTCGTGGACGCCAACGGGCGGAAGCCGACCGAGGAGGAGCGGAAGCGGGCCCGCCACCGCACCGGCATCACCGGGCTCTGCGCGCTCGCCCTCCTCGGCCACGTCCGCCACGACGTCACCGACGAGTTCGCCGCGCCGCTCGACCGCGCCCTGGCCTGGATCCTCGCGGTGCGGCAGAAGGACGGCTCCTTCTCGCGGAACCTCTACGAGCACTCCCTCTGCACGCTGGCCCTGGTGGACGCCGACCGGCTGGTCCGCCGCTCCGGCGTCCGGGAGGCGGCGCAGGGGGGCATCGCCTACTTGCAGGACGCCGCCAACCTGGACGGGGGGTGGCGGTACACGGCGAAGTCCCCCCCCTCGGACGTCTCCGTCACGGGCTGGGCCCTGCAGGCGCTCCTCCACGCCCGGCTGGGGGCCTACGAGGTGAACCCGCAGACCGTGGACCTCGCCTTCGCCTACCTGGACCGCATGACCGACCCCCTCTCGGGGAGGACCGGCTACCTGGTCGTCGGGGGCGGCTCCCTCGCCATGACGGCGGCGACCCTCTTCTGCCGCCTGCGCAACGGCATGGGCCCCTCGGACGAGGCCGTGGCGAAGGCGGCCGACCTCCTCCTGCGGACTCCGCCGAAGCCGGGGTGGTCGGAGACCTCCTACCACCTCTACTACGCCTCCGACGCCATGAGCCGGATGGGAGGGAAGTGGTGGAAGGCCTGGGCGCCCGCGCTCAAGAAGCACCTCCTCTCCACCCAGGTGGCGAAGGGGGACGACGAGGGGGCCTGGCCGACGGCGGGGGACCGGTGGGCGGAGGACGCGGGCGCGGTCTACCTGGCCGCCATCCACGCCCTCTGCCTGGAGAACTTCTTCGAGCACCGGGAGTGAGGGCGGGGGCGGGGGCCGGCCTTGACGGGCGACCGGGGGATGGTACCGTCGGGCAGCAATCGGAAGGGGGGGACGCCGTCAACCAGGAGGCTTTCATGCGGGAGTCGAGGCGGAGCGGTGCGGCGAACCGGTGGCACGCGGCGGCGGCGCTCGGGGCCCTGGCGCTGGCGGCGGCCCCGGCCGGCGCCGACGTGGTCCGCCTGCGGGGCGGGGACATCCTCGAGGGGAAGGCGAAGGACCTCGGGGAATCGGTCCAGGTCGTCGCGGGGGAGACCGTCGTCGAGATGCCCTGGAGCGCGGTGGAGGTCATCGACCGCGACGCCACGGCGGCGGGGGAGTACCAGGCCCGCCTCGCGAAGGTGGACGGGAAGGACGCGCGCGGCCTCTACGGCCTCGCCCTCTGGGCGCGGCGGCAGGGGCTGGAGGCCGAGGCCCGGGACCTCGCCGGCAAGGTGGTCGCCCTCGACCCCTCCCACGAGGCGGCCCGCGCCCTCCTCGGCGAGCAGAGGGTGGGCGGCGACGCGAAGGAGCCCTCCTGCAGCCCCTGCTCCGGCGCCTCCTCTCCGCAAGCCGCCTGGAAGTCCGGCGCGGACCTCATGGCGGCCAAGGGCTTCGTGAACCGGGGCGGCAAGTGGCTGCTCCGTTCCGAGGCCGAGGCGCTGGACCGCCGCGCCGACCGGGAGAAGGCCGCCTCCGGGGAGGAGGCCCGCGCCGCGAAGCTGCTCGAGTCCCTCGGCGACCCCACCCCGGCGGTGCGGAAGTACGCGGCCGAGGCCATGGCGTCGCTCGACGCCGCCCTGAAGCGGCGCCTCTACCTCGTCGGCGCCCGCCACCGCAACGCCGGGGTCCGGGCCGCCTCCGCGGCCGGCCTCGGGGTCGAGGGGGACGAGGGGGTGGTGCGCACGCTCCTCCAGCTCGCGGTGAAGGACGGGGAGCCCGAGGTCCGGGCCGCCGCCGGGCAGGCTCTCCACGCGGTCGCCCTCCCGGAGATCGAGCGGCCGCTGGTGCGGGCGCTCTGGTCGGAGAACCCCGTCGTCGCCATGAACGCGGCCGACGCGCTCGGGGCCTGGGGCAGCAGGGCGACGGTGGAGACGCTCATCCGCCGGGTGGAGTGGGCGGCGGGGCCGAGCAACCGGGCCAACATCCAGGTGATGAACCAGGTCTCCTACATCAGCGACTACGACGTGGAGATCGCCCAGCTCTCCCAGATCGGCGACCCCATCATCTCCATCCTGCGGGAGGGGATCGTGCTCGACGTGAAGGTGCTCGGGGCCCACGGGACGGACGTGGAGATCGAGCGCCGGGCGTTCTCGCGGGCGCTGGAGCGGATCACCGGGAAGTCCTTCGGGACCGACGCCGCGGCCTGGGTGAAGTGGTGGAAGTCGGAGGGCGAGGGGGAGTACGCCGCGGCCCGGGCGGCGGGGGCCGAGAAGCACTAGGAGCGGCCTGGAATCAGGAGGGCCGGGTCCGCCCGACGGGGGCGGGCCCGGCCCTTCTCGATTCCGGGGAGGCGGCTACTTCTTCTTCTTGTCCTTGGCGGCGTCCTTGGCCGGAGCGGCGGCGGCCGCGGGGGCCGGCGCGGCGGCGCCCCCCTCGGCGGGCGCGGCGCCTTCGGCGGCCTCGACCTTCTTCTCCTTCTTGACCTTGCGGGTCTTCAGGCGGGTCTTGACCTTGGGGAGGGCGAAGACCGAGGCGCCCTCCTTCCACTTCCCCTCCTTCTCGAGCTTCTCGAGCCGCTCGACGCGGGAGAAGACGTTCCGGGAGCGGGAGAGGGAGGCGCCGATGACGAGGCTCTTGTGCACGGACATGGGAGGCTCCTTGTGGAGTGAGGGGAGCGAAGTCCCGCATTCTGGGGGGACGGGCGGGGGGGTGCAAGGA
>JAKLKS010000333.1 GCA_023150535.1 Planctomycetota bacterium
CGGGCGGGGACGGGGCGGATCGCCGGAATCGCGGCAGAGGAGGCGCTGAAAGTGGCATCGGTGAAGGAAGCGGTCGGGAAGGTGATGCGGCTGCAGCACCTGGACGGGCAGGTGGCGAGGCTCCGCGAGCAGGCCGAGGAGAAGCCGAGGCTCCTCGCCCACGATCGGAAGGAGCTCGACGACGCCCGGGCCCGCCTGGCCGAGGCGGAGCGCAGGGCCAGGGACTCCCACAAGGCCGCCGACCGCAAGGAGCTGGACGTCCGGTCGAAGGAGGAGGCGATCCTCAAGCTGGAGGGGCAGCTCAACAGCGCCACCTCCAACAAGGTCTACAGCGAGCTCCTCCTCAACATCCGCAGCGCCCGGGCCGACATCGAGAAGATCGAGGAATCGATCCTGGCGATCATGGACGACACCGAGGCCCTGGAGGAGCAGGTCGAGCGCGCCCGGGTCGAGGTCCGCGCCGCCGAGGAGCGGTTCCGCGAGGCGGAGAAGGTGATCCTCGTCCAGGTGAAGGAGATCGAGGGGAAGCTGGCGCGGAAGTCCTCCCTGAGGGACCTGCTGGCGGGGGAGATCGACCCCGAGGTGCTGGCCGTCTACGACCGGGTCCGGGCCTCCCGCAAGGGGGTCGGGATCACGACCGTCGAGGTGGACGGGGAGGGGACCCACTTCTGCCGGGCCTGCCAGATGGAGGTCACCGTCCAGGACGTGTCCGTGGCGGTGGGGGGGACGCGGCTGGCCCAGTGCCGCTCCTGCAACCGGATCCTCTTCACGGGGGAGGAGCCGCCGGTGCCGCCCGAGGAGGACGGGGAGGACCCGATGCCGGAGCCGGAGAAGGCGCCGAAGGACGGGTAGGAGGGCGCCGGCGGGAGGGGGCCCCGGAGGCGGGGGGGCCTTCCCTCCCCCTCCCCGGCAATCGCCGTTCCGGAACTAGACCGACGTGACCTGTGCGGATTTCTGGCCGTCGGCGCGGGAAATCAACCCTTCGTCGTCGAGGATGGTGATCTCCCGGCTGGAGACCTTGATCATCCCCTCGGCGGCCAGCCTCGTGAGGGAGCGGGCCACGGTCTCCGGGGCCACCCCCAGGAGGGCCGCCAGCTCCCGGCGGCGGAGCGGCAGGATGATCCGGTTGGTGCCGATGCGGGGCAGGCGCCCGTCCACGAGGAAGCTCGCCACGCGCTCGATGGCGGTGTTGGTCCCCAGGCCGCGCAGGCGCTCCGCCTCCCGGTCCACCACGCAGGAGAGGTGGTCGGCCAGCCCCAGGGCCACGGAGGCGTTCGAGGAGAGGAGCCCCTTGAAGGCGGCCGTGGAGCTGTAACAGGCTGCCAGTTCAGTGATTGCGATGGTGTCGAAGGTCAGCCGGCGGCCGAAGACCCCCCCCAGGCCGATGATGTCGCCCGGTCCCATGAGGTCCACGATCCGGGGGTGGTTGTGGGGGCCCGGGCCCACGAGCTTCACGAGGCCCTCCTGGATGGCGTAGACCCCGTCGGCGATCTCCCCCTCGCGGCCGAGGACGGAGCCCGCGGGGAACCGGCGCCGGCGCATGACGCACAGGGTCTGGTCGAGGATCTCGTGGGGTAGCCTCGAGAGGAATCCCCTCCGCCGCTGGGCGCAGTCGGGGCAGCTCTTGGGGTGGCTGGTCATGGCGTGCTTGTCGCAAGTCATGTGCCCGCGGGAGCCTTGACGGGCGTCAGCCACCCCGTTGCCCGCCTCCCCCCGCCCCGTCGGGTGGGGGAGAGCGGGCCGCCGGCATGCGGGGCCGGCGGCCCCTCCGGAGGCCCCCCCACCGTGTCCTTCCGGTTCTTCCCGGCGCTGGCCGTGCTGCGCCCCGCGGCGGCGCTCTTCGCCGTCCTCGGCGCCCTCTCCCCGCGGGGGAAGGGGCCGGCGGAGCCGGGGCCCGGGGCCGGGGGCCCCCCGGCCACCCCGACGGTGGCGCCCTCCTCCGCGGCCGACCTCTTCGTGGACGCGGGCGCCGCCTGCGGCCTCGACTTCGTCCACCGCCTCGGCGACGGCAGCATGGACAACGTCGTCGAGGCGGCGGGCGCGGGGGGGTGCGTGCTCGACTTCGACGGGGACGGGTGGATGGACCTCTACCTCCTCCAGTCGGGCTGGGTCGAGGGGCTCTCGAAGGGGACCCGGCCCGCGGAACCGCCCCGGAGCCGGCTCTTCCGCAACCGCGGGGACGGGACCTTCGAGGACGCCACGGAGCGCGCGGGGGTGGGCGGGGCGGGCTGCGGGGTCGCGGCGGCGGCGGCCGACTACGACGGGGACGGGCGGACCGACCTCTTCGTGGCGGCCGTGGGGCCCGACGTCCTCTTCCGCAACCGCGGGGACGGGACCTTCGAGGACGTCACGGCCCGGGCGGGCGTGGGCGACCCGCGCTGCGGGGTGGGGGCCGCGTTCCTCGACTACGACGGGGACGGCCGCCCCGACCTCTACGTGGCCAACTACGTGGACTTCGATCCCGGCTACGCCCTGTTCTTCCCTCCCGACGGCTTCCCCGGACCGCTGGCCTACGAGGCCGAGGCCCACTCCCTCTTCCGCAACCGGGGCGACGGGACCTTCGAGGACGCCTCCGCCGCCGCCGGCATCCTCGGCGCCGCGGGGCGGGGCATGGGGGTGACGGCCGCGGACCTCGACGGGGACGGGCGCACCGACCTCTTCGTCGCCAACGACGCGAGCCCGAACTTCCTCTTCCGGAACGAGGGCGGGGGGCGGTTCCGGGAGACCGCCCTGGAGGCGGGGGTGGCCTACGGGATGCAGGGGGAGGCGGCGGCCGCCATGGCGGGCGCGGTCGGCGACGGCGACGGGGACGGCCTCCCCGACCTCTACCTCAGCACGGGGGGCTACGGCTCCCTGTTCCGGAACCTCGGGGGAGGGCGCTTCGAGGACCGGGTCTTCGCCTCGGGCCTCGCCGCCCCCCGCGCCCACAGCCCCGCCTGGGGCAGCGCCTGGATCGACTTCGACGACGACGGCGACGACGACCTCCTGGTCGTGAGCGGCGACCTCCACCACGAGGTCGGGCGGGAGGACTTCCTCTTCGAGAACCGGGGGGACGGGACCTTCGCCGACGCCTCGGCGCGGGGCGGCGCCTGGTTCCGGGCGGCGCTCAACGGGAGGGCCTGCCTCCCCGGGGACTTCGACAACGACGGCCGCGTGGACGCGGTGGTGACGAACATGCTCGACCGGGCGGTGCTGCTCCGCAACCGGGCCCCGCGGGAGAACGCCTGGATCACGGTCGCCCTCCGCGGCCTCCCCCCGAACACGGGGGGGCTCGGGGCGAAGGTGGCGGTCACCGCGGGGGGGCGGACGCGGGTGAAGGAGGGCGGGACCGCGTCCTGCTACCTCGGCCAGGGGGACCCCCGGCTCCACTTCGGCCTCGGGAAGGCGGACCGGATCGAGCGGGTCGAGGTGCGCTGGGCCTCGGGGGCGCGGACGGTCGTCGAGGGGCCGGCCCCCGGCCGGATCCTCGAGGTCCGCGAGGAGGCGGCGCGGTGATCGGGGGGAAGGTCCTGCTCGGCGGGGCGCTGGTGGCGGGAGCGGCGGCGGTCCTCGCCCTGCCGGACTCCGGGCGGGAGGGGAGGACGCCGCCCGCGGGGGAGCCGGGGGCGGGGGCGGGGATCCTCTTCGCCTC
>JAKLKS010000334.1 GCA_023150535.1 Planctomycetota bacterium
GTGGCGCTCCATCTTCTTGCGCAGCCAGACGCGGCTGATGCCGAGGCGCCGGGCGGCCTTCGTCTGGTTCCCGCCGGATTCCTCGAGGGCCCGCTCGATGGCGGCCCGCTCGGCGCGCTCCACGGTCTCCTTCAGCGTGCCGTCGGGGGCGGGGGACCCGGGGACGGCCGCGCCGATGACCGGCTCCCGCGCCGCCCGGTCCCCCTGGATCTCGAGGGAGAGGTCGTCGGCGGTGATCTCGGCGTCGGAGAGGGCCATGGCCTTGCGGATCTCGTTCTCCAGCTCCCGGATGTTCCCCGGCCAGCTCCAGCGCCGGAGCAGCTCCACGGCCTCGGGGGCGATCCGCTTCTCCGGCATGGACATCTCCTTCGCCGCCCTCCGCGCGAAGTGGGCGATGAGGTCGGGGATGTCCTCGGTGCGATCCCGCAGCGGGGGGACCTCGACGGGGATGACGCTCACGCGGTAGTAGAGGTCGTCGCGGAAGCGCTTCGCCTCCATCTCCCTGCGGAGGTTCTTGTTGGTGGCGCAGATGAGCCGCGCGTTCACCCGGACCGCCGCCTTGCCCCCCACGGGGCGGACCTCCTTCTCCTGGAGGACGCGCAGCAGCTTCTTCTGCATCTCCAGGTCCATCTCCCCGATCTCGTCGAGGAAGATGGTGCCGCCCTCGGCCTGCTGGAAGAGCCCCTTCTTGTTCTCCACGGCGCCCGTGAAGGAGCCCTTCATGTGCCCGAAGAACTCGCTCTCGAGGAGGGACGCGGGGATGGCGCCGCAGTTCACGGGGACGAAGGCGCCGGAGCGGCGCGGGCCGTTGTAGTGGATGGCCCGGGCGATGAGCTCCTTGCCCGTGCCGCTCTCCCCCTGGACGAGGACGGGGACGTCGGTGTCGATGACCTTGTCGAGGAGGAGGAGGACCTCCTTCATGTGCCGCCCGCGGCCGACGATCTCGGAGTAGTCGTGCCGGTAGGGGGTCTGGTCGAGGGCGCGGGAGACCCGCTCCAGCTCCTGCGACTTCCGCTCCAGGTTGGCCTCGAGGGCGCGGTTCATCTCCTCCACCTGCCTCTGCCTCCAGAGGGCGCGGATGGTGATGGCGGCCTGGTCGGCGAAGACCTGGAGCGTCTCCTTCTCCTTCTCCCCGAAGACGGCGCGGCGCGCGGCGTTGTCCACGTAGAGGGCCCCGAGGAGCCGCTCCTGAACGCGGAGCGGCACGGAGAGGATGCTCGTGAGGCGCAGCGCCGTGACGCTGGCGGCCTCCTCGAAGCGGGGGTCCTGGGCGGCGTTGTCCGTGAGGAGGGGGCGGCCGGACTGGATGACCGTCCGCACCACGGTCTGGGAGACCTGCAGCTCCGGCTGCTCCACCTGGGTGCGGCCGAAGTTGCGGGCCGTCTGGAAGCGCACCTTCCCGTCCTCGACGAGGATGAGGAAGCCCCGCTGCGCCCCGGTCAGCTCGATGACCGAGTCCATGATGACCTCGAGGAGCCGGGGGAGGTCGGTCTCCCCCGCGAGGCGCTTGTTGATCTCGAGGAGCCTCAGGAGGGTGTCGGGGTCCATGGAGCGCCCCATCATGCAGGATCCCCTCCCCGGAAGGAAGCACGGCGGGGGGCGGGCGCCGCTACCATCACGGCGTCCCCCGGAGGCGAGCCATGGCCGAGCCCATCCCCGTCGACTTCCTCGAGAAGCGCCGCATCCTCCACGGCAGGGGGGCCGACCGCAGGCGGCTGGACGTCGCCGCCGGGCTCGTCGCCGCCGGCAGGCTGGCGGAGTCCCTGGAGTACCTCGAACGGAACCGGGACGAGGCGCTCCTGGCGCGGGTCCGCGGGGAGGCCGTCGCCGCGGGCGACGCCTTCACCCTGAACCGGGCGGCCCAGATCCAGAAGGCGCCGCCCGCCCCGGAGGAGTGGCGGGAGCTCGCGCGGCGCGCCGAGGCGAAGGAGCGCTGGTTCGACTGCGTGAACGCCCTCGAGAAGGCGGGCGACGCGGAGAAGGCGGAGGAGGTCCGCGCCTCCCGCTGCCCCGGCTTCAGGCCCTTCCGCCCCGCGGGGAAGTAGGCCCCGCGGCGGGGAGGCGGCCCCCTACCGCTTCTGCATGCGGACGAAGAGCTCCTCGAAGTACTTCATGTAGCCCGCCTCGACCTCCTGGACGAACTCCCTGAACTTCGGGTCCTGGGTCGACTTCGGCAGGCCGAAGGCCTCCAGCAGGTAGGGCTTTCCCGACTTCCCCGACAGCTCGTTCTTCACGAGGTTGAGGAAGCGCTGCCGGTACTTCCCCCCCTCGCCGTGGAGGAAGTAGTGCACCAGGGTCCAGCCCTGGGAGTACATGAGGCCCTTGAGCTCGTCCCCCTGGAGCCCCCCGCCCTTCACCTTGGCCCGGTTGGTGATCTGCACCTGGTCGGCGAAGAGGAAGTCCTCGAGGGGCCACAGGCTCCCCCTCTTCTGCATGAACTTGAAGAACATCAGCCGCTCCGGCTGGAGCTCGCCGATGGTCCACTCGTCGTCCTTCCCCTCCGCCTTCCGCGCCCCGCCGAAGTACTCCGCGATGCCCTCCTGGAACCAGAACATGGAGGAGCGGAGCCGGGAGTCCTCGTAGCGCACCGCCTCCTTCGGCTCCCCGTTCTTCTCCGCGATGGCGTCGTCGTCGAGCTGGCAGAAGTACCGCGAGTAGTAGTGGATCGTCTGGTGCGTGGCCTCGTGCATGATCGTGCCGGGGTCGAAGCTGTCGAGGTGCATCATCATGAAGCGGTCCCGGCCGTGCTCGTAGTAGGCCGCGACGCTGGGACCCGGGTTGGAGACGCCGTTCTTCGCGTGCCAGGCGTCGAAGGACTCCCGGTTCTTGAACACGAAGATCCTGAGCCGGTCGTCCCCCAGTTCCTCCAGCGAGGGCGCCTTCAGCCCGAGGTCGTTCCGCATGAACTCCAGCCAGTGCCTGTGGACGCTCTGGAGGGCCTTCCCGGTCAGCTTCACGACCCGGTCGGCCAGCTCCCTGCGGTCGGGGCCGGGGAGCTCCGCGAAGATCACGTAGGGGCGGTAGGACTCGAAGGAGAACTCCAGCCCCGTGAAGGCGGGGTTGAGGCGGACGTTGTCGAACTCCTTCTTCGTGCGGACGTACACCGGGTCGTCGAGCTTCGCCACGAGCTCCTTCAGCGAGGCCGCCGACGCGTCGAAGGCCTTCGCGTCCTCGGCCGTGAGCCAGGCGGCGGAGGCGTCCTTCTTCACCTTCTCCTGGAGGGCCATGACCCTCTGGAAGTCGGGGTGGTCCTCCCCCACGTTGAAGAGGATCGTCTCGTCGGAGGCGAGGGCCCGGATCTCGTCCGCCCTGTTCACGTAGCCGAGCTGCCCGTTGAGCCAGGCGTCCCCGGGGGCGGCCAGGCGGCCCGCGACGAGCGCGCGCCTCGCGTCGTCGCCGAAGCCCTTCGAGGTGAGCCACTCGAAGGCCTCCTTCGCCGCGGCGGCCCCCTTCCCCGCTTCCTTCACCTTCTGCTCGACGATCTCGAGCTGCTGCGACTTCGGGAGCTGCTCGAAGGTCTTCGGCGCCGCCTCCGCCTTCTCGGCGGCCCCGCCGCCCGCGGCCGGCCCGCCGCCGCCGGTCTCCGGCGCGGGCGCCTCCTTCCCCG
>JAKLKS010000335.1 GCA_023150535.1 Planctomycetota bacterium
GGCGAGGACGGGGTTCCCGACACGGCCGTGGAGATGGTCCTCCAGAAGGACGCCGGGGGGCGCTACCGGAACTTCGTCTACGCCTGCCCCGTCTGCACCCCGGTGCTGGAGGCCTTCCGCGCCTACGCCCTGCGGAAGGAGTACCAGTACGGGCGCAAGGGGGACGCCTACCGCGCCGACGCCGTCGCCGAGGCCGTGAGGCCCGCCGTCGCCCGCCTCGAGGACGGGGACATCCGCGCCCGCGGCGCCGCGCTGCAGTCCCTCGTCGAGAGGGCCGTCTCCCGCGGCATGGAGCGCCGCCGCCTCGCGGGGGAGGAGAGGTCCCGCCTCCAGGAGGCGCTCAAGATCGGCATGAAGCGCGGAACGGAGTCCCTGCGGAGCGGGGCGAGCCCCGGCTTCGCCCACGACGCCTGCCCCTCCTGCGACGGCGGCGTCGGGAGGGAGTGGGAGATCCCCTCCGGGAGGAAGTAGGGGCACCCGGGGCTAGGATCCCCCCCGTGGACGGAACCACGGAGGCGCTCGCCCGCCGCGCCGCGGGGGGGGACCGGGGGGCCTTCGAGGCCCTGGTCGCCCTCCACGGGCGCACCCTCCTCGCGGTCGCCCGCGCCCGCTCCGCCGACGGGGCCGCCGCGGAGGACGCCTTCCAGGAGGGGCTGCTCCGGGCCTGGACCTCGCTCGGGACGCTGGACCGCGCCGACCGGTTCCTCCCCTGGGCCTGCTCCATCGTGGCCAACGCCGCCCGGGACCGGGGGCGCCGGGAGGCGGTGCGCCGGGCGGCGCCGCTGCCGGAGGTGGCCGCCCCTCCCCCGCCGGGCCCGCCGGAGGCTCGGCGCGAGGCGGTGCTCCGCGCCGTGGCGGCGCTCGAGGAGCCGCTCCGCGAGGCGGTGGAACTCTTCTACTTCGGCGGGCTCTCCTACCGGGAGATCGCCCGTGCCGTGGGCATGAGCGTCCCCACGGTGAACCTGCGCCTGTCCGCCGCGCGGAAGCGCCTGCGCGCGGCGCTGGAGGACGACCATGGCGGATGACCCGGAACTCGACGCGCTGCTCGACGGGGAGTGCGGGCCGGAGGAGCGGGCGGCGCTCGAGGCGCGGCTCGCCGCGGACCCCGACCTCCGGGAGCGGTACGAGGCGCTCCGCGCGACGGACGGGGCTCTGCGCGAGGCCTACGCCTTCGCCCCGGAGATGGCGGAGGCGGCGGCGGCGCGGTTCCGGCTGCCCGGCCCCGCACCGGCGCCCGCCCTCCCCCGCCGGCTCCTGCCCTGGCTCCTCCTCCCCGCCGCCGCCGCCGCGGGGATCCTCCTCGGCCTCTCCCTGCGGCCGCCCCCGCCCCTCCTCGGCCCCGGTCCCGCTCCCCCTCCCCCCACGGAGCCCCCCCTCGCCGGCTTCCTCTCCCTCGCCACGGGCGAGGTCTCCGTGGAGGGCCGCGGGCCCCTCTCCACCGGGAAGCCGCTCCGCGAGGGGGACCGGCTCCTCGTGCCCGAGGGGGTGCGGGCGGCGCTCGTCCTCTCCGACGGGACGGAGGTCCGCCTCGACCGCGGGGCGCGCGTGAGGATCCCGGGGGGACGGTGCCTCGAGGTGGAGATGGGGCGGGTCTGGTCGCGGGTCGCCCGGGGGGAGCCCTTCCGGTTGGAGGCGGGGGCGACGCGGGTGACGGTCCTCGGCACGGAGCTCTCGGTCCGCCGCGGCGCGGAGGGGACCGGGGTCCAGCTCTTCAGCGGGAGCGCGCGGGTCGAGGCGGGGGGCGCGGTGCGGGACCTCCGGCCCGGGCAGGAGGCGGAGTTCTCCGACGGGATCCTCTCCGAGGCGCGCCGCATCGATTCCGAGGCCATCGCCACGGGCTGGATGCTGGAGCTGTGGGCCCGCTCGGGGGCCCGCGACCGGGACCTCGCGGAGCACCTCGACCGGATGCTGGCCGAGATGGGCCACCGCAAGCTCGCGGTCTACGAGGCGCTCACCATCGTGCGCGAACTCGCCCCGGTCTGCCGGGTCCCCATCGCGAAGTTCCTCGCGAGCGAATCCGCCCGCACGGAGCCGGAGCAGCGGCGGAAGGCCGCCCGCGTGCTCCGGGAGATCGCCGACGCGACCGTGGCGCCGGAACTGGCGGCGGCGCTGCGCGACCCCGACCCGGAGGTGCGCGTGGAGGCGGCGCGGACGCTCCGCCGGCTGTCGGGGGGGAAGGTCTGCGCGGAGCCGGAGCGGTTCGCGGGGGGGATCGACGAGGGCGCCGCAGCGGCGGCCGCGGACTGGGCGCGGGAGGCGGCCCTCAACGCCGCTTCCGCCGCTCCCCCTCCAGGCAGCGGCGGCACACCCCCCGGAAGATGACCTGCGCCTCCTCCGCCCGGCCGAAGGCCGCCGGGAGCGAGAGGCAGGGCCTCCGGCCGCGGACGCAGGGGACGTCCTCGATCCCGCCGCAGGTCCGGCAGAGGAGGTGGTGGTGCCAGGCGGCGCCCGCCTCGAAGAGCGCCCGGCCGGGCCCGGCGTCGGCCCGCTGGACGACCCCGGCCCGGAGGAGGTCGGCGAGGGCGTTGTAGACGGTCATCCGCGAGACGCGGGTCCCCGCCGCCGCCAGCGCGGCGTGGACCTCGTCCGCGGATCGGTGGCCGCCGAGGTCCCGGAGCGCGGCGTGGACGGCGCGCCGCGGACGGGTGAGCCGGAGGCCCCCCCGCCGCAGCGCGTCGGCCAGCGCCGCGTCGGTCAGGCGTTCTGGACGCGGAGCATCCACGCCTGCTTCTCCACGCCCGCGAGGATGCCGATGACCATGTCCTGGGAGACGGGGTCGAGGTCGCCGAGGCGATCGAGGTCGCCGCGGAGCCGCTTCGCGAGGGACTCCACCCGCTCCGTCATCGCCTCGACCGCCTTCGGGCCGGGGAGCCGCCCGGAGGGCATCTCCTCCACCCGGGACTTCGCCGCCACCGTCGAGGAGCGGCCGTCGGCCGGGACGCCCAGGGCGAGGAGGCGCTCGGCCACCTCGTCGTACCAGGCGCGGTACTCGTCGGTCATGGCGTCGAAGAGGGCGTGGAGCGGGGAGAAGAAGGGGCCCTCCAAGTTCCAGTGGGCCTGCTTGCAGGCGAGCGAGAGGTCGATGAGATCGGCCAGCGCGGGGGCCAGAACCGCGGCGGTCGCGCGGGCGGCGTGCTTCGCGGACTTCGCGTCCTTCATGGCGCGTCCTCCTTTCGGGGCGTTGTTGATTGGACAATGTCCAATATACCGCGGAGATTGTACGGAGTCCAAGGAAACCGCACCGGGGGTGTGACCCGGGTCAAGGCCCGGCCCGGGCGGAGAAACCACCTTCCCCGCCCCTCCCCGCCCCAGAATCCCCCCATGCCCCGGCCCCTCCTCCCCCTCGCCGCCCTCCTGCTCCTCCTCCCCGCCTGCGACGCCGCCCCCGGGGGCCCCCTCCTCCTCCACGGGATCGTCGAGGTCCAGCAGGTCCACGTCGCCTCCCGCGTCGCCGGCCGCGTCGCCGCGACCGTCGCCGCCGAGGGGGCCCTGCTCCGGGCCGGCGACCCCATCGCCCGCCTC
>JAKLKS010000336.1 GCA_023150535.1 Planctomycetota bacterium
ACCGGGGCCGGGCCTCGGAGCTCTCGGCGGGGGTCGCCAGGGACCTCCTCCTCGCCCGGGGGTTCCCCCCCGCGGAGGCCGACCTCGCCGCGGAGGCGATCCGGGACCACTCCTTCAGCCGGGGGGCGGTGCCCGCCTCCGCCCTGGGCAGGGCGCTGCAGGACGCCGACCGTCTCGACGCCCTCGGCGCGCTGGGGGTGATGCGGACCGTCTCCACCGGGGTCCTCCTCGGGGCGGACTACTTCGACCCCGAGGACCCCTGGGCCCGGGCGCGCCCGCTCGACGACCGGGGCCATTCCGTGGATCACTTCTTCACCAAGCTGCTCCGCCTCCCCTCCACCATGAGGACGGAGGCCGGGAGGCGCGAGGCGCGGCCGCGGGCCGCCTTCATGGAGGAGTTCCTCCGGCGGCTCGGGGAGGAGATCGGGGAGGCGCCGCCGGGGATCTAGGGGGCCGCGGCGGCCGGCCGGGGTCCCCCGGGCCCCCCGATGGGGGAGGATCCCCGCCGCCGGGAGGCCTCCTGTCGTATCGTTCCCTCCTCCGGCGGCTGCTCCCCGATCCCCCGCAGAGAGAGGTCCCCTTGCCCGACGCGGCCGGCGTTCAAGACTGGATCCGCTCCCACCCCCTGGAGACGGGGGCGGGGGCGCTCCTCGTCCTCGTGATCCTCGTCCTCCTCCTCCGGCGCGGGAGGAAGGGGAGGGTCGCCGCCCCCTCCCGGGAGCGGGAGGCGCTCCTCGGACGCCTCCGGGCCTTCCGGGACGAGGTGAAGAGGGGGGCCGAGGAGGCCTCGCCGGTCTTCCGGAAGGTCGAGACCGAGCCGGACTACGCCGCGGTGATCGGCCACTGGCGGAAGTCCCTGGGGCACCGGTTCTCCGTCCGGGAGCCGGACTTCGGGGCGCTCAAGACGGGGGCGCGGAGGCTCGGGGTGGACGCCATGCCCCTCTCCGACCTCGAGGTCGCCTGGCGGAAGGTGGCCCGGCAGATGGCGGAGTACGACGAGGGGAAGATGGACGCCTCGACGACGCCCATCGTCACGGTGCGGGTCTTCGAGAAGGACCTCCAGAAGATCGTGGTCCTCGCCAACATCGCGCTGCAGTCGCTCGGGAAGTAGCGCCGACAACGGTCGTTGGCAGCGCGGCCGCACGGTGGACCCGGCGTTGCCGCGTCCGCCCCCGCTCCCCCCCTCGGCGGGGCCGCCCGCGGGCGGCACGCCCCTTGCGCTTCCCCCTCCGCCGGGACATCGGGTTCCGGTCGGAGCGCGGCCCCCGCCTGCGGGAGGGGCCGCCGGCCCGGGGGCTTCCCCCGCCGGGCGCCGACGCGCATCTTCGTCTCGGGGGAGGGGCGGCGCGTGGCCGCCCCTCCCGTCGCACGCCCGGGTCCTCCACCGTCGTCCCCCCGGAGGCCCGGGCACCCCCCTCCACTCCGCCCTCCGCGGCCCCGCCCCGGTGGGAATCGGTGGGAGCCCGTGGGGAAAAAGGTGACATAATGGTCACATGTCGAGGAAGGCCGCGGCGCGGACGGGGGGGCGGGGGGACCGGGTCTGGAGGGCGCTGGCCAGCCCCGCCCGGCGGGCGGTCCTCGATCTCCTGAGGACCGGGCCCCGGACGACGGGGGAGGTCGCGGCGATCCTCCCGGGGAGCCGCTTCGCCGCCATGAAGCACCTGGCCGTCCTCGTGGGGGCGGGGCTCGTGGCCGTGGAGCGGAGGGGGCGGGAGCGGTGGAACGCGCTGCGTACCGCCGCCATGCTCCGGGAGATCCGGCGCTGGGAGCGGCGCTACGCGGGGGGGCGGCGGGCGGCTACCGCGGCATCCACTTCTCGAGGATCCGCCGCGTCTCCGGCACGTCGTCCTGCGCGACCACGACCCCCGAGGGGTTGACGAGGTAGATCCGGTTGCCCCACATGTCCGGGATCCCCCAGGCGTCGAGCGTCGGGCGCGCCTCGGCGAGGACGGGGAAGGGGACCTGGTGGCGGAGGATGAAGGCGCGGGCCGCCTCCGCGTCGTCGGGGGTGACCGCCACGGTGACGAGGCCGCGGGGGCCGTACGTCTCCGCGAGCTCCAGGACGAGGCCGAAGTCGGCGTTGCAGTCCGGGAGGTGGGGGCGGAAGAAGACGACGAGCCCCCACTTCCCCTCGACGACGGCGGAGGCGTCCTTCCCCTCGAGCAGGAGCCAGCGCTCCCCGACCACGGCCGGGGCGCGGCGCCCCTCGGCGATGGCCGTGCAGGCGGAGGCCGCCAGCGCGACGAGGAGCAGGGCGGGGAGGAGGACGGAGCGGCGGGAGATCGCGTTGGTCATGCCCGGAATCCTACCGCGCCCCCTCGACGGCCCTGATCAGTACCGAACCCGACCCGAAATCGTCACCGTGACGAGAACGTGATCAGTACCGAACCCGACCCGAAATCGTCACGGTGACGAAAACGGGTCGGGTTCGGTGCTGCCGCCTACCCGAGGAGGTCGGGCTCCCAGCGCTCCGCGCCCGGGGGCTCCTCGCCCCGGAGCGCCGCGGCCAGCGCCCGGAGGGCCCGGCCGGCGTCGCCCAGCGGCCAGTAGAAGGCGTCCCAGTTCTCGGAATCCTCCCCGTCGTGGCAGGGGATCACCCGCCCGAACCGGTGGGCCAGGCGCATCTCCCCGAAGGCCGACCGGCAGCGCTTCTCCACGTTCTCGAGGTCCGGAAGGGACGGCTCCCCCTTCTGCCTGCGGAGCCTCCGCAGGAGCTTCCGCCGCTGGACGTCGGCGACGAGCGCCGGGAGGTCCGCCCCCCGGGCGCGGAGGTCGAGGATCTCCTCCCGCGAGAGGGGGGCGAGGAAGAGGGAGACCTTCGGCACGGAGGCGAGGCGGGGGTGGTCGAGGAGGGCGGTCCCGACGAAGGGGTTCCCCTCGAAGATGGCGCTGCCCGCGGCCAGCAGCCCGTCGAGGGCGTCGAGGTCGAGCGCCTGGAGGTCGCCGCGCACGTCGAGGACGGCGAAGCGAGGGTCGGCGCCGAGCGCCTCCACGGCGGCGCGGGGGCGGAAGTGGTAGTCCACGCCGTCCCGCTCCCCGGGCCGGGGGGCGCGGGAGTTGTGGAGGACCACCGGCCGCAGGCCCGCGTGGAGTCCGGGGTGGACCCGGGCCAGGGCCTTGAGCAGGGGGGACTTCCCGGCGCAGGAGGGGCCGGAGAGGACGACCAGCGTCGAGGCCGCGGTGGACATGGGAACGCGATCCTACGGCGTCCTCCGCCGCGGGATCGCGTTCCATCGTCACCGCCCGTCGTGACCGGTGCGCCGGGGCGGGGGCTACTCGGTCTTCTCGGGCGGCCTCTTCGGGGGAGGCTTCTCGCCGCCGCCCTCGCCGCCGTCGGGCGGGGGAGGGGGAGGCGGGGGAGGCGGAGGAGGCGGGGGGGGATCGTCGCCGCCGCCCTCGGGAGGAGGGGGAGGAGGCGGCGGCGGGGGAGG
>JAKLKS010000337.1:0-1472 GCA_023150535.1 Planctomycetota bacterium
TTCCGCAGGCGGGTCTCGCTGGCGGCGGCGTCGCCGTCCCGGCCGGCGCGGAGGAAGGCCTCGGCGAGGGCCCCCTCGGTGCGGACCGCCTCGAGGAGGGCGAGGCGGCGGGCGCGGGTGGCGTCGGCGGCGAGGCGGTCGGCGTCGGCCACCTTGCCGCGGGCGGCCTCGGCGGCGCGCAGGGCCTCGGTGAGGGCGTCGTCGGCGGCGGGGGCGGGGGCGGGATCCTCCCCCGAGGCGCAGGCCGCCGCGGGTCCGCCGAGAAGGAAGAGCAACGCGCATCCCGCCAGCGCCGTGGTGCGGATCATGGAGCCCTCCCGCCGGGGAATCCCCCGGGCATGATGTGCCGCCCGTCATGAACGGACGGGAGGGGGGGAGGGTTCTCGATAAAACCGAACCCGTCCCGTTCTTATGATCTCGCGATCACTTCGGGGGTGTCTCGGGGGGAGGCTCCGTTTCATGCTTCGCCCTCTCCTCCAGCATCCTCGCGTGATCCTCGGGGCTGCCGCACATGCAGCGGGAGTACCGGTAGTAGGCCTGCAGGCTGAGGATGCCGAGAGCCGTGCAGGCGACCCTCCCCTCGGCCGCCGACCTGGAGGTGGGATCCCAGGATCCATAGGCGCACTCCTCCTTCCGCATCCTCTGGGTGTCGATCAGGGCGGCCTTCTGGGCCTCGCTCCACTTGCGCCAGGAGTCCTTGCCCGAGTGGATCAGCACCTGCGTTCCGAAGTACTCGTAGAGGAAGTCCAGGTCCGTCCCCGTGGGACCGGCTTCGGGAAGGCGGCGCAGGAGCACCTCCACTCCCCTGGCGACGACCGGGTCCTTCGTTGTCTCCCCCATCCACATCCTGCAGTGAAGGGCCATGGCCGTGGCCGTTTCGGACGGCTCCGGAATCAGGACGCTCGTATCGCCTGCCCCCGGCCGCGCCGACGGTGGCTCCGGCCCGAACCTCCCCGTCTCGGCGTTCGTGCCCCGGTCCAGCCAGGCTCCGAAGGACCCGAAGGGGTCCGCGCCCGTCGCCAGCCCCCCGCTTGCTCCCGCCCGGATCGCCACCACGGCCCATGCGCTCGTCTCGAGGTCGGTCTCCTTCCCCTCGAAGGAGGCGGACCAGCCGCCCTCCTTCAGGCGGCGCGAGACCAGGAGGTCCAGGGCGCGCTGGGCGGTACCCCCTGCAGGGGGATGCTGCGTGAGCCCGTACAGTTCGGCCAGGGCGAGGGTCGCCCGCGCGTGGTTGAGGAGGAAGCGGTCGCCCTTCGCGGGCTCGAAGGCGCCGGTCCCGTCCTGGTGGTCCCGGAACCATTGGAGTGCCTTCCTGACGACATCCCCGTAGCGCGGCGTCCTGTTCGTCTCCCCGTACCCGAGGAAGCAGAGCAGCGCCAGCGCCGTGGTCCCCACCCGGTCCCCGGCCCGCCCCGCGCCGGCGCAGGCCCCGGGCTTCTCGCAGTGCCGGTCGAAGCCGACCGGGTCCCAGG
>JAKLKS010000337.1:1482-3413 GCA_023150535.1 Planctomycetota bacterium
TCCTGGTGGCGGACCAGCCACTCGCGGCGGGTCGGCGGCGCGGGGGTCCCCTCCTCCGCGGCGGGGACGCGCGGGCCGGGAAGGCCGAGACCGGCGAGCGCCAGGGCGGCGGCGAGGAAGGGGCGCATGGGAGTCCTCCCCTCTCGGGAACGGAGGGCAGCCGGTCCCGGTTCATCCGCGCGAAAGTCATAAAAAGGGGACGGGTTCAGTTTTTAGTTCTTCCGCGCCCGGTACTCGACCCACTCGACGGGGTCGTCGGAGCGGGGGAGGACCACCGCGTGCCAGGGCATCGTCACCGCCTGGGACGCCACCGCCCCCTCGGCGGGAGCGCGGACGGCGTAGAGGATTCGCGTCTTCCCCCCCGCCTTCCGCGCGCCGACGATCTCCACCGACCAGCCCCCCGTCTTCCGCTCGCCGCAGGCGAAGACCGCCGCCATCCCCTTCGCGAAGTCGATGGCCGGCGCCTTCGGCACCGGCGCGAGGTGCTCGTTCGCCTTCGCCCAGAGCGCCTCCCAGCCCTTCGCGTCCTTCACCACCGCCTTCGTCTCCGCCCGGAGCCCCCCGCTCGTCGACGCCGGGAAGGTCCGGAGGAACTCCAGGGGCTCCCCCTCGTCCTCCACGCGCGCCGCCGGGGGCGCCTCCTCGTCGTCGGAGCACCCCGAGGGGATCACCGCCGCCGCAACGGCCAGCCACAGGAACGCCGCCCGCTTCACCATGCCTCGATCTCCTTCCGGAGCCGCGTCCAGGTCCCCTCCAGCGTCTCGAGGAGCGTCTTCGTCCCCCCGATGATGGAGATGAAGTTCGTGTCCCCCACCCACCGCGGCACCGCGTGGAGGTGCAGGTGGTCCACGCTCCCCCCCGAGGCCGCCCCGAGGTTGAGCCCCGCGTTCACGCCCCCCGCGTTCATGGTCCTCCGGAAGAGGTCCCCGCACCGGGCCAGCAGCTTCATCGTCTCCAGCATCTCGGCGTCGGTCATCTCCGAGGGATCCACGAGGTGGCGCACCGGGCAGATCATCACGTGGCCCACGTTGTAGGGGTAGCGGTTGAGCATGAGGAAGGCGTGCTCGCCGCGGTGGAGGACGAGGGTCTCCGCGTTCACCCCCCCCGCCAGCGCCTCGCAGGCGATGCAGCCCGGCGGGCGGCCCCTGAGGACGTACTGCATCCGCCAGGGGCTCCAGAGGATGGGGAGGCCCGAGGGATGCGGCGCCGGCTCAGCGGACCGGGAGGGCGCCCGCCGCCGCGGAGGCGCGCCGCCGGTAGAGGAACCAGTTCCCCTTCCGCCCCTCCGCGAGCCCCTTGCGCTCGAAGATCGTCGTGCCATCGAAGACCGTCCTTTCGTCCGCGGGTCCGCCCTCGAAGCCGCCGTCGCCGTCCATCACCGAGCGCATCTGCGCCGCGTAGGCCGCGTCGTCCGTCGCCAGCAGGAGGTCCGCCCCCGGCTCCAGCGTGCGCCGCAGCTCCCGCGCGAAGAAGGGCTGCAGCAGCCGGTTCCAGGCGTGCTTGTCCTTCGGCCAGGGGTCGGGGAAGAGGATCCGCGCCGCCGCCACGGAGGCCGCCGGCAGCATCACGCCGAAGACCACCTCCGCCCTCCCCGGCAGGATGCGGAGGTTGCGGATCCCCAGGCGCGCCGCCCGGGAGAGGTAGGTCTCCACCCGGTCCCGCTTGAGTTCGAGGCCGAGGAAGTCCCGCTCGGGCCGGGCCTTCGCGCGCCGCAGCAGCGCGTCGTCCCTGCCGAACCCCACCTCCACCTCGAGGGGGGCGCGCCGGCCGAAGACCCCCTCCCAGGCGCCGGGGCCGGGGAGTTCCCGGCCGGGCCGGAGGAGGAGCGGGTGGGCGGGGAGGTCGGCCTGCATGGACGGGGGGGCCCGGCGCGCCGGGCCGCGCCCCCGTCATAACGGGGCGGGCCCGGGAATTCAACGAAGCGGGCGGGG
>JAKLKS010000338.1:0-3140 GCA_023150535.1 Planctomycetota bacterium
AGCCTGCTGGCGCCGAGCAGCGAGGGGCAGCTCCGCGCGCTGCGGCGGGCCTACGCGGCGGCGGGCTGGGACCCCGGCGATCCCGACCTCGTCGAGTGCCACGCCACCGGCACCCCCGTGGGGGACGGGGAGGAGCTGCGGTCGCTGCGGGAGCTGCGGCCCGCGGGCGGCCCGCCCTGCGTCGTCGGCTCCGTCAAGTCCAACGTGGGGCACCTCCTGACGGGGGCGGGCGCGGCGGGACTCGTCAAGGTGCTCCGGGCCATGCGCCACGGCGTGCTCCCCCCCACGGCGAACTTCCGGGAGCCGGCCCGGGGTTCGGTCCTCGCCGAGGGGGGCGGGATCCGGGCGCTCGCCGCCGCGGAGCCCTGGGACCGCAGGGGCCCCGGCGTCCCCCGCCGGGCGGCGGTGAGCGCCTTCGGCTTCGGGGGGATCAACGCCCACCTCCTTGTGGAGGAGGGGCCGGGCCCGGGGTCCGCCCGGGAGAGTATCACAGGTTCATACAGTGAGCCGGCGGCCGGGGCCCCGGTGGCCGTGGTCGGCATGGCCGCGCGCTTCGGGCCCTGGGGGACGCTCCGGGAGTTCCAGGAGAGGGTCCTCGGGGGCGGCGGGGCGGTGGCCGCCGCGCCGGACCCGCGCTCCTTCGGCCTCCCCTCCCCGCCGGGGCACTACCTGCGGGAGGTGCGCGTCCCCCTCGATCGCTTCCGGATCCCGCCGCGGGAGCTGGAGGAGATGCTGCCCCAGCAGGTCCTCATGCTGCTGGCCGCCGCCGACGCCCTGGAGGACGCCGGCGCCCGCACCGACGCCCCGGACCCGGGGACCGGCGTCTTCGTGGGGATGGGGCTCGACCTCAACACGACGAGCTTCCACCTCCGCTGGTCGCTCCTCCCCGAGGCGCGCCGCTGGGCCGCGGAGCGGGAGCCGGGGCTGCCCGCCGAGGAGGTGGAGGCCTGGGCGGCCCGCCTCCGCGACTCCTGCCACCCCCCCCTCACCGCCAACCGCACCGTGGGGGCGCTGGGCGGGATGGTGGCGAGCCGCCTCGCGCGGGAGTTCCGCTTCGGCGGCCCCTCCTTCTCGGTCCAGGGGGAGGAGGCGAGCGGCCTCAGGGCCCTGGAGGAGGCGGTGCGGGCGCTGCGCGGGGGGGAGGTGGACCGGGCCCTCGTGGGGGCGGTGGACCTCGCCGGCGACCCGAGGGCGCTGGCGGGCTCCGCGTCGCTCCAGCCCTTCTCCCCCTCGGGCCTCGCCCGCCCCTTCGACGCGGGGGCCGACGGCCCCGTCCCCGGGGAGGGGGCCGCCGCCGTGGTCCTCAAGCGGCTGGAGGACGCGCTGCGCGACGGGGACCGGATCCACTGCCTGGTGCGGGGCACCGGGGCGGCGGGCGGGGGGGCCCCGGGGGCGCCGGATCCCGCCGCCGTCGTCCGGGCCTTCGAGCGCGCCTACGCCGACGCGGGGGTCGACCCCGGCACCGTGGGGTACCTGGAGGCCCACGGGAGCGGGGCCCCCGCGGAGGACGCGGCCGAGGCGCGGGCCATGGCCTCCTTCTTCGGGCGCGCCGCCAACCGCGCCCCCTTCTGCGTCGGGAGCGCCAAGGCCGACCTCGGCCACGCGGGGGCGGCGGCGGGGCTCGCCTCCCTCGTGAAGGCGGCGCTCTGCCTCCGCCAGGAGGTGCTCCCGCCGCTGCGCCACCTCCGCGCCGCCCGGCCGGAGCTGGCCGAGGCCTCGGAGCGGTTCCTCCTCCCGGGGGAGCCGCGGGCCTGGATCCGGGACCGGGCCGAGGGGCCGCGCCGGGCCGGGGTGACCGCGCTCTCCGTGGACGGGAGCGCGGTGCACGCGGTCCTCGAGGCCCCCGAGGGCGCGGGGCCGGGGGCCGCGCCCGCGGACGCGCCGGCCGTCGACCTCCTCCTCCCCCTCGGCGCGCGGGAGGAGGCGATCCTCTCCGTGGAGGCCGACGCCGCGGCGGGGGTGGAGGAGGGGCTCATCCGCCTGCGGGAGTTCGCGCGGGACGCGGGGGAGGCGCCCGTGGAGGCGCTGGCGCGGCGCTGGTACGCGCGCAACCCCTCCGATCCCTCCCGGGCCTTCGGCGCCGCCGTCGTGGCCCGCAGCCGCGCCGAGGCGGTGGAGCTGGCCGACGCGGCGCTGCGCGCGGTGCGCGAGGGGACCCCCGCGGGCGGGGACGGGGGCGGGTCCGGCGCGGCGGCCGCCCGGGGCCGGGGCGGGGACCGGGTCTTCTGGTCCCCGGAGCCCCTCGGCGGCGGGCTCGCCCTCGTCTTCCCCGGCTCGGGGAACCACTTCCCCGGCATGGGGCGGGACCTCGGGCTCTCCTGGCCCGGGGTGCTCCGCGCCCAGGACCGCCGCACGCTGCACCTGCGCGGCCAGCTCGCGCCGGAGGTCTTCTGGAGCGCCGCCTCCCGGGAGGACATCGAGCGGGACCACAGGGCCCTCATCTTCGGGCAGGTCGCGCTGAAGACCCTCTCGGCGGAGATCCTCCTCTCCCTCGGGGCGCGGCCCGAGGCGGTGGTGGGCTACAGCCTGGGGGAGACCGCGGGGCTCTTCGCGCTGGGCGCCTGGACCGACCGGGACGGGATGTACCGGCGGATGCGGGATTCCACGCTCTTCACGCGGGACCTCGCGGGGCCCTGCAACGCCGCCCGCAAGGCCTGGGGGCTCGGCCCCGAGGAGAGCGTGGACTGGGTGCTCGGC
The DNA here is from genome assembly GCA_023150535.1 of Planctomycetota bacterium. Classification (GTDB taxonomy): domain Bacteria; phylum Planctomycetota; class JAJSAM01; order JAJSAM01; family JAKLKS01; genus JAKLKS01. Next base: position 2,698 of record JAKLKS010000338.1, read on the forward strand.
GTCCTCGACAGGGACGCGGACGAGGTGCGCCGCGCGCTGCGGGGGCGGCGGCGCGTCTACCTCCTCGTCGTGAACGCGCCGCGGGAGTGCGTCGTGGGGGGGGCGCGGGCGGAGGTCGAGGCGCTGGTGCGGGACCTCGGGGCGGCCTTCCTCCCGGTGAGGGGCGTGACGACGGTGCACTGCGAGGTGGTCCGCGAGGTGGAGGGGGCCTACCGGGACCTGCACCTCATGGAGACCGCGCCCCCGCCCGGGGTGCGCTTCTACTCCGGCGCGCGGTGCGCGGCCTACGAGCCGGACCGGGCCTCCGCCGCGGAGGCGGTCACCGCGCAGGCGCTCTCCACGCTGGACTTCGCCCGCACCGTGGAGGCGGCCCACGGGGACGGGGCGCGGTTCTTCCTCGAGACCGGGCCGGGGGCCTCCTGCACCCGGATGATCGGGCGCAT